>CAMBXP010000058.1 GCA_945871895.1 Chryseobacterium gleum | reverse complement strand
AACTTAATTTCTGCCGACAAATATTTCAACGACGAGCAACTTCGCCAAGAAGACAAAATGACGGCAAAGCCTCGTTTGGCAGAAGTTTACAAAGCTTATCAAAACAGAATGATGAAAGCATCGGCGATGGATTTCGATGATTTATTATTCAAAACAAATGTGCTATTAAGAGATCATCCAGATGTGTTGCTGAAATACCAACATATGTTTAAATACATCTTGGTAGATGAGTATCAGGATACCAACTATTCGCAATACATCATTGTAAAAAAATTGGCTGCAGCCAATAGAAATATTTGCGTGGTGGGTGACGATGCACAAAGTATTTATTCTTTCCGTGGAGCAGATATCGGTAATATTTTATCTTTCCAAAAAGATTACCCAGAAGCGCAATTGTTCAAGCTCGAACAAAATTACAGAAGTTCTAAAAACATTGTAAACGCAGCGAACAACATCATTGCAAACAACAAAGACCAAATTCAAAAAACAGTTTGGACGAGCAATGGTGAAGGTGAGAAAATAAAGATTGTAAAAACTTCCACCGATAACGAAGAAGGAAATTTCGTGGCAAAGAACATTTTCAGTCAGAAAATGAATTTACAAGCGCCCAACAACGACTTCGCTATTTTGTATAGAACCAACGCACAATCACGTTCTATTGAGGAAGCTTTACGAAAACAAAATATTCCTTATAAAATATACGGCGGACTCTCCTTCTACCAAAGAAAAGAGATAAAAGATTTGTTGGCATATTTCCGTTTAGCATTGAATCAAGATGACGAAGAAGCCTTGAAAAGAGTCATCAATTTCCCGGGAAGAGGAATTGGAAAAACCACTATCGACAATATCATCATTGCGGCAAATAATCACGGAACAAGTTTGTGGAACATCATTAGTTCTCCTAATAAATATCCAGGAATTGGAAGTGCGACGATTACCAAACTTGCTGGATTTGTAGACATGATCAGCAGTTTCAGTAAGCAAGCGCCTTTAATTAATGCTTATGAATTGGGACAACAAATTGCCTCGGTTTCTGGAATTTCAAAAGAATATTTTTCTGATAAAACACCCGAAGGAATAAGCAAATACGAAAACATTCAAGAATTGCTAAATGGTTTAAAACAGTTTAGTGCTTTGGAAGAAGATCATGATGGAGAGGTTCGTCAGACTTTAGAAAAATTCATGAGTGAAATCGCTTTGCTTACAGATCATGACAACGACAGCGAAGAAGACAAAAACAAAGTATCGTTAATGACCATTCACGCCGCAAAAGGATTGGAATTCAACCATGTTTACATTGTTGGTTTAGAAGAAAATCTTTTTCCTTCTCAAATGGCCATGCAATCGCGCACCGAGTTGGAAGAAGAAAGACGATTGTTTTATGTAGCACTTACGCGAGCGAAAAACACCATACATCTAACCTACGCCCAAAGTAGATTTAGATATGGCAATTTAATTTATTCGGAAGCCAGCAGATTTATTGATGAGCTTAACGATGAGCTCATTGAAAAAGAAGAAAATAAGCCAAGAGTAAGAACCCACGCAGAAACAGAATTTACGCCGCCAAAACCAGTGATAAAAAGCAGTTTTGTGAAATTATCCTCAGTTGTTCCTTCAGGCGGAGGGAAAAGCTCTGCAAGTCTTGATTTACAAGAAGGAAATGAAGTAGAACATGGTAGATTTGGCAGAGGAAAAATCATTGCTATTGAAGGCAACGATTCTAACAAAAAAGCCATGATAGATTTCGAGAAACACGGAAAAAAACAATTATTACTCAAATTTGCTCAACTAAAAGTTATAAATTAGTCGCTCAATCCAATAAAAATACATGGAATACAATACACAAAGAGGGAAAATGATCATTCCAGAATACGGAAGAAATGTTCAGAACATGATTACGTTTGCTATGTCGGTAAAGGAAAGAGAAGTTAGAAATTTGGTGGCACGCTCTATTGTAAAAGTGATGAGTCAGTTGCACCCTAACTCAAAAGAAGTTACCGATTACAAGCATAAATTGTGGGATCAGATGATTATCATGTCGGATTTCAAACTAGAAGTTGATTCGCCATACCCGTTTCCCGATAAAGAAGTTCTTTTTGAAAAACCAAAAAGAATGAACTACCCGAACAAAGTCATTAAGAACAAGCACTACGGAGCCGTTATTGAAGGTTTAGTGGAAAAAGCTGTTTTAATTGAGGAGCCAAAAGAAAAAGCAGCACTTACCATCACCATCGCCAACATGATGAAAAAAGCATACATCAGCTGGAATAAAGACTCGGTAAGCGACAGAATTATACTAGAACATTTAAACCAAATATCTACTGGAAGACTTACGCTACCTAGCGACACAAAGCTTGAAGTGATTGTAACTAACACTGCGCCTGTGAATAAAAACAACCAAGCAAGAGGCGGCCAGCAGAAGAAAAGCAATAACTTTCACCAAAAGAAAGGCGGTTTCTTTGGTAAAAGTAATAACAACAAAAGAAGGTTTAAATAATGAGCAAATTCATCATTCAGGGAGGAACAAAATTAAAAGGAGATATTTATCCTCAGGGCGCTAAAAACGAAGCATTACAAATAGTTTGCGCAGTTCTGCTTACTCCCGAAAAAGTTAGAATTAAAAATGTTCCAGATATTATTGACGTAAACAAGCTGATTGATTTATTGAAAAGCTTGGGCGTTAAAGTGGATAAAATAAGCGCTGATACTTACGATTTTCAGGCCGATGACATCAACTTAGATTATTTAGAATCTGACGAATTCATGAAAAAAGGCGGCGCTTTGCGTGGCTCGATTATGATTGTTGGTCCGATGTTAGGCCGTTTTGGCAAAGGCTATATTCCTGCCCCTGGCGGAGATAAAATTGGAAGAAGAAGAGTTGATACGCATTTCGACGGTTTTCAAATGTTGGGGGCTAAATTTGAATATCAAGCAGCCAGCAAATTCTATAAAGTACAAGGCAAAAATTTGAAAGGTTGCAACATGTTGCTGGATGAAGCATCGGTAACAGGTACAGCAAACATATTGATGGCAGCGGTTTTGGCGAAAGGTAGAACAACCATTTATTACGCTGCTTGCGAACCATACTTGCAACAACTTTGCAAGATGTTGAACAGAATGGGTGCGAAAATTACAGGTATCGGTTCTAACTTACTAACTATTGAAGGCGTTACTTCTTTAGGCGGAACAGAGCATACTATTCTTCCCGACATGATTGAGATTGGAAGTTTCATTGGTTTGGCAGCAATGACCAAATCGGAAATTAGAATCAAGGATGTGTCTTATGAAAACTTAGGAATCATACCAAGAACTTTCCAAAGATTAGGAATTCAAATGGAATTGAAAGGCGATGATTTAATCATTCCTTCTCAAGAAAATTATACAGTAGATTCATTTATTGACGGATCAATATTAACCATTGCAGATGCACCATGGCCTGGTTTTACACCCGATTTATTAAGCATCATTTTAGTTACTGCAACACAAGCAAAAGGAACAGTTTTGGTTCACCAAAAAATGTTCGAAAGCAGATTGTTCTTTGTAGATAAATTAATTGATATGGGTGCGCAAATCATATTGTGTGATCCGCATCGTGCTACTGTAATTGGCTTGAACCGTCAGACAAAATTGAAAGGAATTTCAATGACTTCACCTGATATTCGTGCAGGAGTTTCTTTGTTGATTGCAGCAATGTCGGCAGAAGGTCAAAGTACGATTTACAACATCGATCAAATTGACAGAGGCTACCAAAATATAGATACTCGTTTGAATGCCATTGGCGCAAAAATTCAAAGAGTAGATTAACAAGCGTCACATGAGATTTTTCTTAAGCACCGCGATAATTATAGCAATATCTATTATCGCGGTTTCTTTTTCTACCATAACAACACAAGGGCAAAGTGCGCCAGAAATTGCAGTATCTGGCAAAGCAGGTAACACCATTCGTCTATCCTCACTTAGAGGAAAATATGTACTGGTAGATTTCTGGGCATCATTTTGCGGTCCGTGCCGAAAAGAAAACAGCAACTTAATTGCTGTATACAGAAAATTCAAGAACGCTACATTCAAAGAAGGCAAAGGCTTTGAGGTGTTTCAAATATCTTTAGACAAAAATAAAGCTGTTTGGCTTTCGGCTGTTAAAAAAGACGGACTCATCTTCGGCTACCAAGGCATCGATTCATTGAGTTATGCATCACCTTCGGCAAAAAAATACGGTGTAACGAGTTTACCTAGCAACTTTTTAATCGACCCGAAAGGAAAAATCATTCAAAAAGATTTGCGTGGAAATCAGCTTTCTGCCTTTTTAGAAGGACTTATGCAACATTAAATATCTGTCAATTTGTCTAATAATTTCCATTGGCACTATCTTAGCAAAATGGGACACACAAAAATTATCCAAAATGAGCGAAAACACTGAAGAAAAAGAGACAGGCGAAGTAGTAAACGAAGCAACTACCGAACAAAATGCAGAAAATGCGCCAAGCGCAGAAGCAAAAGTGGCAGAGCTGAATGACAAATATTTACGATTATATTCAGATTTCGACAACTTTAGAAAAAGAAGCATCAAAGAAAAAAATGATGCCTATAAAAATGCAACGAGCGATGTATTTAAATCATTCTTACCAACATTAGATGATTTCGACAGAGCGCTGAAATCGGTAGAAACAGCTACAGACATAGATAGTTTAAGAGAAGGAATTAATTTGATTCACGCTAAACTTGTAAGCACTTTAAAGCAAAAAGGATTGGCAGAAATGGAAGCTCAAAGCAAAGATTTCGATGCTGATTACCATGAAGCAATCACCGAAATACCAGCACCAACAGAGGAATTGAAAGGTAAAGTTGTTGATGTTGTTGAAAAGGGATACATGCTTGACGCAAAAATTATTCGTTACGCAAAGGTGATTGTAGGAAAATAGTGGCGAGCCGCCGCGGGCATTAATTCAAGCAGAAATAAAGTATGGCAAAGAGAGATTATTACGAAGTATTAGGTGTAAGCAAAAGCGCTTCTGATGATGAAATAAAGAAAGCATATCGCAAGATGGCTTTGCAGTTTCACCCTGATAAAAATCCGGGCAACAAAGAAGCTGAAGATAAATTTAAAGAAGCAGCAGAAGCTTACGATGTATTGAGTAATACAGATAAAAAACAAAAGTACGATCGTTTTGGTCACGCAGGCATGGGTGGCGCAGCGGGCGGCGGAGCAGGATTTGGCGGAGGAATGAACATGGAAGATATCTTCTCTCACTTTGGAGATATTTTTGGTGGTGGCGGATTTGGCGGACAGCGTGGCGGAAGAAGAGTAAATAGAGGTTCTAACATTCGCGTAAAAGTTGCTTTAACACTAGAAGAAATCTTAACTGGAGTTGAGAAAAAAATTAAAGTAAATAAATTCATCGCCTGTGAAGAGTGCACAGGAACAGGTGCTGAGAAAGGTAAAAGCGGAAGTGATACTTGTGGCACATGCAAAGGTAGCGGACACGTAACGCGAATCACCAATACTATTTTAGGACAAATGCAAAGCTCTAGTGTTTGTCCGACTTGCAACGGAGAAGGCTCTATCATAAAACATAAATGTAAAAAATGCAGCGGTGAAGGAATCGTTCGTGGCGAGTCAGTTTTACCTATCAATATTCCTGCAGGTGTTCAAGAAGGAATGCAACTGCAAGTAAGCGGAATGGGAAATGCAGGAGCGCGTGGTGGTGTAAATGGCGATTTATTGGTGGTTATTGAGGAGAAAGAGCACGAGCAGTTTACTCGTGATGGAAATGACTTACACTATGACTTATTCATCAATTTTGCGGATGCTGTTTTAGGGGGAGAAACTTTGGTTCCTACTTTAAATGGTAAAGTGAAAATTAAGATTGAAGCAGGCACTCAGCCTGGAAAAATATTACGTTTAAAACATAAAGGATTACCCGATATTAATCGCTACGAAACGGGTGACCAATTGGTAAACATTAATGTGTGGACTCCTCAAAAACTGTCATCAGAAGAAAAGAAGGTAATTGAAGACTTGCGTGAATCAGACAACTTCAAACCCAATCCGGGCAAGAAAGACAAAGGCTTTTTTGGAAGGATGAAAGAAATGTTTGAATAAACCTCATATTTCTTCACGCATCATGAAAGAGTGAGCAAAAAAAAAATTATTTTAGCTCACAGTGATTAGCATTGAAAATATCAACAAGTTTTATGGCGACTATAAGGCGCTCGACGATGTAAGTTTATACATTCCCGAAAAATGTATTTATGGTTTGTTGGGTCCGAATGGTGCTGGAAAAACATCACTCATTAGAATTCTCAATCAAATTACTGCCCCCGATTCAGGCAGAATTTTATTCAACGATCAACCTTTAGAACGCCGTCATGTGGAAATGATTGGCTATTTGCCTGAAGAACGCGGTTTATATAAAAAGATGAAGGTGGGCGAACAGGTAATGTACTTCGCACAACTCAAAGGATTAGATAAACACGAAGCCAAAAGAAGACTAAAATTTTGGTTTGAGAAATTTGATATCGGCGGCTGGTGGAACCGAAAAGTAGAAGACCTTTCTAAAGGAATGCAGCAAAAAGTTCAGTTCATCGTTACGGTTATTCACGAGCCTAAATTATTGATATTGGATGAACCATTTAGTGGCTTCGATCCTATCAATGCAGAGATGATTAAAAATGAAATTCTGCAGTTGCGTAAAGATGGGGCAACCATTATTTTTTCTACACACAATATGAAATCGGTAGAAGAAATGTGCGATAAAATTGCGTTGATCAACCGCTCTAAAAAAATATTGGAAGGCAGAGTAGAGACGATAAAAAACAAGCACAAAACAAACAATTACGAAATACGCTTTGAAGGCAATATGATTTCTTTTTCTACTGCTTTGTGGGCTGGCTATAAATTACTGCATCACGAAGGAGATAAAGACAACATGAGAGCTGTAGTAAGCTGCGCAGACAATCAATCTATCAACGATTTGTTGGCGGTATTGATTCCTGCAGTTAAAATTAAAAGTGTTAGCGAAATTATTCCAAGCATGAATGAAATTTTCATTCAAAAAGTAAGAGAGATCAATGGGTAAAACGGGCTTAATCATAAAACGCGAATACATCACCAGAGTGCGAAAACCTTCGTTCATCGTGATGTCGATATTGGGTCCGCTATTGATTGCATGTACTTTTATTATTCCACTTTTAATTAAGCAAAGTAATTTCAAAACTACTTATGTGCAAGTGGTAGATTACACCCATCAAATTGCACCTGTAATAAAATACTACAACTCCGATCATGTTATTTACTTAACCACTTACGCCGATCAAAATCACTCTTTGGTAGCAGATAGATTTCAAGAATCTGATGATACAGCGGTGGTATTGATTCCAGAAAGATTCATGGAAAATGCTGCAGTAACGGTGATGCACAAAAATCATCCTGGTTTAAATACCATGACCAAACTCAAAAAAGATTTGCAAGATTTGAGAGTAAAATGGGCAGTGAAACAAGGAACTAACATTAATCTTGTTGCACTAGACAAGCAATTGCATGATGTTACTGTGAACTATTACAACGAAGGTACATCCATCGAAGTGCAAATGATTATTGGCCTGATAGCGGGTATTCTTATGTACATGCTCATCATGATTTACGGCGCACAGGTGATGCGCGGCGTGATGGAAGAAAAAACAAATCGTGTGGTAGAAATCATTATCTCTTCTGTTAAACCACTGCAATTGTTGTATGGAAAAATCATTGGCGTTGCATTAACGGGCTTGACTCAATTTGTGATATTGATCGTGTTTATGCTCACCATCTTCATCGCTGCTAAAAGTTATTTTATTACCAGTTCGGTGGAAAAAGCACAGCAACAATTGTCGTCGCTTCAAACGCTCGGCCAAAGCGATTTACCGAATCAAGTTGTGTGGGGAAATGAATTAGAAAAGAGCAATGAAATTTCAGAGCAGGAGATGATTTTGTACATCGATGAATTGAAAAGTATTTTACCTAAAATGTTATTGTTTTTTCCCCTTTTCTTTTTGGGTGGCTACCTACTCTACTCCTCATTTTTTGCTTCCATTGGCGCGGCTGTAGACTCTGAAACAGAAACACAACAATTTGTTTTACCCGTTACTTTGCCTATCATAGCAGCAATTATTATCGCTACCAATATTTATGAAAATCCGAATGGAGATTTGGCCTTTTGGACGAGCATCATCCCCATCACATCACCAGTGGTAATGTTAGCCCGTTTGCCATTTATGGATTTAAGTTCTCAATGGTGGGAAGTATTGTTATCATTAGTTCTATTGATAGCCGCCTTCATTTTATCTACCCGATTGGCATCGAAAATTTACCGCACTGGAATATTGATGTACGGTCAGAAAGCAAGTTATAAAACCATTTTCAAGTGGTTGAAGTATAAGAATTAATGAACAAGAAAGTAGCAGTCATAGATTTAGGAACCAACACGTTTAATCTATTGATTGCAGAACTACTTCCCTCTGGCAAACACAGCATCGTTTACACCACTCAGGTTCCCTCTAGAATCGGAGAAAAATCTATCAACGACAACAAGATAATTCCTGCGGCTTTCGAACGTGGTATTCAATGCCTTCGTGACATGAAGGAATTCACCGATGAGTATCAAGTAGATAAAATATTTGCTTTCGGCACATCGGCATTGAGAGGAGCAGCCAACGGCAGCGACTTTGTGCAAAGCGCAAAGAAAGAAACAGGAATCAATATCACTATTATCGATGGAAATCGCGAAGCAGAATTGATATACAAAGGAGTACAACTCTCCTACCCTTTCGATGATTCTTTGAAATTGCTGATGGACGTGGGTGGTGGCAGCAACGAATTTATCATTGGCAATAAAGACAAAATATTTTGGCGCCACAGCTTCAACTTAGGTGTTGCCCGATTGATGTATAAATTCACCCCTTCTAACCCCGTGAAGGCAGAAGAAATAAAATCGATTGAAGATTATTTAAGCACTGAAATGCAAATCCTTTGGGATGCCTTAGAAAAATTTCCTACAACAGATATGATAGGCTGTGCCGGCTGCTTTAGCTCTTTTCACGAAATGATTTGCGCGCAGAAAAACATTGAGTTAAACGACAAAAGCACTTACGAAATTATTCCTTTACAAGAGTATCAAGAGATTCACAAAATGTTGTTGCCTTCTACTTTTGAAGAAAGAATGGAAACGCCCGGACTAATTTTCATGCGCACCGACATGATAGTTCTTGGAACAATTCTTGTAAACCTAGTGCTGCAGAAAGCACAAATCAAAAATTTATATTTATCTAAATATGCATTGAAGGAAGGTGTGCTGAATGAAATTGCGAATAATAAATTGTAACTTTTACTTCTTAATTTAAAGACATTTATGGCGGCTAAAATCTTAATCATCGACGACGAAAAACCAATTAGAAGTACACTTAAAGAAATTTTAGAATACGAGAAATTCCAGGTAGACGTAGCGGCAGATGGCTTAGCTGGACTGGAAATGGTGAAGAAGGAAAAATACGACGTAGTGCTCTGCGACATCAAAATGCCACAGATGGACGGCATGGAAGTGTTAGACAATATCATGAAGCTAGAAGATGAACCTTCGGTGATTATGATATCGGGACACGGAACCATAGACGTAGCCGTAGATGCCTTGAAAAAAGGAGCTTACGATTATATCGCCAAACCTCTTGATTTAAATAGATTGCTCATCACCATTCGCAACGCGATGGACAGAACTCAATTGGTAAAAGAAACCAAAGTCTTAAAAAAGAAATTAAGCAAAGCCAAAACATCTGAAATCATTGGAGAATCGGCTGCAGTAGCCAAAGTGATTGAAATGATCAACAAAGTAGCACCAACCGATGCACGCGTTTTGGTAACAGGAGGAAATGGATCGGGAAAAGAATTAGTAGCCCGACAAATTCACGAAAAAAGCAATCGCGCAAATTCAGAATTGGTGGAAGTAAATTGCGCTGCTATTCCATCAGAATTGATAGAAAGCGAATTGTTCGGACACGAAAAAGGAGCTTTCACATCAGCTATTAAACAACGCATAGGTAAATTCGAACAAGCCGTTGGCGGCACACTTTTCTTAGATGAAATTGGTGATATGAGTTTATCTGCACAGGCAAAAGTTTTACGCGCTTTGCAAGAAAGTAAAATCACGCGTGTTGGCGGTGAAAAAGAAATATCGGTTGATGTGCGTATCATTGCCGCTACCAATAAAGACTTAAAAAAAGAAATAGAAGCAGGAAATTTTCGCGAAGATTTATACCATAGATTAAGCGTGATAGTGATTCAAAATCCTTCGCTTAATGATAGAAAAGAAGACATTCCATTGTTGGCAGAACACTTCATGAAACAAATTTGTGAAGAGTATGGTTCGGCACAAAAAGCACTCACTAAAGACGCAGTGAAGGAATTGCAAAAAATCAACTGGACAGGTAATATTCGTGAGTTTAGAAACGTAATGGAAAGATTGATTATTCTTTGCGGCAACAGCATTTCGGGAGACGACATTGTTACTTTTGCGCAACCGTTGAGTAAGTAAATACAAATTAGGATAATAGTTCCTTCGGGGTACCTCAGGATACCATACATAGTAAATCAGAGTGCGTTTTGAGAGTGTTTATCATCCTGAGGTACCCCGAAGGAACTATTGTTCTAGATAAAAAATTATTAGAATTTTTCATCTCAATAACACTCCCCCGTTAACAACTTTCGCTCTCTCCTTTTGGCTTTTGACTTATTACTTTTTACTTTGTCTTCATGGCATTAAACATAGTATTTATAGTGTTTTTCTTATTGTCGTTTTTGATAGCGATAATTAAAACCTTTTTCTTTCACGATTACGATGTGTTTGATACAATTATCAAAAGTACCATCGACATGTCGAAAAGCGGATTTGAAATTTCCTTGTACCTCACCGGCGCATTGTCTCTGTGGATGGGCATTATGAAAATCGGTGAAAATGGTGGAGCAATAAATATTTTAACCAGATTAACAGCTCCTTTATTCACACGTTTATTTCCTGATGTGCCTAAAAATCATCCTGCCTATGGTTCTATCATGATGAACTTTACTGCCAATATGTTGGGCTTAGACAATGCTGCTACTCCGGCTGGGTTAAAGGCAATGGGACAATTACAAGAAATTAATCCCGACAAAGAAAAGGCAAGTAATGCACAAATCATGTTTATGGTGATAAACGCCTCGGGACTCACCATTATCCCCGTGAGCATCATCACCATTAGAGCGCAAATGCTAAAAGATGCAGGCTCATCTTTTAATCCCACAGATATTTTTATTCCTGTTTTAATTGCTACATTTTTCTCTACGTTGGGCGGAATTTTATTGACCAGCTTTATTCAAAAAATAAAATTCGACAAGGTAATTATTGCCTACTTGGGAGGAGCTGCATTGTTGGTTGTTGGATTGCTATCTATGTCGAATTATTTAACTGAAACGCAATTACAGATTTTTTCAAAAATATTGAGTAGTTCCATTCTCCTATCCATCATCGTGAGCTTTATCATCATGGCTTTAAGAAAGAAAGTAAATGTTTACGATTCATTTATTGAAGGAGCTAAAGACGGGTTCAATACGGCCATAAAAATCGTTCCTTACCTCATCGCCATATTGGTTGCTATTGGTGTTTTTAGAGCCAGCGGTGGAATGGATTGGTTGCAAGATGGCATTAAATACAGCATTGCATTTTTTGCTCCAAATGCCGATTTACTATGGGTTGATGCCATACCAACAGCCATCATGAAACCCTTGAGTGGAAGTGGCGCTAGAGGAATGATGGTGGAGACGATGAAGACCTTTGGTCCCGAATCATTTCAAGGATTTTTATCGTGCATCTTTCAAGGAGCTGCAGATACCACCTTCTTCATTTTAGCGGTATATTTTGGTTCTATTGGAATTAAGAAAACGAGATATGCATTGGGAGCGGCCTTATTTGCCGACTTATGCGGTGTGATAGCGGCAATAGTTGTGGCTTATATCTTTTACCCCAAATAAAATAATTAGTGCAAAGAAAAAGGCTTGAGAAATTCTCAAGCCTTTTTCTTTATAGTTTTATTGACTACTACTTCGCAGCAGCAACTTTATTTTTCTTTTGAACGCAACGCAAGTTGGCAATCGATTTAAAGGTAGTTGGATCGGCAAACATCGCATCTAATTCCTTTTTGATACCTTCTTCTACCAAGGGCAACAAAGGCTGTTCAACGGTATGAAAACTCTCTAAGGCATTTTTAATTTCAACATCCCAAATAGGAGCTAGATTATCTAAATCCTCAGGGTGAATGTGTCCGCGGCAATTAGCTGCTCCACAACCACAAGGAAAAGAAAAATCTAAATTGAAAATTCCGTACTCATCTGTAATCTCATCACCAGCCTGAATATCACGAATGGCAATTTCAAATCCGTAACCTGTACTAATTGTATTTCTGTTGCAATTGTGATTGACGTATTTACCTAAATCCCAGCTTAAAATTCTAATTCCTCTTTCGTCGATGTAAGAATATTTCTCAATCACATCTTGCATCGCTTTAGAATGCTTAGCGTATTGCTCCTCATCCACCTCTATTTCAAGGCTATCTTTCACGTAAATGATGGTTCCCTTTGGAATAAATTTCTTGGCAAAAATACCGTAGCCTATTGCTTCGCTTACGATTTTAATCTCTGTAGCTGGATGAATCATTGGTGTTTTTTAATTATTATTTAACGGACTTAAAGTTTGAATTATTCCACGAATAAGAAAAATCACAGCCTCACTATTTTTCTACTATTTATGAACATATTAACAATATAGGATTTGCAGAGACGCAAAATTTTGCGTCTCTATAAGATAATTTGTTTTGCCTTTTCCAATGCCGAACCAATACCACCTAAGTTATTTCCTCCAGCTGTGGCATAGAATGGCTGGCCGCCACCACCACCTTGAATATCTTTCGCCAATTCACGAACAATATTCGATGCATTCCAACCTTTCGACTTCACCAATTCTTCATTGATGACCACCGTTAAATTTGGTTTGCCTCCAATTTCTGCAGCCAGCACCATAAATAAATTGGGAACCTCAGCTTTCAATTGAAAAGACAAATCTTTTATCGCGTCAGCAGATTCTAATTCTATCTTTTTCGCTAAGAAACTAACGCCGCCCAATTGCTCAATTTCCTTCAGCAATTCTACTTTTAATCCTTTGGCTTTTTCGCTCAAAAGAGACGAGATATCTTTGCTTAATTTAGCATTATCGTCGATTAATTGTTGCGCAGCTTTTTTCAAATCTTTAGGATTTTTCAACACCTCTTTCACTTCTTGCAACAACTGTAATTGCTCATTGATATAAGCATCAGCTTTTTCACCAGTGATCGCTTCAATTCTTCTGATACCAGCTGCAACTGCACTTTCAGAAAGCACAATCACTTTGCCAATTTGCACAGTAGATTTCACGTGAGTTCCACCACACAACTCCACCGATTCTCCAAACTGAACCATACGTACTTTATCGCCATATTTCTCACCAAACAAAGCCATTGCTCCGCGCTTTTTAGCTTCGTCAATTGCTATAGCTCTTTCTTCTTGCAATGAAATGTTAGCGCGAATATTTTGATTCACTATCTCTTCTACTTTTTTCAATTCTTCTTCGGTCATTTTTTGAAAATGAGAGAAGTCGAAGCGCAAATTATTTTCGTTCACCAACGATCCTTTTTGCTCCACGTGCGTTCCTAAAACAGAGCGCAAAGCGTGATGCAACAAGTGCGTAGCCGAGTGATTTGCTTCGGTAGCCAAACGTTTCGATTTGCTCACCACCGCCTTCACTTCAGCAGTAACATCTTTAGGTAATTTATCTAAGAAATGAAGAAAAACTCCATTCTCTTTTTTGCAATCTAAAACTGAATATTTTTCTCCACCCACTTCCAAGAAACCGCGGTCGCCCACTTGTCCGCCACCTTCTGCATAAAAAGGCGTTTCACCTAATTCAACCTGCACCAATTCTTTTCCTTTGGTTTTCACTTTTCGGTAGCGTAATATTTTTGATGTTGCTTCTAACGAATCGTAGCCTACAAATTTTCCTTCTCCAGAATTTACAGAAATCCAATCATCTGTTTCAACAGCTGATGCAGAACGAGAGCGCTCTTTTTGTTTTTCTAATTCAGATTGGAATCCTTTCATGTCCACCGACAAGCCTTTTTCGCGCGCCAACAAATCTGTTAAGTCGATCGGGAAACCATAAGTATCAAACAATTCAAAAGCGAAAGCGCCGTCGATAATTTTAGAATTTAGATTGACGATTTTAGATTCGAATTTTTGAATTCCCTTCTCCAAAGTTCTCAAGAAATTTTGCTCCTCCTCTTTAATCACCTTCTCAATAAACTCTAGTTGTTTTTCCAATTCAGAAAAGAACTTGCCCATTTGCTCATTCAACACTTCCACCAATTGATAGATGAAAGGTTCGTTCATATTTAACTTGCTGTAGCCGTAGCGTACTGCTCTTCTTAAAATTCGACGAATAACATAACCAGCACCAGTATTCGACGGCATTTGTCCGTCGGCAATAGCAAACGACACTGCACGAATATGATCGGAAATCACACGAATAGCAATATCTGTTTCTTCAGCAACGCCGTATTTTTTATTGGTAATTTTTTCAATTCTATAAATCAGCGGAGTAAAAACATCGGTATCGTAATTTGATGTTTTACCTTGTAAAGTACGCACCAAACGCTCGAAGCCCATACCTGTATCAACGTGTTGTGCAGGTAATTTTTCTAATGAACCATCGGCTTTGCGATTGAATTCCATGAAAACGTTGTTCCACACTTCAATCACTTGAGGATGGTCGTTGTTCACTAAGGAAGCACCGCTTACTTTTTTTCTATCTTCATCTGAGCGACCGTCGTAGTGAATTTCGCTGCACGGTCCGCACGGACCTTGATCGCCCATTTCCCAAAAGTTATCTTTCTTATTTCCGTTGAGGATTCTATCTTCTGCAATGTATTTTTTCCACTCGTCGAAAGCCTCTTGGTCGAAACCTAAATTGCTGTCTTTATCACCTTCAAAAACGGTAACATACAAACGATTTTTATCGATTTTATAAACATCGGTAAGTAACTGCCAAGCCCATTCAATCGCTTCTTTTTTGAAATAATCGCCAAACGACCAGTTGCCCAGCATTTCGAACATAGTGTGGTGGTAAGTATCCACCCCTACTTCTTCTAAATCGTTGTGTTTACCAGAAACGCGCAAACACTTTTGCGTATTGGCGATTCGCGGGTACTTCACCGGAGCATTTCCCAAGAAAATATCTTTAAACTGATTCATCCCAGCGTTGGTAAACATTAGGGTTGGATCGTTTTTAACCACCATTGGAGCCGAAGGAACGATATGATGTCCTTTGCTCTCAAAAAATTTCATAAACTGTTCGCGTACTTCTGCAGCTTTCATAAAAAAATGTGTTCAATGTTTAAGGTTCAATGGCCTGTCCGTCAACCGACGGATGAATGTTAGCAAAACCACAGAACCAGCAAGGCTTGAAATAAAAGAAAAAATGTCCTATATTCACGACCCTTGTTAATTTGGCAAATCTAAGTAATCGTATGTCAAAAGAGAAATTTGGAGTAGGACAATCGATAAAATATGCGAAAAGAAAACCGCGTAAAGCTTTGGTGTTTCTTTTAGTGGTGACTTTAATCGCCTTTTTAATTAACATGGCCCTTCTTCCTTACTTAGAAAAATACGTTTCTAAAAGAAAATCGAGAGAGATCGACAAGTTGAAATACGAGTACGCTTTGATGAGCTTGCGCCTTGAGCGCATGAATAAAGATTTGCAGACTTTGAGTAATCAGGACGATAGTTTATACTCATCGGTTTTCGGACTCACACCACTTACAGAAGAACAAAGAATGGCTGGTGTTGGCGGACATGAAATGAATGAGGATTTAAGTGGTTATGAATATTCGCATCTCATGAAAACTACTAATACCAAGTTAATGGCTCTGGAAGCTAAAATTCAGGTGCAAGAAGAATCTTACAAAAGAATTCAAAAAAAAGCACATGATGTAGCAAAAAAAATTTCAAGCATTCCTGCCATTCAGCCTTTAAAAAACAAGCATAACGTGCAACTGTCATCAGGCTTTGGAATGCGCTTGCATCCGGTGCATGAAACCTATAGAATGCATACCGGGCAAGATTTTACTGCTCCCAAAGGAACGGCAATTCACGCTACTGGTGATGGAACAGTGATTTTTGCGGGTAACGATTACAGCGGCTATGGTAAACATGTGATTATCAAGCACGGTTACGGCTACCAAACGCTTTACGGCCACATGAGTAGAATTGATGTGCAAAAAGGCGACAAGGCAAAACGTGGCGATGTAATTGGAGGAGTAGGTTCTACGGGTACTTCCACAGCGATGCACTTGCATTATGAAGTCATTAAAAAAGGAGCTAAAGTAGATCCAGCGAATTTCTTTTTTGATGATATTACTTATACAGAGTATCGTGAGATGATGGAAATTTCCAAACGCATCAATCGTGCACTCGATTAGCATATTTTTTAAGGCCTCATCCCCAGCCCTTCTCCAAAAGAGAAGGGTGACTGTGTTTGAATAGTATTTATTAAGTAGTGGCTCCCTTCTCTTTTGGATAAGGGCCGGGGATGAGGCCTTTTGAAATTATTCTAGTCACACCATTTAAGGTCAATCATATTTCTATATCTTTACCAACAAAATTTTCAAAGTGCCCTACAAGGAAAAAGAAACATCAAAATTGTATTACACCATAGGTGAAGTATCTGAAATGTTTGATGTGAACACTTCATTGATTCGCTTTTGGGAGAAGGAATTTGATATTCTCAAACCTAAGAAAAGTAAAAAGGGAAATCGTTTGTTTACCAAAGACGACGTAGATAATTTCAAACTCATTCACCACTTGGTGAAAGAAAGAGGATTCACTTTAAATGGCGCTAAAGACAAGCTTAAGAAACATAAGTTTGAGGCCAAAAAAGAAGTTGAAATGGTGCAATCTTTAGAAAAAGTAAAAAAGTTTTTACTCGCCCTTAAAAAGGAATTATAAGTATTTTTTGCAAAATTTTATTTTTTTGTAACCTTTCATTCTTTCTGCAAGTAAGGAGAACACCAAACCTTAAATTAGCGATTTTGAAAAAGAAAGTACTTGTAGTAGAAGACGAGCAAATGCAAGCCAAGTTACTTGTAAACACCTTGCTCAAAGAAGATTCAGAAGTTTTTTTATGTGAAGAAGGCAATTACGCCAAAACCATATTGGGTTTAAATAAATTCGACATTATTTTCTTAGATATCAACATTCCAAACATAAGCGGGTTGAGACTTTTAGAGATGATTCGCTCTAGTGAAGATCAAGCCAATTTCAATACTCCAGTGGTGATTTGCACCACATCTGATGACCACAACCACAAAATGGAATCTTTTAAAAATAAGGCGAACGAGTATTTTTTGAAACCTATATTACCAGATAAGATAAGATCGACGGTGAGTTATTATTTGCCGTGATGAACTAAAAAAACTATTTCAATAGCCTTTCAAATCTCTCATTAATCAAAGCCTTATAATCATTTTGCATTTTTTTGGTCAGAAAACTTTGCTCGATAAAATTCATCCACAAAGGTTTAGCTTCATTCATTTTTTTGAACATATTCTCTTGTTGTTTCTCATCT
>CAMBXP010000057.1 GCA_945871895.1 Chryseobacterium gleum | reverse complement strand
CCCTTGTGGCCGCCCAATTCCGTATGCATAATGAAATTAATATTGGGCGGCCGCAAGGGCACGCCCCTACTGAATTACCGTGCCACCATTCTCTCCCACCTTCAAAGCATGGCAAATTCTAACGCTCTTAACGCCATTTGCAATGGCTTTAAAGGCGTTGTCCATCTTGGGAATCATGCCGTCGGTAATCGTTCCGTTTGCTTTATAATTTTCGTAATCTTGTTTGTTGATAGAAGTAATAAGCGTTGAAGAATCTTTCGGATTTTTCATCACGCCATCCAATTCAAAACCTAATATCAATTGTGTTTCTTCAATAGCCGACATTGCCTTCGCAACTTCCGAAGCAATGGTATCTGCGTTGGTGTTGAGCATATGTCCGCCACCATCGTGTGTAAGAGGGGCAATCACAGGCACAAGGCCTGATTTAATGAGCGTATGCAGCAGTTCCGCGTTCACGCCATCCACATCACCCACCCAGCCAAAATCGTGCTCCCAGCCACTTCTTTTGTGCGCTTGTATTACATTGCCGTCGGCACCCGTTAAGCCAATGGCATTTACTTTCAAAGCCTGCAAACCAGCGACTATGGTTTTGTTGGCCAAGCCACCATATACCATGGTTACTACTTCGAGAGTAGCATCATCGGTCACTCTGCGACCATCAATCATTTTACTTTCGATGCCTAGTTTTTTTGCGATGTTGGTAGCTACGCGACCGCCGCCGTGAATCAATATTTTTTTGCCTTCAATTTTAGAGAAGGATTCTAAGAATTTCGAAAGCGAGCTTTGATCTTCAATGATGCCGCCGCCAATTTTAATTACACTAATCATGGGGCTAAAATAGCAAAATAAATAATGCGTCTTTCACTGCGATTTTTCAGGCGTTCAAGGTTAAGTCCGCAGCGTCTTACTAAATCACCGAATAGTATAGAATCAAACTATCGTATCAATAACGTTGTGGAAAGCGATGTTTTGGCATTGAATGCTTTTACGAAATACAAACCTTCAGAAAGGTTGTTTTTCTCGATGAATAATATGGAATCTGCCATGCTGTTGTTTAATGATTTTTGGTAAAGCAAGGCTCCGTTTATATCAAAAATTTGCACATCAAATATTCCAATTTGTTGAAGGTCCACAACAATGTGCTCGCCATTGTCGTATGCGTTAAGTTCATGTCTTTTGTCTTCGTCAAAATAGAATTCAAGCAATTTAGAATATGATTCTGTACCGTCGAAATCAACCTGTTTTAATCGGTAGTATTTTACCTCATAACCATTAATATCGGCGTCTACAGTGTTGTAATGTAAAATGTTATTTGAATTACCTGAACCGTCAACGCGTGAAATGCTTTTCCAAGTTAAACCATCAATTGAACATTGCACCTCAAAGTAGTCGTTGTTGATTTCTGATGCGGTTGACCAAGAAACATAAATTTCATAGCCTTCTTTATTTACATCAAAATTTAGCAATTGAACTGGCAAAGTGAAGGCTCCGCTGCAAGAAGCATTGGTGTATTTTGAAATAGGAAATACAGGGCTAACACTGTAATCGGAATTGATAGAACCTGGTCCCCCTGTTTGATTGGTCCATGATCCATTGAAGCAATACTCGCCTCCACTTGGAATTAATAGGGAATTGGCATAAGATCCTTTCACTACAATAGAACCAAGATTGGTTAATCGAGAGATTTCATTGCTTGCGGCAGTAGTGCTACTGTTGATAAATGTGACCGCTCCATCATGACCAAATTGAGTATTGCTGTTCAGTAATGACAATTGCATGCCCGCAGTAAAGTTACCCCCCGTCATGAAAACACGGCCTCCGCTTTGAATTACCAATCGATAAGGCCTTGCTGTCATGTGAGTAGCGGTTCCACATTGCGCGTTTGCATTGGTTAAGCCGCCAATTGGTCCCCAGTCATGACGCATGTAACATATGCTGGTTGATGTTGGCACATCTACTGGAGTGCCGCAGTTGATGTCGGTATCCCATGTATTCGTGGCCGAACATGAATAATAAACAGCACAAGCAGCTGTAGTTGCAAATGTTTTAACAGCTCCGTAGGTTGTTCCTTGAGAATTTGTGCTATACCCCTTAGCGTAATAGGTTGTACTTGGCGATAAGGCTGTTACTTCTTGGTAATTTTGAATGCCAGACCCTAAAGTTGCGGCAGTATTCTTAATACTAATAGTTTTGATTGATGCGCCAGCTAAACTACTTGGGGTTGAATTGGTAACATCGGTATTTGAAACCCCATAAATAAATCCAAATTCAGTTACTTGAGATAAATTGGCACCAAGAGCATCTGTACCACAGCAACTTCTTTTATCTCTACCAATAGCACCAGATAAAAAACCAAATGTTGCAGATTCACAGTGAATTTTGATTGGGTCATGGGCAGTAGTAATTACAGGAGCCGAACCCGTGTAAAACCAAGTTACAGCGCCATAAGTTGTTTGACAGCCAATGGCATAAGCGCGCACGTAATATTTGGTTTCAGGCGTTAACCCTGTCATCGATAAAGGTCCGAAAGCACCAGTAGTGCCCGAAGTTGTTGTTTTATTGTTTGCCGTTGTAGGTGTAGCGCCTGTGCTCCAACATATACCGCGTTCAGTAACAGCTGCACTTCCTGCCGAAGTTACATTTCCGCCAGATTGGGCTGAGGTGGCCAAAATTGATGTTGCTGCATCTGTAGCATTTAGTGAAGGAGCGGTGCAAGCGCCGCATGGGTCATGAAGAATAGTCCAACCTGAACCTCCTGTTATAGGGTTATATGTATCACAAGATGATGAGCTTCCACAGGTATAATTTCTAGTTACTCCGCCACTTGTGAATGAACACGTAGAACCAACATCATAAGAAGCTGGATCTCCCCACCAAGCAGCACCGTTATTAAGAGACCAAGCGGTGGCGCACGCTTGAGAATAAACGTTAGTTGTTGTTACCGATAGCAACAACATCGCTAATACAATATAAATGGACTTCAAACTTCTCATATCATCTCAATTTATTTCGACCTATCTTTTTGCAGTAGGCTTCTATCTGTGCATCTCGCTAACAATATTAAATGCACCCAAGCTCTACTTTGCCTGAAAAAAGGCTGTTCATTATTATAACGATGTAATTATGTTCTTTTAACAAAAAATACATTTGAGGCAAATTACTTTAAAATTTTGGATTTTGCAAGGATGGATTTTAGGAAAAACAACTTTCAAAAGCGCCGTAATAGAGCATAACGAATTGATTAAGTGATGTTTATCCTTTCGAATAACCATTAAAAGTCGAAACAATTAAATATGGTATCAAGAAAATGTTCGTAGCCTCAACTATATAAATGAAGACCCTATTTCTCCAATCTACTTTTGTTGCCTTTAAGGCGCGACCGCAAGGGTACGCCTCTATAATGTGTTAACTCAAAAGTTATCTATATTTGCGCCACTAAAATAATACTATGGGCAACACACACAAATGGAGTTTTTCCTCGGTAGGAGGAGTTAAACGCGTAAATTTTGAATCGGGAAAAGATATATTGGAGTTGGAACATCTCGATCAAAAGTTATGGGGAGCATTGAGTTGTCCGGTTTACGGATTAGAGCTTGATTCAAAAACGTTAGAATTAATAGATGAAGATAAAGACGGACAAATTCGCGCATCGGAAATAATTAAGGCGACCAAATGGATTGGTTCTATCATTAAAAATACCGACGATTTATTGAAAGAAGAAGCCAAATTTAATTTAGATGCCATTAACGATTCATCTCATTTAGGCAAGGTTTTGCTGGCATCGGCAAAAACAATTTTGAAAAATATAGGCAAAGAAAGCGAAGCTTTTTTAACCGTTGAAGACACTTCTGATGTATCGAAAATATTTGCCAACACTCGCTTCAATGGCGATGGAGTAATCACAGCAGATTCTTGTGCCGAAGAAGAACTAAAAGAAGTATTGAATGAGATTATTTCATGCGTAGGTGGTGTAAACGATAGAAATGGAAAAACGGGCACCAACACTGAGTTATTAACTCTTTTTATCAACGCTTGTAATGATTATTCTGCCTGGTATTTAGAAGCTGAAAACAACAAAGAAAGTTACTTTCCTTTTAATGAAAATACAGAAAAGGCGTACAGCGCTTACTTCGCGATAAAAGCAAAAGTGGAAGATTATTTTTTGCGTTGTAAAATGGCTGCTTTTGATAAAGATTCTGTTGCTGCTTTGAATGTTTTAGGAGCAAGAATAGAAAGTATTAGCGACAAAAATCTAGGCGCTTGTTTAGATGAAATAGCACTTTTTCCATTTGCAAAAATTCACGACCAACAAACGCTTCCTTTGCGAAAGGGAATCAATCCGGCTTTAGAAAATTTAGTAGCAGAATTTAGAACTCAGGTGAGTGATATTTTGTATCCTGGCAAAGATGAACTTACTGAAAAAGAGTGGCAAGCCATTGCTCAAAAATTTGTTGCCTACGAAAAATGGATAAGCGACAAAAAAGGTGATGCTGTTGAAAGTTTGGGCTTGCAAAGAGTAAGAGCAATTTTAGCCCAAAATGTTGCACCAAAACTTTTCGAATTAATTGAGAAAGACAAGTCTTATGAGGAAGAAGCCAATAACATTTTCTTAGTAGACAAGTTGGTGCGTTACCACAGAGATTTGTTTACGCTCATAAAGAACTATGTTACTTTTTACGATTTTTATTCGCCCGTTTCTTCTGCTGCATTTCAAGCGGGTACGTTGTATATCGACCAAAGAAGTTGTGATTTGTGCATTAAAGTAAACGATATGCCAAAGCATGAGAGCATCTCCAACTACAGCGGAATGTTTTTGTTGTATTGTAAATGTGTACGAAAATCTGATGCCAAATCGATGATTATTGTAGCTGCGGTAACCAGCGGAGATATTGATAATTTAGAAGTAGGAAGAAATGCTATTTTTTACGATAGAAATGGAGATGATTATGATGCCACGGTGATTAAGATTGTAGAAAATCCTATTAGTATCCGACAGTCATTTTGGTCGCCGTACCGAAAGGTATCGCGGTTTATTGAGAAGCAAGTGAATAAGTTTGCTACTGAGCAAGACAACAAGGCCACAGCCGATTTAACAGGTAAAGTAGAAGCTGTGCCGGCAAAAGTGGCAAGCACACAACCCGCAGTTCCGCCCACTCCTTTTGATGTAGGTAAATTTGTGGGAATATTTGCTGCGATTGGTTTGGCTTTGGGCGCTATAGGAAGCGTGTTGGCAGCAGTAATTTCTGGTTTTTTAGATTTGGCTTGGTGGAAAATTCCTTTTGCCATTTTGGGCTTGTTGTTGTTGATATCGGGTCCGTCGATGATCATCGCTTTTCTTAAACTTAGAAAAAGAAATTTAGCACCAATTTTAGATGCCAATGGATGGGCCATCAATGCGAGAGTTGTAGTGAATATTCCTTTTGGAAATACGCTTACGCATTTGGCAATTATACCTTTTGGTGCTAAGCTAAACTTGAATGATCCATTTGCAGAGAAGGGTCGACCTTGGTGGCAATGGGCGTTGGTTTTAGGAGTCATTGCCGCAGTTGTATTATTAGCTGCTTGGAAATATGGTTGGATATAATTTCTATTTTACAATACATGTTTTGAAAGGCTTGAGCAATCAAGTCTTTTTTTAATTGTGGCAACTTAAATTTTTTAATCGCGTAAATCACGCTTCTTATAAAGTTTTATTTAAATTAGAGGCATGTTAAAAAAGATACTTTTTGTTGCTACAGTTTTCTCAGCAACATTAGCAACAGCACAACATCGTCCCACCAAATTATGGGATGCCACTTTTGGCGGTAACGACGGAGAATTCATGTCGGAAATTCAGCTCACTACTGATAAAGGTTTTATCATTTGCGGCAATAGCACTTCGGGTATTTCGGGTGATAAAACAGAAGCTAAAAAAGGACTAAGTGGGTACAATGATTTTTGGATAGTTAAAACCGATAGTTTGGGCGTTAAAATATGGGATAAAACTTTTGGCGGACAATACAGCGATTTTTCTAGAACCATCATTCAAACATCAGATGGAGGATATTTGGCTGGAGGCTATTCAGATTCAGATATAACAGGAGATAAATCTCAGCTGTGTTGGGGCGGAAAAGATTATTGGGTAATTAAAATTTCGGCCAATGGCGTTAAAGAATGGGATGCTACTTTTGGCGGCACAAGAGATGATGAATTAACTGCCATTGTAGAAACTCCCGATGGAGGATTTTTGTTAGGTGGCCACTCAGATTCTCGCATTACAGGCGACAAAACACAAGAGAATAGAGATTTAAATGCTTTAAGAACCGATTTCTGGATAGTTAAAATCACATCTACCGGCACTAAAGTTTGGGATGCTACTTATGGCAGTAATAGTCACGATAAGTTAATGCACATCGTTAAATCGCGCACAGGAGGTTATTTACTGTTGGGCGATTCTTACTCTGATCCAGGATTTGAAAAAACAGCTTCCTTAAAAGGAGTGAATGATTATTGGGCAGTAAAAATCAACGAAGCTGGCGTAAAACAATGGGATGCCTCTTATGGAGGAAATGATTTAGAAGTGTTTAATACCGCCACTCAAACGGCCGATGGCGGTTATATTATAGGCGGGGGTTCTCGCTCGGGAATTGGTGCCGACAAATCGCAATCGTGCAGAGGATTCGACGACAGTTGGTTGGTGAAAGTTGATTCAATGGGCGCTATTCAATGGGAACGTACTTACGGAAATGATGGTAGCGATTACTGCAATGGCATTATTCAAAATGCCGATGGCTCTTATATTTTTTCTACCAATTCGGGCTCTAACGCAGGCAATGAAAAATCGCAAGCTAAAATGGGCTGGTACGACTACTGGGTAGTAAAACTTGATTCATTAGGTAATAAAATATGGGATGGTGTTTATGGTAGTGATGACTCAGAATACTTGTTTTCTATGACAGAGAGTCATGATTACGGCTTGGTGTTAGCGGGACATTCATCAGGAAATATCTCAGCAGATAAATCGCAAAACAGTAGAGGTTATGCCGATTATTGGGTGATTAAATTGTTGAACAATGAAATTTCTTTAGGCTTAGCCAACGATACTTTTTGTATTGGTGCAGCTGTCGATTTACAGTACGATATTCGTGGAGCCTTAAACGCAGGAAACAAATCAATTATTCAAATGAGCGATGCCAGTGGAAGCTTTGCTTCTGCAACAAATTTAGATACTCTACTTATTCAAGGTAACGGAAGATTTGCAGGCACAGCACATTTGCTTATTGCGGCGAACACACCTGCAGGTAATGGCTATCGTTTGAGAGTAATTAGCTCTAATCCTATGGACACGGCTGTGAGTAATAGTTTTGTGATTGAAGATTGTTGCGCCTCTTTTGCTAGGCCAATTGCCAGTTTTGGCACGGGTGAGTTGTATGGAACCATTAATTGTACAGGGGAAAATATGTATTTATTGTCTACTACAGTGCCAGGCGCTTTGGGCTATGTATGGACTGGTCCGAACGGATTTACCAGCACCGCTCAAAATCCTGTGAGAACAAATATCGATGTATCTCAAACGGGAAAATACGTCGTGTATGCACACAATTTAGCGTGTACAAGTGATACTAGCTCTGTAATGGTTACGGTAGGCGCTGCGTCGCCAACACCTAGTGTATCTAATGGCGGACCGTATGCTACCGGACAAACCATCAACTTATTATGCAGCGATGTAGCTTCCAATTATGAGTGGATGGGTCCGAATTCATTTACTGCCTCTATAGCTTCACCTGCTATAAACAATGCCACAACTGCCAAAGCAGGGTATTACAAATTGAAAATAAACACTACAGGATGCTGGAGTGCTTACGATTCTACATGGGTTACCGTTGATGGTCTTACCGTTACGCATGAGTTGGGGAACGGTGCGTTCACATTATTTCCTAATCCTTTAAAATCGGGAAACACTTTAACAATAGCAGTAGATGATAAAAACATGCACAATAAAGCAGCAAATCTCTATTTGTATGATGTTGTTGGTAAAGAAATAATGCACCAGCAACTTACCTTATCGGCACTAAATCATTTTGATGTTGCACAATTGCCAGCAGGAACGTACTATTTAAATGTTCGTGTGAATGAACAATCGATGATGTACAATGTGGTGATGGAATAGAAATGCTCATTTTAAAAAACACAAAAGGCCTGATCATTCAGGCCTTTTTTATTGGTATATATTTTTAAAATTACCCTTTCTTCTTTGCAATAACATCGATCAAATCGCCAACATTTTTTAGGTTCATTACATCGCGGTAGTGAAATCTAATATTGAATTCTTTTTCTACTTCGGCGATAAAAATTACGTTGGTCATTGAAGTCCATTTCTCCACGTCTTTAGCTGTTAATTCGCGTGTTGCGCTGATAGATGGGTTTTCGAAAACGCGTTGTAAAATGCCCGTTAATGCTGTTGTTATTTGTTCCATGGTGAATGTTAATCGAAATTAATTTTGCGCTAAAATAGTACTAATTGTTGGGTTGATAAACAGTACTTAATTTACCTCTATCTGTTTTTCCGCTAATGGTAAGCGGGAGAGCATCTATGGCTATGATTTTTTCGGGAATCATATACACAGGTAAGTTTTTGCGCAGGTAGCTTACCAAGGCTTCTTCCTGCGTTTTATCAAAGCCTTCAATGGCCATGTAAACAGCTGTAGATCCCATAGTGTTTTTGATAGGGAAAGCCACTAGGTTTTTTTCATTGCCTAAGAATTTTTTCGAATGAAATTCAATTTCGCCCAATTCTACTCTGTAGCCGTTTACTTGTACCTGATGATCTATCCTTCCGCAGTACATAATGTTTCCGCGTTCGTTGAGGTAGCACAAATCTCCCGTTCTATATGCGTTTCTTTCCTGTCCTTTGTATTGAATTGTAACGAAAGATTTGGCCGATTTTTCTTCATCGTTCCAGTAGTGGGTGGTAACTTGCGGACCAATCAAGAGCAATTCGCCTTTGTCGCCTTGCGGCACCTCTTGGTCTTTATCGTTAACGATGTAGCCTATGGTTTCCCCCAACATGTGTCCGATAGGCACAATACCATTGTAAGTTTCTTCTGGTGAAATAGTGTTATCCCAAACATATTCGGTGACGATTACAGTAGCTTCTGTTGGACCGTAAGCATTTCCTACAAAACCGTTAGGTGTACATTTTTGCCAGCCCTCCAAAGGTTTTTCAAACAAGGCCTCACCAGCAAACATGCAGCACTTAAGGTGGGGAAGCTCAATTTGATCGAAATATGGTTGTAAATAATTAATTACCGAAGGCACCATGTAGGCGATGGTAATTTTTTGATCTTCTAAAATTTTAAGCACCTCCATGTACATAATTCCGTCTTGCGGAACCACATAGAAACAAGCGCCCATTATCAAAGGAAAAACGTAAGACAACACTGATACATCAAAGGTTAATTCAAACATTTGAAGGTATCTGTCGTCTTTATGTACATTGTATTTTGGGTCGTAAAGGTGGCCGTCGATTAAGGAAACCAAATTTTTGTGTCGAATAGGCACACCCTTGGGTTTTCCTGTACTTCCCGAGGTAAATAGAAGGTAGATATAATCGTCGCCGGTGATATTTTCGCTGTATGAAAAGTCGAGTTCACCGTTGGTAACGGTTTCCATTTTAATGAATTCTACTTTACCGTTGAGCAAAGCTTTAAGCTCTTCTATTTCTGGGCCGTCTTCAGAGTACAACAAAACGTTTAATCCAGCGTCTTCTATCATTCCTTTTGCTCTTTCTGCAGGAAATTTTTTATTGATGGGCACATAAGCGCCACCTAAAGAAACGATAGACCACATGGCAGCATAAGTATTTACACTTTCGTGGGTGTAAATACCAATCATTTTAGAGAAATCTTTTTTGCTTTGAATTTGCTTTTTAATGGCCGAAGCAATGCTTAGAAACTCTTTGTAAGAGTAGGTTTTTTCTTTTATGAATATGGCAGATCTATCTAAGTCTTTCTTGCAACTCTCGATAAATAATTCGTAAACGTTTTGTGATGCTGACTTCATTTGAAACAGTGAAGATTAATAACTAAAGCGGCAAAAATATTAATTTTTTGTGACCTTGGAGGGATTCGAACCCCCAACCCTCAGATCCGAAGTCTGATGCTCTATCCAGTTGAGCTACAAAGCCAATTTCTTTATTGATACTGTTTTCAAAGGTTTCTAAAAGAATTTCTAAATTCCTTTGTTGTGTGCGAATATAGGCAAATACCTGCATATCGGTGCAAAAACTCACCATGCTTATGGTGAAACAACGTTATGATTTACTGGTTAGTTAATCATCAGAATTAAGAATCATATATCCTATTGCAACTAATATCAATGAAATTAACCATTTCAAAATATAATTCAATTCAGTTTTTGCTACACGATCTATTAGCCCCCACAAAATTATTACTGTAACCGCAAATTTTAGTGCAATATAATTGCGTTTATCGGCTGCCATATGGGTTTGAATTAAGTTTGTAATTGCGGATGATTATTTTCGAAACACTTTTATCTCCATCACCGCGGCAATCGACAGCGCTCTAGTTTTCGCCAATTCGGTTTTTTCTCCTTCAAACAATTCATCTAAGGTAGAGTTGAAAAGTTGCAACCATCTTTCGAAATGTTCTTTTTTCATGCTTGATTTCTCGCTTAAGGCAATGTGTTTTGGCATCGGACTCCCATGATAATTGTGCTGATTGCGAATGATGGAATCCCAAAAGTCGTACATCTTTGGCAAGTGTTTTTCCCAGTTTACTTGCGCTACATCATTAAAAAAATGAGCGATAACATCATCGTTTTGTACTTTTTCATAAAAAGTATTCACTAGAAGTTCAATGTGTTCGCGTGAAGAGATGTCGGGTTTCATGTGGTCTAAAGTACGGCTTTATAGTGAGCTACAGCGCTGATATTTATCATCGTTTTGTGCATTTGTGCACACGCTCTGCTGTTCATAACTTCCATCATCAACTTCACGTACGAAGGGTGAATTATCTATATTTATTTCACATGAGCAAAAAGAAAAAAAACAAAAATAAAGAGACGAGTACTGGCTCTCTCACCAATTCCATTCTTCAACTTTTTTACAAGGCAGAAGGAAGAGATTTAAGTCATAAATCTATCGCATCTGATTTGCGCATCACTTCTAAAGATGGCAAAAGACAGGTGCTCGACACACTTTTAAGTTTAGTGCAACAGAAGAAATTAGATGAAGTAAATCGCGGTAAATTTACGCTTGCAGAAGCGAGAGAACCCATGACGGGTAAGGCCGATTTTACAGCATCTGGCGCAGCGTACGTTACTATTGAAGGCGAGGAACAAGATATTTATATTGCTGCACAAAATACAGGAAATGCTTTTCACCAAGATATTGTAAAAATTGAGTTGGTGCCAGGTAGAGGAAGGAAACCCGAAGGTAAAATAGTGGAGGTTGTGGAAAGAAAAAGAATCGATTTCATTGGTTCTGTTCAGCTGGTAAAAGATTTTGCTTTTGTGGTGCCCGATAACCCTAAAATTCACATGGATTTTTATGTGCCTGCTGGTAAAATATTGGGCGCAAAAGAGGGTCAGAAAGTAATTGTAAGATTGGGCGATTGGCCTAAAAATTCAAAAAATCCATTTGGTGAAATTATAGAAGTGCTGGGCGATGCAGGAAACAACGATGTAGAGATGCACGCCATTCTTTTTCAATATGGCTTGCCTTACAAATTTCCTAAAGAGGTAGAAGATTTTGCCAATAAATTGCCCGATGTTATCACCGAAGAAGAAATTAAAAAACGTCGGGATTTCCGCAAGATTACTACGTTCACCATCGACCCTCATGATGCCAAAGATTTTGATGATGCGCTGTCTATTCAAAAATTAGAGAATGGAAATTGGGAAATAGGTGTGCACATTGCCGATGTATCGCATTATTTGCAACCAGGCACTTTATTAGATCACGAGGCTTACGAAAGAGGAACTTCAGTTTATTTGGTTGACAGAACCGTTCCTATGCTACCTGAGAAGCTTTCTAATGGCGTTTGTTCGCTTAGGCCACATGAAGAGAAGTTGTGCTTCTCTTGCGTGTTTGAAATGGACGATAATGCTGCTGTAATCAGTCGCTGGATTGGTAGAACAGTCATTTATTCTGATAGAAGATTTACTTATGAAGAAGCGCAACAAGTGATAGAAACCGGCGAAGGCGATTTAAAAGAGGAGATTTTAACCTTCGATAGACTAGCCAAAATTTTACGCAAAGAGCGTATGAAAAATGGTGCTATTAGTTTCGATAAAGCCGAAGTTAAATTTAAGCTAGATGAAAAGGGAGCGCCACTTAGTGTGTATTTTAAAGAATCGAAAGATGCCAACAAACTCATTGAAGAATTTATGTTGTTGGCTAACAAATATGTGGCACTTTTCGCAGGAAAAGACAGCAAGCCACCCAAGACTTTTGTTTACCGTATTCACGATGTTCCTTCATTAGAAAAATTTGGTGTGTTCGCCGATTTCGTGAAACAGTTTGGGTATGAGTTGCGCGCTTCTACGCCGCAGCAGGTAGCCGGACAGTTGAACAAAATGCTGCAAGATTCTAAATTGAAAAATTATGGGTCGATGCTCGAAACCCTAGCTGTTCGTACAATGGCGAAGGCTGAGTATTCTTGCGACAATATTGGTCACTACGGTTTGGCCTTCGATTTTTACTCTCACTTTACTTCGCCTATTCGTCGATATCCCGATGTGATGGCGCATCGTTTGTTGCAAATTTATTTGGACGGCAATCCTTCTCAAGCTAAAAAATTGTACGATGAGCAATGTGAGCATTGCAGCGAACGCGAAAAATTAGCGAGTGATGCCGAACGCGAATCGATTAAATACAAACAGGTAGAATATTTGAAAGCCCATTTAGGCGAAACTTTTGAGGCTACTATTTCGGGCTTAACCGAATGGGGAATCTATGCTGAAATTATCGAAAATAAATGTGAAGGAATGATCAATGCGCGCACTTTAATGGGTGATACTTTTGTTTTCGATCCTGATAATTATCGCTATGTAGGCCGCATTCACAAGAAGGTGTATCAGTTTGGCGACAAAGTAAAAATTAAAGTTACGGGAGCCAATTTGGTGAAAAAACAACTGGATTTTGTGTTGGTAGAAGAAGGCGATGAAGGGTTTGATGAAGAGTAATTCTACTTATCAAAAAAGCACATTTTAATCGCCACTACCATCATGATAGCGCCAAATATTTTTTTGAGTGTTAATTGATCTACCGATAGGGCGTATTTAGAACCAAAATAGCCTCCTATTAAAAAAGTGGCGGCTAAAAGTAGGGCGTATTTAATCTCAATATTTCCTTGCTGATAGTAATTTATTACGCCTAAAATACCCACCGGCAATAGCATCATGGCCAAGCTGGTTCCTTGCGCTGTGTGTTGATCTAAGCCCAGCAAATACACCATAGCTGGCACCATTATTATTCCGCCGCCAATACCTACCATACCGCTTAGTAAACCTGCTACTAAACCAATGGCCAATAAAATTAAAATTGTAGCTGTGCTCATTTCACTAAGATAGAAAACATCTTGGTAGAGACAGGTAGAATCTGTCTTAAAATAGAAAATCTTCCGTTGTGTTGTAATGGCGTGAATCTTTCTAAGACAGATTCTATTTGTGTCTGCCAAGAAACTGAAATCCGCGATGGATATGGAGAATTAGCATGTGATTGTAGACGCTGCATGCGCTATTTGGAGACATGTTGAAGTGTTCTAACTTTAAATGTTCAAAACTTCAAGCTGTAAACTTGAAACCCAAAACATATTTCTCCTACATTAGAGCGCATAAAGAGATGCATGATAAGGCTATTATTTCTAACATTTTACATCATTGGTTTTAGTTCTCTGTTGGCCCAACAAGAGGATGTTAAATTTGGGCGAATCACCACTAAAGATGGCCTATCACACAATATTGTTACTTCGGTAATTCAGGATGGCAGAGGGTTTATGTGGTTTGCAACACAAGACGGACTCAATCGTTACGACGGTTATAATTTCATTCGCTACAAGCCTAATCCTTTCGATAGTGTATCGTTAACCAACAATAGAATTACAGCTTTGGTGTATGACCCGCGCGGCTTAATTTGGGTGGGCACATCGGCCGGATTAAATATTTATAACATCGAGAACAAAACATTTGTGTCGCTGGCATCCTTAGCTGGTGCTTCTCTAAGCGCAAGTAAATTGTATGTACAGGCTTTGTGCAGAGACAGCATTGGTTACGTTTGGGTAGGTACGCGTGATGGCGGATTAACACGAATTTCTATCAACAATAACAATTTACAAAGCATACAGGTAAAGCATTACAGTCACAAAAACAAAAACGACAAATCGCTAAGTTCAAATAATGTAACTGCGGTAATGCAAGATGCGTCGGGATATTTGTGGGTGGGTACCGATGCTGGATTGAACCTTTACAATCCAAGAAAAGAGGAAATTAGCAGAGTGCTAAACGGCACTAAAAACGGCGAGCGATTATCTAACAATTACATTACCTCACTTTGTGAAGATTTTAAAGGCGATGTTTGGGTAGGCACACTTAGCGGTTTACAACGCTTAATGGTGAACGAAAGCGATGCTAAAAACTTGCAAATTAAAGCACAGTTGTTTTTTGCCAACGCCAAAAAACATGGCGCTATTTCTAACAATACTATTCGTTGTATTTTTGAAGACAACGACGGATTGTTGTGGGTGGGTACCGAATCGGGATTAAATGTTGTTGATTTACATACCATAAAAGACAGCACTTTCCATTTCAAAAAGTATTTTTCCGACCCGCTGAAAGACCATTCGTTGAGTCATAACCGTATCAATAAAATTACGCAAGATGAAGCGGGTATGAATTGGATTGCTACCGACCGAGGAATTAGCAAGTACGACAAATTGAAGCAAAGCTTGCAATATTTTTCTTTAGAACAGTATTGGGACAATACCACGCATTCCATTAATGTGTGGGCGTTTTGTGAAGACAATAAAGGTGTTTCGTGGGTAGGTACCGAAAAAGGCTTGTGCAGAATAGATAGAAAAAAGCGTCGTTCATTTAAAGTGCAAAATGGCGAAGTTGATGAAGTGTACGCTTTATGTTTCGATACCAAAAGAAGAGTGTTGGTGGGAACCAATAGAGGAATTTTTGTAGCCAATAAAATCAACGATTCTATTTATACTCTAATGCCATTTGAGCTTCCTAATTTCAGCAAGTTTACCGCCCCTATTTATTCCATTTTATGCGACAGCAAGGGCAACATTTGGTTTGGCGGCAAAGAAGGGATGATGGTGCTAGATGCCGCAGAAAAGAAAGCTAGTTACTACAGCTACAACGTCAATAATTTCAAAGGTATTGGCAAGGGTAGCGTGAACTGTATTTTTGAAGATGCCAAACATCAAATGTGGATGGGGATGAATGGCAGCGGATTGCACAAAGTGATTGATCCACAAAATATTCATCAGCTTCAGTTTTTAAAAATTACGCACGAGAAAAGTGTAGCACATTCGCTCAACAACGACGTTATTTTATGTATTGAAGAGCACCCAAGTGGCTATTTGTGGTTGGGAACTTATGGTGGCGGTATCAACCGTTACGATGTTGCATCGGGTAAAACTACGCACTTCACCGAGCAAGAAGGATTGAGCAACAATGTGGTGTACGGCATTTTAAAAGACAAAGCAAGCAATCAGTTGTGGGTTAGTACCAATAAAGGATTATGTCGTTTCAACCCTGCAACTGGCAAATTCAGAACCTTTGCAGAAGAAGATGGTTTGCAAAGTAACGAATTCAACAAAGGCGCATTCTATCAATCAAAAAGCGGCGAATTCTACTTTGGGGGAATTAACGGCTTTAATGTATTCCACCCCGCAGAGGTAAAACTTAATAAGGTGCCACCGCGCATAGCCTTAATAGGTTTGTTGCTTTCTAGTAAATTAATTGAACCAGGCAATGGCTCTCTTATTACCAAAGACATTAGTGAATTGGAGTTGATAGAAATTCCTTACGTAGACAACGCCATCACTTTGCGTTTCACAGGTATGCACTATACGTCTCCCGAGAACAATCGCTACAAATATATGCTGGAAGGTTTTGTGGATGATTGGCAAGATATAGGCAATAAGCGCGAAGTAAGTTTTACCAATCTCGACCCAGGAATTTATGTTTTTAAAGTAAAAGCCATGAACAGTGACGGCATAGAATCTGCGTACGCCGCTACCTTGAAAATCATTATTAATCCGCCATTTTGGATGACATGGTGGTTTAGGGGCTTTGCTATTGCGATCATTTTAGCTATTGTTTTGGGTGTTTATTATTCGCGTGTAGCGATTATCAATACACAAAAAAGAGTGTTGGAATACAAGGTGCAGCAAAGAACAGAAGAGGTGGTGCAAAAACGTGCCGAGATTGAAGAACAAAAGGAAAAACTAGAGATAGAGAAAAACAAAACAGAGCAGCTTTTATTAAATATTTTACCGGCCGAAACAGCGAAGGAATTGCTCACCACAGGTAGAGCGGCGCCACGTCACTACCGCATGGTAACCGTGATGTTTGCCGATTTTAAAGGCTTTACGCAAATTGCTGAAAGATTAAGACCAGTGGAACTAGTAGCAGAATTAGACAAAGCATTTAACGCTTTTGATGATATTGCAGAGAAACACAACATTGAGAAAATTAAAACCAGTGGCGATGCTTACATGGCTGCAGGTGGCGTGCCTATTAGAAATAAGACGAATCCGGTGGATTGTATTTTAGCGGCCATGCGCATGCAGGCTTTCATGAAAGATGCGCAAATGCGTGCACCCGATGATGCGCCTATCTGGGAATTGAGAATTGGTTTACACACTGGTGAAATCATTGCCGGAGTAGTAGGTAAAAAGAAATTTGCTTATGACATTTGGGGCGATACGGTGAATACAGCAAGCCGCATGGAATCGGCATCTGTGCCTGGTTGTATCAACATATCAGGAACCACTTACAATATGGTAAGTGATTATTTCGACTGTGAATACCGCGGTAAAATTCCTGTGAAAAACAAGGGCGATATCGACATGTATTTTGTTACAGGAATTAAAGCAGAATTGTCGAAAGATAAGCTCGGACAAATCCCAAACATCACTTTTCAAGAGTTGCATCATTTCAACGTTTACAGCAAATTGAATTACAATAAAGTAAAACAGTTTGTGATGGCTAAGTTGGAAAAAGAATTGCCCGAAAATCTTTATTATCACGGTCCGCACCACACCCGCGATGTACTGCAAGCTGCCGAACGACTAGGAAGAGCCGAAGGCCTTGATCCTGAAGAGTTAATGTTGGTGAAAATGGCGGCCTTGTTGCATGATGCTGGTTTCCTCAATAAGTACTGGAGCAATGAACCAGAAGGAGTGAAATTCGCTAAAGAACTATTGCCAGACTATGGTTTCACCGATTCGCAAATCGACATTATTGAAGGAATGATTATGGCCACTAGAATTCCTCAAAAGCCTACCAATCACTTGGAAGAGATTATATGCGATGCCGATTTAGATTATTTGGGGCGCGAAGATTTTGAAAAAATTAGTTCAACACTTCAACAAGAATTAATTGATTACGGAGGCATCAAAGGAGCAGAAGATTGGGATCCTATTCAGGTTAAATTCTTAGGTGCGCACAAGTACTTTACTAAAACAGCCATTGCAACGCGTGATGCGCAAAAGCAAAAGTATTTAGAAGGGATTAAACGCAGAATGTCGCAGAAATAGTAGCCCGTAGGGGCGTGTCCTTGCGGCCGCCCATTAT
>CAMBXP010000056.1 GCA_945871895.1 Chryseobacterium gleum | reverse complement strand
GGAAAATGTTTAAATTTTTTGCTCCTTATTTAGCTTTTCTTGTGTTTCTGGGAGTAAACTCTTTAATGGGTACCGACTTAGCTCCTTTTTACATCTATATACCTTTGATTTTAGTGCTGATTGGTGCCGATATCGCTAGTAAAGGAAATCCGGCAAGTATGTTACTTATATTTTCGAGTCTGGGTATTGTAGCACTTTTGATAGGAATATTTTCGTCGGGAATGGTAAGTGTTTATGCTTTCTGTAGTGTTGGTTTATTCTGTAGTACTTTATGGCCGTGTATTTTCACTTTAGCCGTGAGTGGATTAGGCAGTAAAACTGCACAGGGCAGTAATTTCTTAATTATGATGATTATGGGAGGTGGAATTATAAGCTGGATTCAAGGTTTCGTATCTGATGAAACATCCATTAAAACAAGTTATTTCGTTGGTGTTGCCTGTTTCGTGTACCTTGCTTTCTACGCCTGGAAAGTAAGCAGCATCTTAAAAGCACAAGGAATTAGTTTTGATAAAAAGATTGGCGGCGGGCATTAAAAGAAAAAAAGCACGCATGTTTCCATGCGTGCTTAAACAACATAAAACCCACACCTATCTCACTACAACTTCTTTTGTAACAATAGAATTTGCATTCACAAATTGAACGAGATAAATTCCTGCTTCTAATTTTTCCAAAGAGATTTGACCCGAAGAATTATTAATATTTTCACTCTTCACCAACTCACCTAAAGCATTGAAAATTTGCAAGGAATAATTTTTATCCTCTTCATTTGAAATTGAATAATTCATAACTCCACTTACCGGATTTGGAAATAAATTCAACTCGATAATTTCATTTTCTTGCATTGATGTAGACAGCGCCAAATCGAAATTCAAGTAATTCAAATTCAAATATTCTGAATCGTATTTCACTTGTAATTGTTGCAATCCAGCTTGCAATTGAACATTAGGAATCACAACAGAAGTATAGGTTTGCCAACCACCAGTATTCGGCACCTGAATGGCTCCAGAAATATTTTGGCCATCCATTTCCAAATGAAAAGTTCTTCCACTTTGATTCGTTGCAACACGCACCTCAACATCATAAAAATCACTTTGAATTACGTTTACCGAATAAGCCAACCACTCTCCCATTTGCGCCGAACCAATATTGTAAACACCACCTGCATCTGCGCACGTTTCTAAATCGACATTGTCATTTCTAAATTGGGCAAATTGATTGCCTGCACTTAATTCATGATACGCCACGCCTTCGCCACCCAAATAGAAGCCAACACTTTTACATTTTTGGCGTGCGCTTCATTCACCACTGTAGCTGTATGGTTGGGCATATAAATATTAGCATTGGCATCGGGGTTAACAAAGGCAATATCTACATGGGTAAGAATGTTTAAGTCGGCATTATTTATTGCATTTGGAAAGTTGCTGTAGGTGGGCATATAACCCACGACAAATTGATTGTTTTGGGCGAAAAAAATGCTCGCCAGAAATAAAAACAAAATCAATAATACATTTTTAGCTTTCATAGTTTTTGAGTTTAAATAAGTGTATTTTCTAAAAGTCATAGGACACTAACTAACTTCTCCCTTTTTTAAAGGGAGAGTGTGCAGACCTTTGTGGGGAAAGGCAAGAGGGATTTCACTAAATCGTATGGTGTTTCACCTAAAGAATATGCGAGGGTGAAGAGATAATTCTACACAAACGACTCCACAGCCAATCTATAAGAATCCATTCCAAATCCAACAATCACGCCTTTGCATTTTGCAGATAAGTAAGATTGATGACGGAATTCTTCACGGGCGTAAGTGTTTGAAATGTGCACTTCAACAACCGGACAAGTTATTGCTGATATGGCATCGCGTATAGCTACAGAAGTGTGCGTATAGGCACCAGCATTAATGATAATACCATCAAAATCAAATCCTACTTCATGAATCTTGTTGATGATTTCTCCTTCAATATTCGATTGATAATAGGTTAAACCCACATTATCGTATTTCGATTTCAATGTTTCAAAATATTCTTCAAACGATTGTGCACCGTAAATGCCGGGCTCTCGTTTGCCTAATAAGTTTAAGTTCGGACCGTTGATGATTAATATTTTCATAAAGCGAAGATAACGTTCAATGTTCAATGTTCAAAGTTCAATGTTAGCAAACTGCAAAACAGATTGCATTCGAAATTTAGCTAACTTTAAACATTGAACATTAAACATTGAACATCAAATTTTGAACAACTGGCTTTCTTATAGCAAAGGTTTTAAAGCCTTTCTTCAATTGGAGAAATCACTATCTCCTAATTCTATTGAGGCCTACTTGCACGACATCGAAAAGCTACAACAATACCTCGATTATGCGCAAATAAAAGCCATGCCCGAAGACATAAGGCTTCAACATTTGCGCGATTTCTTAAAATGGGCCACAGAATTGGGGATGAGCAGAAACACCCAAGCTCGCGTTATATCAGGTATTAAAGCTTTCTATAAATTTCTCATTCTAGAACAATACATCAAAGAAGATCCTACTCAGCTTTTAGAAGCACCTAAATTCGGCCGAAAATTGCCCGACACCCTTTCCATAGTTGACATAGACAATTTAATTGCAGCCATCGATTTGAGTAAACCCGAAGGGCAGCGCAACAAAGCTATTTTAGAAACTTTGTACAGCTGTGGCTTGCGCGTTAGTGAATTGGTAGGACTCAAAATTTCTGAGATGTACACATCAGATGGTTTTGTTAAAGTAACGGGTAAAGGCAGCAAAGAAAGATTGGTGCCCATTGGCGGCAAAGCTTTGAAAGAAATAGCAATGTATTTTGAAGATCGCGTTCATCTTGATGTTCACCCAACAGCCAGAGATATTGTGTTTTTAAATCGAAGAGGAAAAAAATTAACGCGCGTGATGATTTTCACTATCATTAAACAACTCGCCGAGAAAATTAATTTAAAAAAGAGTATTTCTCCCCATACCTTTCGCCACTCTTTTGCTACCCATTTAATTGAAGGAGGTGCCGATTTGCGCGCTGTGCAAGAAATGTTGGGACACGCTTCTATCACAACCACCGAGATTTATACGCACTTAGATAAACATTATTTGCGAGAGGCAATTATTCAGTTTCACCCTAGGAGCTAAATCACTCCAAATAAATGGCTTCTTTTCCTTTTTCCATGCTCACTCGAATGTGCTCTTGTAAGGTAGTAGAAATAGATAAACCAACGTAATCAGCCTTAACTGGGTAGCGCGTATGATCTCTATCTACCAATACCAACACCTGAATTCTTTTCACCGGCTGATCTAAGAAGTGGTTTACTGCGTAAATGATGGTTTTTCCAGAGTTAATTACGTCATCAACCACAATCACAATTTTCTTTGCATATTGCTGAGGAGTAACGCCATCCAATTGAATCGGACGAGAAAGAGGTTCGACTTTATCCATTACTATTTTGGCCAAAATAATGTTGATGCCAGATACAGCTTTTAATTCTTTGGCTATTCGTTCGGCAAGAACATAACCATAACCTTCAATACCTGCAATAACAATTTCTTTTTCATCAAACACATTCTCGTGCACTTGATGAATTAATCTATTTATTTTTTGCAATACTTTTTCTTTGCTTAAAACAACTGTGTTATTTTTTACCGGCATACCTTAAATATTAACGAGTGGTGAAATTAAGGAAACTTCCTCATATTTATCAATCTTATCTACATCGAGATGTAGCATGCCTTCGCCCGTATCATCAATGATGCTAACAAATTTAGCCCCCCATACAAATTCATCGGCACGAAAAGATTTTTTATCATATACTACTTGCGAAAATGATTCGTCAAATGCTTTTAGCAAAACAATGATTTCGGCATCGCTAGACAATAAATAACTTTTTGATTTGCCGTAAAACGGACTCTCCTCATCAATTGGATGAACGATAGTCCAGCTTAATGGCATTAAGTTGATTTTATTTCTCTCTAAAGTTAAAGCCGTATATTTTCTTTTGCCCTCCTCTTTATCTAACCAAGTAAAAGTTAAATCAACTTGCAATTCAATTAAATGATTGTTGCGCAAATTCACCATTCTAAACATTACACCTGCTCCGTCTTGATAAGGAGCTACCACTGCATTTTGGCTATAACGCATGCGCACCGCTGGCCTCGAAAACCGTCCGTACAAAATACCGGTAGCAACGGCAAAACCCAACACACCTACAAAGGCCTCGATAGAAGCCACTATTTTAGCATGATTACCAACAGGAGCAAAATACCCAAATCCAACAGTAGTAAGTGTTTGAGAAGAAAAATAAAAAGCATCCCAAAAATTACTCCAGGTATCGCCCGTTTTAATAGCTGAAATCTGCTCAACTCCGCAAGCCACATAAATAGCAGCAAAAAAAACATTCGCTATTACAAATACAGAAGTAATAACAATGGAAAACTGCCACCATTTAATGGTAATTAAACTGTGGTAAATATCACTAATAGAGAAGAAAGGCACCCCGTCTCTCTTCACATTAAAAGACCCATCTTTATTGATTAAGCGAGAGCCTTTATTGTAAGATTTCTCTCCAAAACCAATATCATTCTGATTGTTTTTCTTGTAAAATTTCACGGCTTGAATATACTATAAATACTAATGCGATAAAATAGCTACTAAATCAGCTAAATCTTTATTAGGAGAACCTTTGGTAGCATGAACTATTTTTGATTGCAGATAGAAAGGTTCGCGAACAGCCAACTTCTCTGAGATTTGAAGTCGCAGTTCTTCGTTGGATAAATTAGCCAATAGCGGACGCTTACTTGTTGCACCTTTTAATCTTCCCAACAACAGCTCGGGTTCAACTTTAAGGTACACCGATTGTGCCGATGCGTTAATTAATTTCATATTATCAAAAAAACATGGCGTGCCACCACCTGCAGATACCACTACGTTTTCTTTGCTCAGCAATTCCTTTAAAGCATTATGTTCCAAAGCACGAAAATGAGCTTCACCTTCTTTTTCAAAAATAGCAGAAATGGCCAGCCCTTCCTTTTGTTCGATATACTCGTCCATATCGATGAACTCGAGATGCAAATGCGAAGCTATTTTTTTGCCTAAAGTCGTTTTTCCCGACCCCATAAAGCCTATTAAGAATATTTTTTTCATTTTTATATGCCTGTAAAACAAGGTAATGACAAATTTACGCTTAAAACTTTTTATTTTCCGAATAATGCAATTATATTCGCACTCGCTTTTTCAAATAATGATTCCGTAGCTCAGCTGGTAGAGCATTTCACTTTTAATGAAGGGGTCCTGGGTTCAAATCCCAGCGGGATCACAAGTTGCCAGAGCAACAAAGCGCAAAAGCCTGAAGATATAACATCTTCAGGCTTTTTTGTTTTTACCCTAAAGCAAAATAACGCATAAAAACGCACCTTTCTGGTGGAGAAATCGGTGGAGCTAACTTTTTTCAATTCACCTCCAACAGCTTCTCTTTATTTCTTTGTTCTACTTTTATATCTTCATATCGAAATCGGCAAATCACATTATCTTCGCTAGTTTGATAAAAGCCCTTTTGTATTAATTCTTCACGTATTTTTTCTAGTTCACCTAAACTGGCAATTTCCATAGTAATATCAATGTCTTTGGTAGGACGAACATCTTCTGCCGAGGTATCGTCAATATACAAGCTAACCATTGCCCCTACAGCGAGGCCCTGGCTAAAATGCGGGCCAGCGTTGGCAGTGAACTCATAATAGAATGCGGACTAAGCAGTCCGTCAGCTGACGGATAATTATGGGAGAGCGGGAAGAAGCATATTCCTATGCGTCCACCGACGGATTGCCATTGATTTCTTTGTTTCTTTAGAAAAGAAAACAAAACCACCTCCTCCGTCATATTCTGTCGTATTGTCGACTTAACATCGGCCCATTCAAATTATTTAGGTGCTGGCAATGTTAATAAAAGTCGCCATGGATCTTAGGTATTCAAATTTGGTGTTTTAATTATTGTAGCGAGAGTTCACTAAACGATTTAGTATATCAAGTAGCAATAGTTCAAAACAATGGAAAGCAACATCATCATAAACAACACCCAAGATGGTAAAGCAAATGTGGCGCTATTGGCTAAAGATGGCACTGTTTGGATGAACCAAAATCAACTGGCTGAACTTTTTGACACCTCTAAACAAAACATCGGACAACATACAGCAAGTATTCTGGAAGACAAAGAGTTAGATACTAATTCGGTTGTAAAGAATTACTTTACAACTGCTGCCGATGGCAAACAGTATGAGGTAATGTTTTATAGCCTTGAAATGATTTTAGCTATTGGCTTTAGTGACGGCTATGGGACGGAGGGTATTTATTTGATGAATCAAACAAAATAAATGCGATTAAAAATCGCAATAAGTTCGTTTCAAATTGTAAATTTGAAACTACAGTAGTGTTTCTTGTGGGCGAAAGGTGTTTGATATAGGTTCAAGTGTAAAATTGTTCGTTGACAAATGGCAGCATATAAGGAAATACGTAAACACAACAATAGAATGGGGGAAATTATATATCTAAATAAAGTAAATTCTGCATTGGAATTCCAGTTGAACTCTAAAGATAGTTCTTTGCTGATTCAAAGTGTTACCGTAACATCCAGCAAAAATGGTGTAAACCAATGGACTAATTTTATTTCAAAGATTAAACTAATCGCTGAATTAAAGTATGTTGTTTACACAGATCCAGAAGGACGATATTTTGATGAAAGAAAAAAGCAATTTCCGATACATTTTCTAACCGACTTACGCCAAGTCCAACCAATCTTTCATTTAAACGAAATAATCAAAAACGAAACATTTACTTTAGGAATTAATCCGGAGCGAAAGTTTTATCGGACATTGAAATTAGCATTACAAAATGTTGAGAGCCTCGAAGAAGATTACATCTTAGAGTTTAGTATTGAAAAATTTAACATAGCGTGAAAAACCAGTTGCCGTCTTTTAATGAAAACATATAGAGAAGAATAAAGCAATTGTCCCCAGTAGTTTTAGATTTAGCGCAGCGCAATCTGAAACCTTCTTTTCAGCGATTTTTAATCGCGATGAATCCCCGCCTCGACAAGGCTCTTTTTTTGCCTTGTTGAAACTCGCACTCTTCAAGCCTTCGGCTTATCATTTTTAATTTTTTAAAGAATTAAGCCGAAGGCTTGAAGAGTGAAAAGAACGCTTAGGCAGAAAAAGAGCCTAAACGTGGCGGTGGCGAGCCAGCGTTACAGCCAAAAAACTTATCAAAGAACATTAAGGTTTTAAAAATAAGACCTTAATTTATCTATGTCTTTTTTAAGATTTGGAATATCCTTTTGAATAATGCCCCAAAGAATTTCATTATCGACAGTATCGTATGCGTGGGCAATTAGGTTTCGAAGTGCTATGATGCCTTTTACACTGTTAATTTCAATGTCGGGGTTTAATTGCTTGACTTTGTTCAGCGCTTCTCCAATAATTTCTGGTTGTCTTTCAATCGCCCTTGATAAAATAAAATTGCTGTTGAAATTTTCAAAATTGTTGTTGCAAGTGCTTTTGATAGATTCTATTTATTGAATGACACTGTCGATATCCAGAATGTATTTTGAAATTTTATCAGGCAGCATACAAACTAATCTTGGTGTTTTCTATTTCTTGCTTTAGGATCTTATTTTTTAAAGACTTTAGGGAAAGTAAATCAATTTTGCTTTTGAATAAGAATTCAAGAGCATCCGCCAAAGAAAAATAATTATCCGCGTAATCCATTAAAGGAACCCCAGGGTTAAATTGAACCAAAAAATCTAAATCACTGTTTGAATTAAAATTTCCTTTCGCAGCAGAACCAAACAAAAATAAGGCATCCACTTGATGCTTTTTGCAAATTTCTATTAATTGTACCGAATTTTCTTGGATTATTTTAATCATATTAAGAATATAAAGATAAATCAGTTATGTGGTAAAAATTAGCATGAAGAGGAGCTGTCAAGTATTTAGATTTTTTTTATTCACGAAAAAAAAACCAGCAATTTCTTCGCCTTGGAACTAAAATCAATCGCATGAACCTAATTATCAGAAGATATCTTGCCGCACTGGATAAAAGAACCAATGATTTGGATCATTTGCTGAACTAATTCAGATTATGTTCTGTGCGTCATGTTTTGGCGTACCTAACACCTTATATTTGAAATATAATGCCAGCAGCAGTTAAACTTAATTCAAATCTAAAATCATCTAAAATGGCCGCAAAAGAACCGCAAAATGCTATTGAGAAAAAATTAATGGCGCAAGAAAATTTTGAAGTAGCAACCAAGCTAGGGAGATATTGGCATGAAGACAAAACCACTTGTGATATTTGTAAAATTAAAATAACTGGCCGACACATGATTGACGGGAAGCTTCATGGTGTAGCGGAATTTGCTTTGATGTGCCCTAAGTGCCATCAAGCAAAAGGAAGCGGATTTGGAGACGGTAAAGGCCAATTGTACACCAAAATTGAACAGGGCAAATGGCTCATGACGTATGGTTTCCCTAAGGATGAAGAAGACGAAGAAGACGATGATTTCTAAGACAAGAAAAAACAAGTTGCTGCCGGCGGTAAATTAACGATTAAATCAATTTCGTGTTACCTTTTTTTAGTGTACATTGAACTGTGCTTTTTAAAATCTCTACCAAAAAAAATCTACTATGAAATTCGGCTTTCGCATACCCAATCTTAACAAACGAATTGCTGCTCGCACCTCGATGAAGCGCATCTTTAGGCACAACCTAGGTTTTAAGGCACCCCGCGGTTGGGGTTGGTTCACCAATCCAAAACGAGCCATGTACAATAAAGTGTACAACAAAACCAGCAGAGGCTGCTTGCTTAGTGGTGTGGTTTTACTAAGCATGCCATTTGCTTTGGCTTATGTGGTATGGAAAATTTGCGTTGCATGAAGCTGCGTTACTTTGTTATAGCCTTGCTATTCATTCTGCTGGCTGCTTGTGGCAATAGCAATGATTCAGGAACAGGTAAAAAGCCAGTGTATATAAAACCTAGCATTGATTATAAAGGGAAGTTCAGAAAAGGTCATGTGCGCATGCCTGTAAGCACTAAGAAAAATGCTATAAAAAATCAGAACCGTTCCAGGTATTATTACCATACTAGGGGTAAATACAGACGCAAAAAATAAACCCAGTAGTTTAAGATGTAGCGCAGCGCCACCTGAAATCTTCTTTTCAGCGATTTTTAATCGCGATGAATCACACAAAATAAAAGCGATTAAAAATCGCAATAAGTTCGTATCAAATTGTAAATTTGAAACTACAGTGGGCTTTTTTTGTTTCTAAAAAATGGGATTATTAAGATTCATCTTAGCAATTGGCGTTGTGTTTTCACACACAGGCATGGCTTGGGGCTTCACCACGCTTGGTGGCAGCATCGCTGTTCAAGCTTTTTATATCATCTCGGGATTTTACATTGCATTAATTCTAAACGAAAAATATATAGATCAAAACAACAGCTACAAGTTGTTTATCACCAATCGCTTTTTGCGCATTTACCCTATTTATTGGTTAGTGCTTTTACTTACGGTGCTAAGCGCTTTCGCCTTGGCTCAATGGGGAAAGAGTCAGCAAATCATTAGTTATTCTATGTTTCAGAAATACAGCGACAACATGAGTATTGGCTCTTCAATACTCATGATTTTCAGCAATATCTTTGTGTTTTTTCAAGATGCACTAATGTTTCTAGGATTAGACACCTCCGATGGTTCGCTCTTCTTTACTTCTAACTATAAGGAGAGTAGTCCGAAATTACACCATTTCCTCTTCGTCGCTCAAGCATGGAGCATAGCTATCGAAGTACAATTTTACCTCATCGCACCTTTCATTGCCAAAAGGAAACTTCAAACCATCTTACTACTCATTTTTTGCTCTCTCTCTTTGCGACTCATCATTTACTACCAATTCAATTTAGAAAGAGATCCTTGGACTTCCCGCTTTTTCCCCACCGAATTGCTCTTCTTCTTATTGGGTATTGTGGCTTATCGCATGTATGCTAAATTGAAAAACAGAAAGCTAAACAGTAAATTGTTGCATTCCTCCTGGATTATAGTGCTGCTCTTTACAGTATTCTATCGCTATCTCCCAATTCCCGCAAAATCGATAGTGTACTTTGCTGTATTTTTTAGTGCGCTTCCCTTTATTTTTATTTTATCAAAAAATTGGAAACTCGATAGACAATTAGGAGAACTGTCTTACCCCATTTACATTGCACATATTTTAATTTTAAGTTGGGTGGGGGTTTTTCAAGTACCCGCAAATGGATGGAGAACAATGCTAGTATTAGCAGTATCAATCGTGTTTGCTTATTTTCTTAATGTATTGGTAGGTGAGAAAATAGAATCGTTTCGTCAAAAGCGATTACAACAATAGCTTATTATTAGAAGTTCTATTTCTTATAATACTTGGTTAAATCAAGCTCATAAGCAAAAGTGAAATTGAAATATTTTCTGTTGTAGTTATCGTTAAAATCATTACTGAAACCAGCCAATAACTGAATATTTGAAAAGGCCATCCAGCCTAACAAAACATTGTATCTCGCTCTGTTGTAGAGAGGCTCATTTGAATTTAAAAAAAGTTCAATATCACTTTGAATAAAAATAGCATTTTTCTCTAATTTCTTTTTGTTAAGTGGTATTGAATTTTGAAAACGAAGTCGGTGGCGCAAATAAAAATCTTCATCATCAATCAAACGTTGTTCAACACGGTAACGAAAATCATACAACACTCTCCCCTCAGTATTGGTGTAGGATATATGCTGCCACAAACGCATCTCAGTTTGATACACTTCAACAATTTCGGTAACAGGTGAAATATTTTTTAACGATGCATAACCACCACCAAACATAAAATGCGAAGAATCGGCGCGGTAAAAGGCTCCTATTCTAAACGCAAACTGTTCTATATTGGGCAATAAGGTATAGTGGCGGTAATTTCTTTCCGCATACATCGCCACATTTTTAGTAAGCCACGTATTGCTTCTAAAAGACATCCATTTACCTAAATGAGGATCATTGTATTGAAGCTGTTGCGCTTGAGAAAAAAAACCACAGAGCAACAATACAAGGAGTAAAAACCTATTCATGACTAAACATTTGTATTTTCTACTGTTATCAATTCCTTAATCAACCCATTGGCTACATCGTACACCCAACCGTGCAACGAAGGCGTTTTTGCATTTCGCCAAGCAGCTTTCACCACAGCAGTTTTTTGCAAATCTCTCACTTGCTCTATCACGTTCAACTCTACGAATCTTCTTGCGCGCGCCTCCAAATCACTAATCCCATCCAACTCAATTTTATTGAAACGATAAACATCTTTAATATGATCGATCCAGTTGTCCACTAATCCATATTGTTTATCAGTCATCGCAGCCATAACGCCGCCGCAATTGTAGTGTCCGCAAACTATTACATGCTGAACCCCCAAAATACTAACCGCATAATCCAAACAACTCAACATATTCATATCTGTATGAATCACCATATTGGCAACATTTCTGTGCACAAACACTTCTCCTGGCATTGCTCCAATTATTTCGTTGGCAGGTACTCGGCTATCGGCACAACCAATCCAAAGTACAGGAGGTTTTTGCCCGGTAGCCAATTTTGAAAAAAAATCGGGATTCTCATCGATTTTTTTTGCTACCCATTTCTTATTGTTTTCTAAAAGTTGATTATAAAAAGTTTTCATATCGTTCATTTTTTAAAGTTAATGTAAATCTCCCTGCACCTCCAAATCTGGAATGTTCTTTAATTCCAGATGTATATGTTTCTCTTTGGCAATTGCCTTAAAACGATGAATAGCATCTAACGCATCATAATCGATAGTTTGTGATTTTGAGCCATCAATTACGACTTTGCTTTTTTGAGGTAATTCACTCAACATTTTCTGTAAACTAGGTTTATTTAAAAATGAAACATGTTCGCTCAAAATAATATTAACCACACCGTCACTAGTATCCTTATCTTGGAAATAAGGTATTTGATAATTTGCCTTTAGTATGTAAAATATCCCTACTGCCATTCCAATACAAATACCTATCAATAAATCACTCATCATAATGGCCACCACAGTCACTATAAAAGGAATAAATTGATCTAAGCCAAGCTTATATTGCTTCATGTATAATGCGGGCTTGGTGAGTTTAAATCCCACCAAAATTAAAATGGCTGCTAATGAAGATAAAGGAATATAGTTGATGTATTTGGCAAAAACTAAGACAGCAAGAACTAAAAGAATTCCATGAAAAACACCCGAAATTTTAGTTTTACTTCCAGCATTGATATTTGCTGAACTTCTAACAATTACTGCTGTTATAGGCAATCCGCCAATCAATCCCGAAAGAATATTACCAGCACCTTGTGCCATCAATTCTCTGTTTTGCGGCGTAACTCGTTTCTGAGGATCAAGCTTGTCTACCGCCTCTAAACTCAGCAATGTTTCCAGCGAAGCGACGAAAGCTAAAGTAAGTGCTGTGATATAAACTTGATAGTTTGTAAAGGCAGAAAAATCGGGAAACACTAAAGCATCGCCGATGTCTCCTATTGATTGAAAGGAAGGTAAAGTAACCAAATGACTTTGAGCAATGGCAAAATTGGGAAGTGAAAAACTATAAAAGAGATTGGTTAACACACCAAACATAACCGCTACTAAAGCACCTGGTATTTGCTTTAGTGCATTCACTCTTTGAACCCACTTGCTTTCCCATAACAGCAAAATAGCAAATGAAATCGCTCCAGTAATCATTACACCAAAATTCACATCTTCAAAAGCGTCGGCTAAATAAGAAAAGGTAGTGTTTCCATCTTTCTGAAAAAATTCCATTTCGCCAAAATCATCGCCATCTACTCCTAAAAAATGGGGGATTTGCTTAAGTATTAAGGTGAGTCCGATAGCCGCCAACATACCTTTAATAACATTTGAGGGAAAATACAAACTAATGACTCCAGCCTTAAGCAAACCTAATAATAGCTGAATTACACCAGCCAATACCAAAGACAACAAGAAAGCTTCATAACTTCCTAAAGTAGTTATGGCTGAAAGCACAATAATAATCAAACCCGCAGCCGGTCCGCTTACACTGGTATGAGAACCGCTTAAAAGTCCGATGACCACACCACCAACTACCCCAGCAATTATTCCAGAAAGCATTGGCGCGCCAGAAGCTAAAGCAATTCCTAAACACAAAGGTAGAGCCACTAAAAACACAACCAATCCGGCCGGCAAATCGTTTTTTAAAGATTTTAAATAGGATTTATTTTCCATTCAATACATTTTACACACAGCAAAGCCGTGCAGATTTCTTTTGGTTAACTACGACAATACAATGTTGCCATCGGGAGGAGGAGAAAACATTTTACAAAATCCTTGGGGAAGATCATCATTTTGCTGCTGTTTATGAAGGGTTTGAATATTGTTTTGAACGAAAATCATTAAATCAGCAATATAATTTAACTCTTTGCAATCTTCTTCTTTCTCAATTTCTTTTTCTTTTATCGGACTGTCATCATCACTATCTTCCATCTCCTTTTCAACCAACACTTGCTTCTTTTCGTTCTGATTCATCTTGCTAGCTGCGTCTAACGTGATTTGCGCCAAAAAAATAGCGCAAAACGCTATGGCGAAATATCTTATAATACTATTTTTTGCAGAGAATATCACAATACAAAAATAACAAAGCATTTAACATTTCAAGATTTCATTTCCTCAAAAAACTGTTAATGATTGTACCTACATTTTATTTGCCGTGACGAATTACTTATTTTTAAGCCCTATGCAAAAAAACAAGACTCTAATTATCATAGTAATTTTGATTGCCGTATTGGCTTTTATCAAAATACAATTTCTAAGTAATGAAGTTGCCACACCTGCAATGCCTGCGCCAGGCAAACCACAATCAGCTAAGGTGATGGGATTACTGCTTAAAGAAGAAGTGGTTAACAACAAAATATTTGTAACCGGAAGTGTTTTATCAAATGAAGAAGTGAACTTGATGCCCGAAATTTCTGGTAAAATCATAGCTATTCGCTTTAAAGAAGGAAGTACAGTAAATAAAGGAGAATTGCTGGTTAAAATAAATGATGCTGATTTACAAGCGCAACTTAAGAAGCTAAAACTTCAAGAAAAATTAGCAGCAGAAAAAGAAGTTCGTCAGAAAAAACTGATCGACATCAACGGCATCAGCAAAGAAGAATACGATGCAACGCTTTCTCAGCTCAATTCAGTAAAAGCCGATATTGAAGTATTGCAAGCTCAAATTGCCAAAACTGAAATTTATGCGCCGTTTACTGGCACTATTGGCATTAGAAAAATTAGCGAAGGTGCTTACGTTACAACTTCTGCTTTAATTGCCACTATCCAACAAATCAATCCGCTTAAAATCGATTTTTCTTTGCCCGAAAAATATTCTTCTACAGTTCAAGTAAACGACCAACTGGAATTTACCATTGATGGAAGTCTTGCCAAATACAAAGCTACTGTAAGTGCCATTGAACCGAAAGTTGACATTAACACTAGAACTTTGCAAGTGCGCGCCATTACGAGCAACGAGAAGGGAAATATTTTTCCGGGTTGTTTTGCCAATATTGAATTGCAAATGAGCAAAAACGAAAAATCTATTTTGATTCCTACACAAACTTTAATTCCTATTTTAAAAGGCGCTAAAGTTTATGTGAGTAAAAACGGTGTCGCCGAAGAACGCAAAGTAATTACTGGAGTGCGCAGCAGTGATAAAATTCAAATTGTAGAAGGATTAAATGCTGGTGATACTTTAATTACTAGCGGACTCATGTCGCTTAAACCAGGTAGTGTATTAAAATTTATTTCTGTTAAATAATGAGTTTATCTACCATCTCCATTAAGCGCCCCGTATTGGCCATAGTAATGAATTTACTCATTATGCTGTTTGGCTTAATCGGTTATACCTTTTTAGGTGTGCGCGAATTTCCTTCTATCGATCCACCGGTAATCACAGTTAAAACTTCTTATCCTGGCGCCAATGCCGAAGTCATTGAAGCCGAAATTACCGAACCTTTAGAAAAAGCCATCAACGGTATTGAAGGCATTAAAACCATTTCTTCATCAAGTAATACAGGCAACAGCAGTATCACCATTGAATTCGATTTAAGTATTGAACTCGAAGCTGCTGCAAACGATGTGCGCGATAAAGTGTCGCAAGCCGTGCGTTTGCTACCAAAAGATATTGATGGCGCACCGGTGGTTACCAAGGCTGATGCCAATGCCGACGCAATTTTAGCTATGACTTTACAAAGTGACGCTCGTTCTCACATGGAAGTGAGCGACTATGCCGAAAACGTGATTGCCCAGAGAATGCAAACTATTCCTGGCGTAAGTGCTGTGCAAATTTGGGGACAAAAAAAATACTCCATGCGCTTGTGGATAGATCCTCAAAAACTGGCTGCTTTTCAACTTACTCCCTTAGATATAAAAAGTGCTCTCGACCAAGAAAACGTAGAATTACCATCGGGTAAAATTTCGGGCGACAACATCGAACTCACCATTAAAGTAAAAGGTAGATTAAAGTCGGAAGAGGAATTCAACAACCTTATTTTATCCAATCAAAACAATCGCACCGTAAGATTTAAGGATATCGGCTACGCGCAGTTGGGGCCCGAAAACGAAGAAACCATTTTGCGCAACTCAGGAATACCCATGATTGGGTTGGGTATTACGCCGCAACCGGGTGCCAACTATTTAGATATTGCTACCGAATTTTATAAGCGCTACGAACAAATTAAAAAAGAATTACCCGCCGATTACCTAGCCAATATCGCTCTAGACAATACACAATTCATTAAAAATTCTATTGATGAAGTGCAAGAGACTTTGCTCATCGCCATCATTTTGGTGGTACTTATTGTGTATTTGTTTTTCCGCGATTGGGGTATTGCTTTCCGACCGCTAATCGACATACCCGTTTCATTGGTAGCTACTTTCTTTGTGATGTATTTAATGGGTTTCTCCATCAACATTCTTTCGTTGTTGGCTATTGTGCTCGCCACGGGATTGGTGGTGGATGACGGTATCGTTGTAACAGAAAATATTTTCAAGAAAATGGAGGAAGGACTTTCACCCATGGAAGCCGCCATTAAAGGTTCTAACGAAATATTCTTTGCTGTTATATCTACTTCCATCACTTTGGCTTGCGTGTTTTTGCCTATCATTTTCTTAGAAGGATTTGTTGGTAAACTATTTCAAGAATTCGGTATTGTGATTGCTAGTGCGGTTCTTATTTCTGCTTTTGTATCGCTTACTTTAACGCCAATGCTGAATGCACGCTTGTTTAAAGCTGGCAAAAAGAAATCGAAATTCTACGAAAAAACAGAACCGTTTTTTGTTAAGCTTAATGAATCTTACCACAATTCTTTAGAAGGATTTTTGAAGAAACGTTGGTGGTCTTTTGTAATTATTGGAGGAGCAATAGCGCTTATTTTTAGCCTCGGCGCATTGTTGCCTTCAGAATTATCACCTCTCGACGACCGCAGCTGGCTTAGATTACAAGTTACCGCACCCGAAGGTTCATCATACGAATACACAGATAACTTCATGGTTAAATTATCGAAATATGTAGATGATTCTATTCCCGAAAAAGATGTAATGCTCACGGTAACGGCTCCTGGCTTTGCTGGAACAGGCGCAGTAAATGGCGGTTTCGCAAGATTGAAACTAGTCGACCCCTCTAAAAGGAAAAGAACGCAGCAACAAATTTTCGATCAAATTACAGCTGCAGTGAAAAAATTTCCTGAGGCAAAAACAATTGTCATTCAAGAGCAAACCATTTCTGCTGGAGGTGGCGGAGCACCTAAAGGTTCGCAGCCTGTTCAATTTGTATTGCAAGCACCCAACTTTAAGAAACTACAAGAAGTTCTACCAAAATTTATGGAGCAAGTGCGCGAAAGTAAAGTGCTGGTAACACCCGATGTAAACTTAAAATTTAACAAACCCGAATTGAATATTTTGGTGGATAGAGAAAAGGCAAACAGCTTGTCGGTTTCTGAATTAGATATTGCGCAAACCTTACAACTTTCGATGAGTAACCAGCGCTTTGGTTATTTTACGATGAATGGAAAACAATACCAAATCATCGGACAATTTTCGCGGGAAAACAGAGACGAGACTTTAGATTTAAAATCGATTTATGTGCGCAGCAAAAAAGGAAATTTAGTTCAATTGGACAATGTCGTTAAAGTTGAAGAGTTGAGCAGTCCGCCACAATTGTATCACTTCAATCGCTACCAAGCAGCAACAATCTCTGCAGGTTTAGCACCTGGCAAAACGATCGCCGACGGTGTAAAAGAAATGAGAGCCATCGCCAAAAAAGTTTTAGATGACTCTTTCACAACTGCCTTAAGTGGCTCCTCCAAAGATTTTGAGGAAAGTTCATCTAATGTTCTCTTCGCCTTCTTGCTCGCTCTATTGTTAATCTATCTTGTTTTGGCTGCTCAATTCGAAAGTTTTATCGACCCATTTGTCATCATGCTTACCGTGCCTTTAGCGATTGCTGGAGCCGTTTTATCACTGTGGTATTTCAATCAAACGATTAATATCTTTAGTCAGATTGGTATCATCATGCTCATAGGTTTAGTAACCAAAAACGGAATTTTAATTGTTGAATTTGCCAACCAATTGCGCGAACAAGGCAAATCGAAAATGGAAGCCATTCAAGAAGCAGCAACAGCGCGATTGCGTCCGATTTTAATGACGAGTTTAGCTACATCCTTAGGAGCATTACCTATCGCTTTGGCTTTAGGCGCAGGCTCTGTAAGTAGAATGGGAATGGGTATCGTAGTGGTTGGCGGAGTATTATTTTCATTGGCCCTTACCCTATTTGTTATTCCTGCTATGTATTCGTATTTATCAAAAGAAAAGAAACATGAAGAATATTAGTATGAAGCGTTTGGCATTTTCTACCCAGTACGTCATTGCG
>CAMBXP010000055.1 GCA_945871895.1 Chryseobacterium gleum | reverse complement strand
ACACTGCATATTCATCAGGAAACAGAAAAAACGGATGTGGAGAAATTTCATCGGCTGCATTTAAAAATCCTTTGTCGTCGCGAGATGAAAAACGCAGTTGAGATAAATCGATCACCCTGTTTGAACGATTGAATAATTCTACAAAATCGGCACCATCATTTAAAGGATCAAACAGCACTTCATTAATTACCACATCACTTTGCTGCGCCGAATCTCGCAATGCAATTTTGATGGTAGAATTCATCTCATTTAATGCACAATCTTTAGTGGAAATTTGCAATGAATAAATCACTCCTTTTTGCAAAGAATCATTTATTAATATTTTCAAATCATACAATGGATGATTTTTGTAAAACACTGAATCTACATAGGAACTAGAAGATGCTATAAAATAAGTGGGTTCTGAAAAATGCAACAGAATTTCATTTTCTGTTGCATAAAAATAGTCTACTTCCGGAGCGCTTTCATCGCTGATTGTTTGTGCAATAGAATTTACTTTACCTGGAGTTCCGCCCATCAAAGAATTAGATGCTTTCCAATTTTCTTTGCCTAAACAATGATGAGTGATGTCCATCAGTTCCAAACTCCAACCACCTTCTTCCTTAAACGGATCTTGATGCCATGTGCTAGAGTAATTTACACTGTGAATCACCTCATCTTTATTTGATGTTAAAATAATTTCAGCTCCCTCATTTAACAGTGTTGGCGCAGAGTTGAGCACATAATATTCATGTGGCTGCAAAAGAATTTTTGGAAAAGTATAACTACTTCCATTGACAGAAATAGTCCACGATTTTAAATTAATAACAGAAGAGGAATTGTTGTACAATTCCAAATACTCTTGATTGGGCAAGGCAATCACAGGATCGGGGTCGCACATAATTTCTGTAATCAACACATCTCCATATTTCGCAACGAAAGTATCGGGCACGTATTTATCGATGATGATTTCATCGAAGAAAAACTTCTTAGCGTTGGAAGCACTGTATTTACAATAGATTCCGAAATATCCATTTCCCGAAAAATATTGCGGTATGGTATCTAGGGTTTCAAAATTTTCTCCGCCAAGCGGATCAATAGAAACAATCCACTGATTGCTAAATGGCAACATTTTAATACTTGCCTTATTGTTGCTCGCCCCTGCCCAGCCTGGCGGAGCAGAAATTAATAATGAATCTTTACTTCCCTTCTTTTGCAAATAAAAATCGTAAGAATCTGTCGTTCCCGATTTACCTACTTTGCAATAAATTCCATTTTGAATGCTATCCAATTGCAAATGATCGGCAAACAAGTAAAACTTTACATAATTGGTCGTGGAAGGCGAAAAAGCAATGTTCAACCAAAGCTGAAATGAATAATCATTTTGCAACTGATAGGCACTTGCCATCCAACTTGTTCCAGCACCCGTTGCGTTGCTTTGCAATTGCTGATTGCTATTAATCATAAATTCATTGATGTCGCCTTTCCATTTAGAAAAGTTTGAAGAAGAAAAATCTTCGGTAAGCTGGCCAAAAGCCACAGATGACAGCATAGCCATCAAAGAGATAAATAGCGTTTTCATTAAATATGTTTAGTTAGTGTTCATGCAAAATCTAGAAGATTTCGCAGAATTCAGAAATATTTCCTGAATTCGCCATAAAAATAGTAAATTCGTCGACCAATTTTAAAATTTAAATATTTTTTTATGAAAGTAGCAGTAGTTGGAGCGACTGGATTAGTAGGCTCTCAAATGATTAAAGTTCTTGAAGAAAGAAACTTCCCGGTAACAGAATTTATTCCTGTTGCAAGTGCTAAATCTGTAGGTAAAGAATTAGCGTTTAAGGGTAAGAACTACAAGATTGTAAGCATGGATGACGCTATTGCTATGAAACCTCAAGTAGCTATTTTCTCTGCGGGTGGAAGCACTTCAACTGAGTACGCTCCAAAATTTGCTGCAGCTGGAATTACTGTTATTGATAATTCTTCTGCTTGGAGAATGGACCCAACTAAAGTTTTGTGTGTGCCTGAAATCAATGCACATGAATTAACTGCCGATTCTAAAATTATTGCAAATCCGAACTGCTCTACTATTCAAATGGTGGTTGCTTTGGCCGACTTGCACAAAAAATACAAAATCAAAAGAATCGTTGTCTCTACTTACCAATCGGTGACTGGTACTGGCGTTAAAGCGGTAACGCAAATGATGAACGAGCGCAATGGTATCGAAGGTGAAATGGCGTATGCGCACCGTATCGACTTAAACGTACTTCCTCATATCGACGTGTTTACTGAAAACGGGTACACCAAAGAAGAAATGAAAATGGTGAAAGAAACAGTGAAAATTTTTGGTGATGAGAACATCAAAGTTACAGCAACAGCGGTTCGTATTCCAGTGATGGGCGGACACAGCGAAAGCGTGAACGTGGAGTTTGAAAACGAATACGACTTGAACGAGGCTATCGAAATATTGAAAAAAACAAAAGGTGTTATCGTGAAAAACGACAACTCTAAATTCGATTACCCAATGCCTAAAGATGCACACAACAAAGACGAAGTTTTTGTGGGTAGAATTCGTCGCGACGAAACTCAGCCTAAAACTTTAAACCTTTGGGTTGTTGCCGATAACCTTAGAAAAGGTGCTGCAACCAACGCTGTACAAATTGCAGAATATCTTGCTGAAAAAGGTATCTTGAAAGCGTAAGCGAATAAATAAACCTGTCCGTCCACTGACGGAAAAGAATCCCCGTTGGTGAAAATCAACGGGGATTTTTGTTTCATGACTTCGTAATTTCAGATTTTGCGCAGCTAATCTGAAATCCATTTCTCAGGCATTTGTAATGCCGATGCGCCATCTCTAAACCATCACTATCGCGATTAAAAATCGCTAAAAAGAAGATTTCAGATTAGCTGGGCAAAATCTGAAATTACTGGTCTTTCAATTTAATTAATTTTTGAATCGACATTTTTCAAATATTTCACGTGAATACTTTTTAAATGATTGCCCTTATCAAAAGATGAAACGAAACCAGATTTCTCTCCTTTTTTTAGTTCGCACACTAAAACTTTACCCTGTATCTTCTTTTGACTCAACATAGATATTTAATTTTATGTTTTAAATATAATAGATATCGGTTTTGGGAGCAAGAATCATTTAGAAATTGAGCCCCTAACTGTTCTTTCAAATTTAGCGTTAGCGTAATTTGAAAGTATCATTTGCAGCGATTTCTAATCGCTTTTGAAATGTTGCGGCATTAAAAATGCCGTGAAAGGAAGATTTCAGATTCGCTACGCAAAATCTGAAATTACTGGAATTGTTATTAAAGGAGTTAAAAAAATAAAATACCATAATATTTGGCCTAAGACATCCATGAATATCACTTCCTCTTAAACACCGGCACAGTACTACACGCCTCGCCAAACATCAAGTTCTTCACAACAGGTTGAAGCTTCATTGTTAGCGCAATATACGCCGATTCGGGAATAGGAATTTTACCGCAGCCTTTTACAATTACTCTTGCATCACGATATTGTTCGGCGTCGATATTTTCAATGGCGATACGAAGCAAAGCTCCCTCTAAATGTGATTTATTTCCGCGAATTAAAATCTTAACGAATGGCTGAAGTGCTGAGGCTAAAAGCATGTACGACCACAATGGAATAATAGCATCGGCAGTGTTGGTAATGGCAACAAATTTATCTTGGTATTGAGTCCAATCGGTGGCAGCAATTTTATCGCGGAAATCTTTTTCGCGCAACATCACACCTTCGTATAAAAAGTCTTTTAAGTCGATTACAACACGTTCTCCTTTGGCAATGAAATCTTGCAGGTCGAGTTGTATTAAACCACTTTCATCTATTTTATTTTTAATTTCTTCCATCTAGCTAACATTGAACTTTGAACATTAAACATTGAACTAAATTCATATCATTCCCAATTCAATTTGAGCTTCTTCGCTCATCATAAATTTATCCCAGGTTGGTTCGAAAGTGATTTTCAAATCGAAGTTTTTTACTTCTTCCATTCCCTTTATTTTTTGCTCTATTTCTGCTGGCATTGATTCTGCTGCCGGACAGTTTGGCGATGTTAGAGTCATCACAATATTTACATCGTTCTCATCGGAAATATTGATTTCGTAAATCAATCCCAACTCGTAAATATCCACAGGAATTTCGGGGTCGTAAACAGTTTTTAAAACCGATACAATTTTATTTTCTAGTTCTTTCTTTTCCATAAAATTTAGTTCAATGTTTAATGTTCAAAGTTCAATGTTAGCTGACTTTGAACATTGAACGTTTAACTTTGAACCCCCGAGCTAAAAGCGAGGGCATACGTTTTCATTTTTTGTATCATGCTCACCAAACCATTGCTGCGGTTGGGAGAAAGATGATCTTTCAATCCGATTTTATTGATGAAATCTAAATCACTTTTCGCTACTTCAGCTGCTGGTTGATTGGATAAAACTCTCACCAACAAAGCAATAATTCCTTTGGTGATAATGGCATCACTATCGGCCGTGAACACAATAATTTCACCTTGTTTTTCGGCATGTAACCACACTCTGCTCTGACAGCCGCGCACCAGATAATCTTCGGTTTTGTATTCGTCTTTGATCAAAGGCAATTCTTTTCCCAAAGAAATAATATACTCGTATTTATCTTCCCAATCGGAAAACAATTCGAAGTCTTCTATGATTTCTATTTCGTTATTGGCAATCGTGTTCAATGTTCAAAGTTTAATGTTCAATGTTAGCGAAGCATTTTTAAGCTTCTTGCTAAAGCATTAATAAAAATTTCTACTTCTTCTTTGGTATTGTAAAAAGCGAACGACGCACGCGCTGTTCCACTAATGTTGAAACGTTTCATTAAGGGCTCGGTGCAATGGTGTCCGGTGCGAATGGCAATGCCCATTTGATCGAGCAAAGTGCCAATATCATAATGATGTGCACCTTCTACCACAAAGGAAACTACTCCTGCTTTTTCTTTGGCTTCACCTATGATTTTTACGCCTTCCAATTTCTTTATTTCTACTGTACCAAACTCCAACAAATCATGCTCATGTTGTGCAGCCCATTTCCAATCAATCGTATTTAGATAATCTATGGCTGCACCAAAAGCAATTCCTTCGGCGATGGCCGGAGTACCTGCTTCAAATTTATGGGGCAAATCGTTATAGATTGTTTTTTCAAAAGACACCGATTTTATCATATCACCTCCGCCTTGGTAAGGGGGCATAGCGTTTAATAATTCTTTTTTTCCGTAGAGTGCTCCTATGCCAGTGGGACCAAACATTTTGTGCGCAGAGAAGGCATAGAAATCGCAATCTAAATCTTGCACATCCACTTTCATATGCGGAACTGCTTGCGCGCCATCCAATAAAACCTTCACCCCTTTTTCATGCGCTAAACGAATGATTTCCTTCACTGGATTAATCGATCCTAAAGTATTTGACACGTGAGTAACAGAAACCAATTTGGTGTTGCTAGAAAGCTTCTTTTTAAAATCTTCGATATCGAATTCGCCTTTATCATTTACCGCAACTACCTGCAAATTGCATTCGGCCAATTGCCAAGGCACAATGTTAGAATGATGTTCGGCAGCAGAAATAATTACCTCATCACCTTTTTTCACAAAAGAGTGAGCGACTAAATTGATCGCTTCGGTAGTGCCTCTGGTAAAAATTATTTCTTCGGAATGTGCTGCTTTAAAATACTGCTGAATTTTTACACGTGCATCTTCATAAGCTTGTGTAGCCTGCTGACTCAGCGTATGCACACCGCGATGGATGTTGGCATTTAGCGTGGTGTAATAATTCGAAAAAGAATCGATTACACTTTGCGGTTTTTGAGAAGTAGCGCCATTATCGAAATAAATCAAAGGCTTTCCATTCACTGAAGTGTGAAGGATGGGGAAATCTTTTCGGATATCAATAACGTTGTTTTTCATCGAGTCTTGTTTGTCATCCTGAGGTACCCCGAAGGAACTAATGTGCAGGACGGTAGTTTCTTCGGGGTACCTCAGAATGACAAAGGAGTTTTATCTATTTAATTTTCTTCTCAATTTTTTTCTCAATAAATTCTCTCACTACACCATTTTCAACTGCGTCTAAAACTTCTGAAGCAAAGGCATGCAACAATAGTTTTTTTGCCGAACTTTCTTTGATTCCGCGAGCACGTAAGTAGAACAACGCTTCGTTGTCGAATTGTCCGGTTGTACTACCATGACTACATTTCACATCATCGGCATAAATTTCCAACTCGGGTTTAGCATAAGCCCTAGCATTGTCATCGTTGATGATGTTTGCATTCGATTGAAAAGCTTGCGTTTTTTGTGCGTCTTTGTACACTTTTATTTTGCCGTTGAACACACTTGTAGATTCATCGTTAACCACACTTTTGTACAACTCGGTTGAAGTACAATTTGGTTTTAAATGCTCAACATAGGTTTGGTTATCAACGTGCTCTTTTCCAGTTAAATAATTCAATGCATACAACTTCGCATCGGCTCCAGCGCCATCAATTTGAATGTTCAAATTGTTTCTAATCAACTTTCCAGAAAGAGGGAAAGTGTTGATGTGGAACTGACTATTTTTTTGTTGATAAACTGCGTCGGTAGAAACGTGGTAAGTGTTTTCATTTTCGTACTGCAATTTATTTACAGTAAGCTTTCCGCCATCTAACACCACCATTTCAGAAATGCTATTGGTTAAAGCATTTTCTGTTTCTATGCTATCGTAAGAAACAATTACTTCTGCTTTTGCATTTTTACCCACCACAATTAAGTTGCGCGGCTGTGAAGAAACCTTAGCGCCTTCATTTAAAAACAATACATGCACTGGTTTATCTAACTTAACGCCAGCAGTAATATGTAAATACAAGCCATCTTGAGAATAGGCTGCATTTAATGCATTGAAAGCGCTGCCTTGCGACTTAGCCAACGTGCCAAAATAATTCTCCATAAACTGCGCAAATTTTCCTTTTGCTGCATTGATGTTCATCAATATAAATTCTCCTTTATCGTCTTCAAAAACTGTAGAAAAATGAGGAGCAAAAAATCCGTTGATAAACACCATTTGGTAAGCGTCTAAACCTGGAATTTTATGAGCATCAATATTCGGATTGTTGATAGAAGAAAGTGGTTTAAACTCATCTTTCAAAATAGCATTTACAGAAGTGTATTTCCACAATTCATCTTTAGTGGTAGGGAATTCCGATTCTTTCAAAAATTCCAAAGCCAACTCACGAACTTTGATGAAGTTTTTTCCTTCTTTGGAAAAATCCTGACCTTCAAAATTAATGAGGAAGCGTTCTTTATCGGTTAGTTTAAATGACATTGTTCAATGTTTAAGGTTCAATGTTCAATGTTAGCTAGCAACAGATGAACACATAAATCAATTGTTTTATTTTTTTACTGGCTCTTTGGTTAGCCAATCGTATCCTTTTTTCTCTAACTCCAATGCCAATTTTTTATCGCCTGTTTTGATGATTTTACCATCAAATAAAACGTGAACAACATCAGGCACGATATAATCTAACAATCTTTGGTAGTGCGTAATTACCACGAAAGCATTGTTCTTGTTTTTCAATTGATTTACACCATTCGCCACTACTTTTAATGCGTCAATATCTAACCCCGAATCGGTTTCATCTAAGATGCCTAAAGTGGGATTCAACATCGCCATTTGAAATATTTCATTTCTCTTTTTCTCACCACCACTAAATCCTTCGTTCAACGAACGGTTGGCTAGCTTGCCATCCAACTCCACCAAAGCTTGTTTGTCTTTCAACAACTTCATAAATTCTTTGGTATCTAAAGGCTGCAATTTGTTGTATTCGCGCACTTCGTTTACCGCTGTTTTGATGAAATTGATGTTGGATACACCTGGGATTTCCACTGGATATTGAAAAGCCAAAAACAAACCTTCGCCTGCTCTAGCCTCTGGAGCCAAATCCAATAAATCTTTACCATTGAAAGTTACCGAACCACCTGTAATTTCGTAATCTTCTCTACCAGCCAAAACAGAGGCTAAAGTACTTTTACCAGAGCCATTCGGACCCATAATAGCATGCACTTCACCCGCTTTAACCTCAAGGTTTAAACCTTTTAAAATCTCTTTTCCGTTGATGGAAGCTTTTAAATTTTTAATCTTTAACATAATTTTAGTTCAATGTTTAATGTTCAAAGTTCAATGTTAGCTGAATACTTTGAGCCTTTTAGTTCTGACGATCTTAAATATTTAATTAATCCTGATATTGTTTTTCCTACGTTTAATGTTTCTAGTTTTAATTGCTCAAATTCTTCATTGTTTATATAACCTAAATCAAAAGCCAGATAAAGTTGTGAGCGAACTTCTGCTGTTGATGCTTTAGCTATGCTTAAAAATTGCACAAATTCTTTGTTCCCTTCTCGTTCAAATCCTTCGGCCATATTACTTGAAATAGAAATTACGGCTCTTCTTATTTGATCTCTCAAAGCAAAATCATTGAAAAAGGGCTGCCGAGAACTTAGTTTATAAACCTTTAGAGAAAGGCTTCTTGCTAACTTCCATGCATCCATATCTTCAAACGATTTAAACCCTGCCATTTCTATATTGCTAACATTGAACTTTGAACATTAAACATTGAACGATCTTATCCCACACTACCTTCTAGGGAAATTTCTAACAGTTTTTTCGCTTCAACAGCAAATTCCATTGGTAAATTATCCATTACATTTTTACAAAATCCGTTTACTATTAAGCTAATTGCTTTCTCGGTTTTAATACCGCGCTGATTGCAATAGAACAATTGATCTTCACCAATTTTAGAAGTAGTTGCTTCGTGCTCTATTTTAGCTGTTTTGTTGTTGCACTCTATATATGGATAAGTGTGTGCTCCACATTTATCGCTCAACAACAATGAATCGCATTGAGAGAAATTTCTTGCGTTTTCGGCACTCTTGTTAATCTTCACCAATCCTCTGTAAGAGTTGTTGCTTTTTCCAGCAGAAATACCTTTGGTAATGATAGTACTCTTGGTGTTTTTACCAATGTGAATCATTTTGGTACCTGTATCGGCTTGCTGAAAATTATTGGTAACAGCTACAGAATAAAACTCACCCACACTGTTGTCGCCTTTCAAAATACAAGAAGGATATTTCCAAGTCACAGCAGAACCAGTTTCTACTTGTGTCCATGAAATTTTAGAATTCACACCAGCGCAAATACCGCGTTTGGTAACGAAATTGTAAATACCTCCTCTGCCTTTAGCATCACCAGGATACCAGTTTTGAACAGTAGAATATTTAATCTCTGCATTGTTTAAAGCCACCAATTCTACTACAGCAGCGTGTAGCTGATTTTCATCTCGCTGAGGAGCAGTGCAACCTTCTAAATAACTTACATAAGAATCGTCTTCGGCAATGATTAATGTTCTTTCAAACTGTCCGGTATTCGATTCATTAATTCTAAAGTAAGTTGATAATTCCATCGGACATCTTACCCCTTTTGGAATATAGCAGAAAGAACCATCGGTAAACACCGCGCTGTTCAATGCTGCATAGTAGTTGTCGGTCATAGGAACAACAGACCCCAAATATTTCTTAATCAATTCTGGATGATGTTGCACTCCGTCGCTAAAAGAACCAAAGATGATTCCCAGCTCCATTAACTTTTCTTTGAAAGTAGTTTTAACAGAAACCGAATCCATCACCACATCAACAGCAACACCCGATAGAATTTTTTGTTCTTCTAAAGGAATTCCAAGCTTATTGAAAGTCTTGATGATTTCGGGATCTACCTCATCTAAACTGTTTAACACCTTTCTAGGTTTAGGTGCAGAATAGTAAATGATATCTTGAAAATTAATTTCGGGATATTGAACGTGAGCCCAGGTTGGTTCTTCCATACCTTGCCAAATTTTAAACGCTTTCAATCTCCAATCTAACAACCATTCTGGTTCGTTTTTCTTTGAAGAAATCAAACGAATAATATCTTCATTCAATCCTTTGGGCGCCTTATCAGATTCAACATCGGTAGTAAAACCGTATTTGTATTCTCCGGTGGTGGCTTCTTTTATGGCTTTTTCGCTTTCACTCATAATCTATACAGCAAAACTTTCTCCGCATCCGCAGGTGCGAGAAGCGTTAGGGTTGTTAAAATTGAATCCTTTTCCGTTTAATCCGCCTTCAAATTCTAAAGTGGTTCCAGCTAAATAGAGCAGACTTTTCTTGTCGACTACTATCTTCACACCGTTATCTTCAAACACTTTGTCTTCAGGTTTTAGGTCGGTATCAAATTTTAAATCGTAAGATAAGCCCGAGCAGCCGCCGCTTTTAACGCCCACACGAATAAAACTTCCAGGCGCATTGCTGCCATCGCTAAGCAATCTGTCCACCTGATTTTTTGCACTTTCACTAACGTTTATCATAGCTATCGTTTTATTTAGATTAATTCTAAACAACGCAAAAATACCTAAAAAAGGGTATTTGCCAAACAATTAAAATAATTAAATGAAAAAAGCCGATAGAGAATCTCTATCGGCCACCATTACAGTTTTTTTTGTTAGCGCTTTTCGAAGGTAAATCGACAAGTAACGGTTTTATCCTTTTTTTCGAAATCCCAATTGGCAGCATTGGTGATATCGGTATAGCTGTCATCTAATTCAGGAGTTACAGTGTATTGATGGTCTTTGCAGTCGGCTGGTGCGTTCACTACTTGAGCATCGTGCGTAGTCACCTCTTCTCCTGGCTTCAAGGTATAGGTATTGTGACACGTTTTACTTACTGCAATAAAAGTAATCGTAGTATCGGTATTGTTTTTAACAATTTGTTTGTAGGTGGTTGGATCTTGCGTACAAGAAGCCAAAGCAACCACAAGAGCTAGACTTAAAATTCTAAAAATGTTTTTCATATAGTTTGTTTTTTGAGTTATCATGGTAAGAGCTAAAGAACGCAATTTAGTTACAAGAGTGCAAAAAAGAATTTTGGTTGCCTTGGTATTTAAAAAAAAATACCGCTGATTAAGCGGGATTTCCTATTTCCTAAAACTCAAATGTATCCATAAACTTCGTTGTAATCTCTCCATCAATGAAAGTTTTGTTATCCATCAATTTCAAGTGAAAAGGAATTGTTGTTTTAATTCCCTCGCAAACGAACTCTTCTAAAGCACGTTTCATTTTGGCGATTGCTTCTTCACGTGTTTGAGCTACAGTGATTAATTTACCAATCATTGAATCGTAATTTGGTGGAATCTTGTAGCCCGCATAAGCGTGCGTGTCTATACGAATACCGTGGCCGCCTGGAGAGTGAAAATTGGTTATGGTACCAGGTGACGGACGGAAATCGTTGTATGGATCTTCGGCGTTGATACGGCATTGAATAGCGTGCAATTGTGGTTCGTAGTTCTTGCCAGAAATTGGAATACCAGCTGCTACCTTTATTTGCTCACGAATTAAATCGTAATTGATAACTTCTTCTGTAATAGTGTGCTCTACCTGAATACGCGTATTCATCTCCATGAAGTAGAAATTACGGTGTTTGTCCACTAAAAACTCTACTGTACCCACTCCTTCGTATTTAACGGCTTTAGCAGCTTTAATAGCAGCCTCTCCCATCTTTTTACGCAAATCTTTCGTCATGAATGGAGAAGGTGTTTCTTCTACCAATTTTTGGTGACGACGTTGAACAGAACAATCTCTTTCTGAAAGATGACAAGCTCTACCGAATTGGTCACCTACGATTTGGATTTCGATGTGGCGCGGACTCTCGATGTATTTCTCCATGTACAAGCCGTCGTTACCAAACGCAGCACCAGCCTCACGTTTAGCACTGTCCATCAATTCCTCTAATTTACTCTCTTCCCACACAATTCTCATCCCTCTACCGCCACCACCAGCAGTTGCTTTAATGATAACAGGGTATTTAATTTCTTTAGCTAATCTTTTTGCTTCGGTAACATCTTTCAGCAATCCCGGTGAACCCGGAATACAAGGAACTTTAGCCTTTATCATCGTGTCTTTTGCAGAAGACTTGTCGCCCATGGCCTCAATCATTTCTGGTGATGCTCCAATGAATTTTATTCCATGCTCTTGGCAAATTCTAGAAAACTTAGCGTTTTCAGATAAGAATCCATAACCAGGATGCACAGCATCGGCATTGGTGATTTCACAAGCTGCAATGATGCGGTGCATTGATAAATACGACTCAGAACTTGGAGGCGGACCGATACATACTGCCTCATCAGCAAAGCGAACATGCAAACTGTCTTTATCAGCTGTAGAATAAACCGCAACGGTTTTAATTCCCATTTCTTTACAGGTACGAATTACACGTAGCGCAATTTCCCCGCGATTGGCGATTAATATTTTTTTAAACATAACAGAATGCCCTTTTGGGCGGTTATTGTTTGTAAATTATACGTTTGGATCGATCAAGAACATTGGCTGATCGTACTCGATTGGCGTTTTATCTGACAATAAAATCTTAACGATTTTACCAGATACTTCACTTTCAATCTCGTTGAATAATTTCATGGCTTCAACCACGCAAAGCACAGTTCCCACTTTAACAACATCGCCTTCTTTTACGAAAACTGGTTTATCTGGAGAAGGTTTGCTATAGTATGTTCCAATCATTGGAGATTTAACAGTAATGTATTTTGAAGTGTCATCTGCTGGAGCTGCTGCTGCAACAGGTGCTGCTGGAGCAGGCGCTACTGCTTGTTGAACCGCTGCTGCCAATGGAGCCGCTGCAGTAACAGTAACTACTTGTTGCGCTTCTGGTGCTTTGTTCTTTACCACCAATTTAAAGCCTTTCGTTTCCAACTCAACTTCGCTAACATTTGATTTTGCTACGAATTTGATTAAGTCTTGAATTTCATTTAATTCCATAATCCCTGCTCTTTTTTAAGTTCTTGACTAAAATATATTTTTTTTATGAAATCCACACTCTCTAAATATAGAATGATTTTGTGGATTCCGAATGCCAATTAAAAATCAAAATTTATTCATTCGAATTGTATGCCCATTTAATGTACGTAGCCCCCCAAGTGAAACCTCCACCAAAAGCAGCCAACACTAAATTGTCACCTTTCTTCAATTGTTTTTCATAATCCCACAAACACAAAGGAATTGTTCCTGCGGTAGTGTTACCATATTTCTGAATGTTGATCATCACCTTTTCATCGGGCAATCCCATTCTTTCAGAAGTAGCAGAAATAATTCTTAAGTTGGCTTGATGAGGCACCAACCAAGCGATATCTTCCGATTTCAAATTGTTTCTTTCCATAATCTCGGCAGAAACATCGGCCATATTGGTAACAGCAAATTTGAATACTGTTTTACCTTCTTGAAATACGTAATGCGTGCCGTTATCAACTGTTTCGTGAGAAGCAGGCATCAAAGAACCTCCGGCCATTTGGTACAAGAAATTTCTTCCAGAACCATCGCTCTTCAACACAGAATCCATTACACCTACTTCTTCTTCAGTTGGCTCCAATAAAACAGCACCAGCACCATCACCAAAGATGATACAGGTGGCGCGGTCTTTATAGTTCATGATAGCCGACATTTTATCGGCGCCCACTACAACAACTTTTTTATGCTTGCCTGATTCGATAAAGCTTGCACCTGTAGACAAAGCGTACAAAAAGCCCGAACAAGCAGCACTAAGGTCGAAACCCCATGCGTTTTTCGCGCCTAATTTATCACATGTAATATTTGCGGTTGAAGGAAAAGGCATATCGGGCGTAACCGTAGCTACAATCACCAATTCAATTTCCTCAGGAGAAATACCTCTTTTTTGGCACAATTCCTTTACGGCTTCAGCAGCCATATCAGAAGTTGCTTTTCCTTCTCCTTTTAAAATTCTTCTTTCTTTGATTCCCGTGCGAGTAGTAATCCATTCATCGGTAGTATCTACCAATTTTTCCAATTCTGCGTTGGTTAAGATATAGTCGGGAACATATCCTCCAATGGCAGTAATGGCAGCGTGAGTTTTACCCATTTAATTAAAAGCTTCTTTGATAATATTAGAAAGATTAGCAGCCGCTACATCTTTCGTTAAGAGAATCATATTCTTGATGGCTGTTTCGTTAGAGATTCCGTGTCCAACAACAGCAGTTGAATTTATACCTAAAATCGGACTCCCTCCATAAATCTCGTAGTTGAAGCGCTCGAAGTATTCATCAACAATTCCTCTTTTTTTCATGAGGTGATAAATTCCTTCTCCTTCCTTAATCACGATATTTCCTGTGAATCCGTCGCAAACAATAACATCGCACTTATCGTCGAAAACATCTCTTCCTTCTATGTTACCAACGAAATTAAAGTCTTTGGTATCTTTCATTAAACCATAAGCCGCCTGCGTATTCAAGTTGCCTTTTTCCGCTTCTTCACCAATGTTTAATAAAGCAACTCTAGGGTTATCGTATTTCAAAATCAACTTAGCGTAGATAGAACCTAAAACGCCAAATTGGTACAATACATCAGGTTTACAGTCGGCATTTACACCAACATCTAAAATCACATTGGTATTGCCGTTTTCTTTGGGAAGCAGAGAGATAAGAGACGGGCGAATGAGTCCGGGAACTGTTTTCACCGCATACATCGCCCCTACCATCATAGCGCCAGTATTACCGGCACTTGCAAAACCATCTAATTGTTTTGTGGCTAACATTTTATAGCCAATGGAGATAGACGAATCGGGTTTTTCTTTGAAAGCTTTCACCGGATGTTCAGCCATTTCAATAACAGAAGTGGTGTGAACAATAGTGAAATCGCTTTCTTTTGCTCCGCAAGCAGCAAGCTCCTCACGAATAAGATTGGCATCACCAATCAACACCAATTCAACGTCGGCAGGCAATTCTTTTCTTGCTGCCACGGCGCCGCCTGTGGTGGTTTTGGGAGCATAGTCGCCTCCCATTATGTCAATACCAATACGCATTAAATGCAGGGGGTTGACTTAATTAAGCTGCAACTGTTTTTTCTATTGCTTGCTTTCCTTTGTAATACCCACACTCACCGCAAACCCTGTGTAATTGAACAGTAGCGCCGCAGTTTGAACATGATGAAATAGTAGGAGCAACCGCTTTATAAGTAGTTCTTCTTTTGTCTCTTCTTGTGGTTGAGTGCCTTCTCTTAGGATGTGCCATGGTCTATTTAATTTAATTTTTAAAACTTTTTAATTTGTCCCAACGCGGGTCAATGTCTTTGTTCTCTGATGGAGCTAAATTCTCCAATGCTTTAATTGCCTCTTCATTGCAAGTACTGTATCCTTCTTCATCATCGGGATGCACCATTTTCAGCGGTAAAGAAAGTGTTATCGCTTCATAAATGTAATGTGTTACATCCACAGAATTAGCTTGTGGCTCTAACAATACTACATCTTCTGATTCTTCGTCGTATTCAGTCGGACTGTATTTCACTGTTAAATGATCTTCGCCTTCCAAAGGAAGTTGAAATTCATCACCACAACGATCGCACACAGCATCGATAAAACCTTTGAAGTTAAAGGTTAAAAGCAACACGCCTGGCTTCTTTTCCAAGGTCATGTTCATCTTAATCTTACCTTTCTCTACAATAGAGTAATCAAGGCTTCCAAAGAACTTCTCGTCGATATCAAACTCGTAATCGTGCTTCCCATCTTTCAGTCCCACGAAATTGATTACAAACCCTTTCATAACGTTCTGTTTTTTTCAGAGAGCCTGCAAAGATATAAAAAAAAAGATATTTGCAAGGATTTCACAAGCAAAGGCACTTAATATTCTAAAAATCAATAGTTAAGGACGTAAAATAGTGGTGAAACGCGCTACTTTTCGTCAAGATCCTCCTCCATCAAATCAGTTTGAAAGCCGCCAGCTACTTGCATTAACTTGATTTTTGGTATTCTCTTCTTGTATAAAGTAGAGTAATCCCATTGCAGCACGCAGGCCGAAAAACGATAGGCTTTGCTGGTGGTAATCTTTTGCTTGTCGGATTTTACTAACTCCTCAATCAAAGCATCAGCGAAGGTTTTGTAAGTATAGCAAGCAATAGAATCTCTTTCGGGTTTCTTCTCATTTTTTACAGGAGGCTTGCCATAAAAGAGATGCAGCGCGGTGGTGCTGTCCTTTCTATTGTAGAAAAATTCTTTGCCATTGTAATCTATTGCTTCATATTCAATGGCATTCATGTTTACTAAAGTGCCTTTAAATCCTTTTTTTTTCGCGTCGTTCAACATCACCTTTGCATATCGTTTTTGTATCGCTTCCGGATCTGTAAATTTCTTTTTCTCCATCTTATCCATGTATTCTTTGCTCATTTTATATAGCTCATCAGAATACTCGAAAGCTGTTCTTCCTTTCTTTTCTCTGAGTAAATTTATGGCATGAAATACTGTGGCATTCAACAATTCGGGATCTGCAGAATTTACATTTAAAGTTTTATCTGCCAAACCAGAAGCAAAAAAATCGCTGGCTGTTTGATTGTAATAGCGAGATGAAATATTGAAACTACTTAGAATTAAAAAGTTAAAAGCAATAAGTAAAAAACCAATCCCTTTTTGGCTTATCGCTTTTAACTTTTTACTTTCCTCCCTACTTCTCGAATTCATGGTAAAATTTTGTGTTTAATTGTTTTCTATATTCCTCCAATTGCTCTTCATATTTTCGATACGACAAAACATATTTTTCATCCAGTAAGAGCCATTTCTGCTCGCGCTTTACTCTTTCGGCCAAATAATTATCGTATCTGCTTTTGTGCCAATTTTGTAGTTTTTTTGGGTCGCTAATATTGTGTTCGGGCAACACTTTTAGATTGAGTGTATCAAAGCCTCGAGAGAATGACATGATATAGCTGTCTTCCTTCTTATTGGCAGAAATAATGATGTCTTGCAGATTTAAAACATACAAATTCACATTGCTCTTTTTCTTCATTTTTTGCAAGTCGTCTTTCTCACTCAAAATGTAAATATTGTCGATATCTTCTAGCGTTTTCGTTCCTGTATAATTCCATCGAATGCCTTTGTACTCCTTCAGTTCGGGATAGGCCTTCACCTTATCTCCCCAAAACTGCATTTGTTTTTCATTATAGCCATATTGAGGTTCTATGGTGAACGAAAAGGTGTTTTTCTTCACGTTGCGTTTTAGCGAAACGTACACTTTAGAGGTGAGCAATAAATAATCTTGCAGAGGTCGTTCACTTATATGACTAAGAACTAAAGCATTGAATGTATTGTTGTAAGCGTAGGGTTTTTCTTTTTCACTATCCACGATGGCTTGCTTGTTAATTCTATTCAACTCGGCGAAGAGCTCTTCTTGTTGCGTAAATGAGCAATGGTGAAAATGAACTGCAGTGACGCGCAAATCTTTAAAAGACGAAGGCAATCTTCCTAAAATAGAGTTGTAGATATGCATTGTTTTTAAGGACTTCAATTTTGAAATATTGTAGGGAATAACAGAGAAATGCGAGTGTCCGAAATGAATTTCATTGAGATATTTTTGTGAAGTGAAATACTCTAAACAAACGCTAAGGTCGAGCTGAGCGCAATCATGAATATCAATACTTTGCAATCGACTCAACTTAGAAACTTCTTGAGGTAATGATTTAATGTAGCTTCCCGACAAATCGAGATGCGTTAATGCTTTCAAATTGCCTACATCTTTTGAGATGGCTTTCGAATGCTGTAAAATCAAGGTGTTTAACAAGGGAAAAGAAGCTAAAATATCCATGTTGTAATCTCTGGCAACACCTGGATTTTGAGAGAAATTCAAGCTTCGCAATTTCAACAAAGAATAAAATCCGATGTTTAAACTATCAATATTATTCTTGGCTAAATTGAGTTCTTCTAGAGGCAAGTTTTTAAAAGTAGGGGGCAGCCAACTAATTCCATTTCCTTCAACAGATAAAACTTTCAAATGCCTGAATTCATTGATTACCGAAGGCAAAAAGTACAAATTGCAGTAATCGACAATCAGCGTTTCAAGTTGTGGTAGCTTGGCTAATTTCTTAAAAGTATCATTCACCTTTATTCGCCTGTTTCCACTCAAATCAATCTTCTTCAATTTGCTGCACGAGCTGATATGGTGGGGCAAAGAATCTAAATTCATGCGCGATAAATCGAGCACTTCTGCATCTTTAATGTTGCTTAATTCTAAACCGCGCTGCGCAGAAGAAAAGGCAAAAGTTAAAAGGCAAAAGCAAAAAAGAAAATACTTCATGCTGCAAGATAATGCTGAATGAATGATTTGTAACAGGGAGAGATTAAAGATGATGAAAAAAAGGGTGTTGATAACGTGTGTTTTTCACCGTAGGGGCGCACCCTTGCGGTCGCCCAATAATAAGATATCAATATTG
>CAMBXP010000054.1 GCA_945871895.1 Chryseobacterium gleum | reverse complement strand
TAATTGGTTAAACTCGAAATATTTCAAGGCACAAAATCCCTCTTGCCTTTGCCCTCAAAGCCTTGCGCACTCTCTCCGTCAGCTGACGGAGAGAAGTGAAGTTAGTGACCCATTAGTGAAGATAGTAATCAAAAAAAAACGAATTATTTTTCTTCCGACCATGACTAAGCTGTGCTCGCCCTTTTTTGTTTCGGGCGAACACAGTTCGCCCCTACGCCAACAATACTCAAATTTTATATCTTTGTCCCATGAATTTTTTACCAGAAGAGATAGAAAAATACAGCGAAATGCACACCTCAGCAGAGAGCGAATGGCTGTGCAATTTAAATCGAGAAACACATCAAAAAATATTGAAACCACGCATGTTATCGGGCCACATGCAAGGCAGAATTCTTTCTATGTTTAGTCAGATGATTAAACCCGAAAGAATTTTGGAAATTGGCACTTACACTGGTTATTCGGCACTTTGCTTAGCAGAAGGATTAACAGAAAATGGAAAACTCATTACGATCGACATCAATGAAGAATTGCAAGAATTTGTACAAAAACACATTGATGCTTCTCCTTACAAAAACAAGATACAACAACACATAGGCAACGCTTTAGAAATTATCCCCACCTTAAATGAACAATTCGACATCGTTTTTATTGATGCCGACAAAGAAAACTACCTCCCTTATTTCAACTTGGTTTTCGATAAGGTAAAGAGCGGCGGATACATCATTGCCGATAATGTTTTGTGGAGCGGAAAGGTTGTAGATAGCGTGAAAGCGAATGACACCGACACCAAAAAACTTTTAGAATTCAACAACTATATTCAAAACCACGAAGGTGCAGAAAATGTGCTCCTTCCCGTTCGTGACGGATTGATGATTTGCAGAAAGAAATAAGAAACATTCTGTGCAAATTTCTCCGTAGAGCCATCCGTCAGCTGACGGATGGCTCTACGAAGACACCAAACCGCTTAGAAGTACTAATTTGTTATTCGCTGTTACTTTCCCATCTCCTATCAATTTCTCCACATCAGCCTCCGCAGAAACCATATCAAATGGAATTCTAAATGTGCAGCCGCCCTTCCATTCGCTGCAGCCATAGGCTGTTTTGCCTTTGATGATTTTGCCGGTTTTGCATTTCGGGCAAACAATGGGCTTCGCCTCTACCGGACGAATATCATAAATCACCTCGGTTACCAGTGAGTGCACCAACTCCTCCATCTCTTTGATAAATTGAGGAGCAGAGAATTCGTTATTTTCTATTTGTCGCAATTTTTTCTCCCAGATACCTGTAAGCTCTGGCGATTTTAAAGTTGGATTGTGAATCACAGATATCAAATGAATTCCGATTTCTGTGGCCAATATTTTTTTTCCTTTTTTCTCTATGTAATTTCTTTTGAAAAGCGTTTCAATAATGTTCGCTCGAGTTGACGGACGGCCTATTCCATTTTCTTTCATCAACGATTTCAACTCATCGTCTTCTATAGCTCTGCCCGCTGTTTCCATGGCGCGCAATAACGTTGCTTCGGTGTATTCTTTTGGTGCAGATGTCTTCTTTTTATCTACTAAAGGTTGGTGCACACCGCTTTCTCCTTCATCGAAATGAGGCAATACTTTTTCATCATCGGGCGTTTCTTTTTTATCTCCTGCTTCACGCTGTTTTTCTGTTCCTAAAACTGCTCTCCATCCTGGTTCTAAAATTTGCTTACCTGTGGCTTTAAAAGCGTGTTTGCCAATTTGCGCATCAATGGTGGTGTTCGAGACTTTACACTCTGGATAAAAAGCAGCGATAAATCGTAATGCGATTAAATCGTACACTTCTTTTTCTAAGCCCGAAATATTATTGGCTATCACTCCGGTTGGCGCAATGGCGTGGTGATCGGTGACTTTATTGTCGTTAAAAACCTTTTTAGGTTTTGGTATTTTCTTCTCTAAAATAGGCTTCACCAATTCACGGTATTCTGTTAGTCCTTCCAGCATTCCTTTAATTTTAGGATACATGTCGTTGGGAAGAAAAACGGTATCAACACGAGGGTAAGTGACTAACTTTTTTTCGTACAAACTTTGCACAAAACCAAGGGTATTTTCTGCCGATAAACCAAGTTTATTATTCGCTTCAATTTGCAAGGAAGTTAAATCGAATAAATTGGGCGAAAATTCTTTTCCTTCTTTGATACTTACCTTCTTAATTTCGAGAGGTAAATCTTTTATTTGTTCTAATAATTCTTTCGCTTTTTTCTCGTCATCAATTTTTCCCTTTGAGTAAGAAAAAATTGCTTCGCGATAATTTGTTTTGAGCTCGAAATACGTTTGCGGAACGAAGTTGGCAATTTCATGATAACGCTGCACAATCATTGCTAATGTTGGCGTTTGAACTCTACCCACCGAAAAAACCTGTTTGTTTTTTCCGTACTTCATCGTGAACAAACGTGTGGCATTTATACCGTACAACCAATCTGAAATAGCGCGACATTCACCAGCGTTATACAAAGAATCAAAATCTTTAGCATCCATTAATTTTTTGAATCCTGTTTTAATGGCCTCCTCTGTCAACGACGATATCCACAAACGTTTAACCGGCACCTTACATTCGGCATGCTTCATCACCCATCGTTGAATGAGCTCTCCTTCTTGTCCGGCATCACCACAGTTGATGATTTCCTCGCACTCACTAATTAATTTCTTAATGGTATTGAATTGCTTTTCTACTCCTTTATTGGCGATGAGCTTAATGCCAAATTCTTTAGGCACAATGGGCAGATTATACAAATCCCAAAACTTATCACTTTCCTTGTAATCGTGAGGTTCTTTTAACCCGCACAGATGTCCGAAAGTCCACGACACCCAGTAGCCATTTCCTTCGTAGAAACCATCTCTTCGGCTATTGGCTCCTACAATTTTGGCAATTTCACTAGCTACACTTGGCTTTTCGGCTATACACAACTTCATGTATCAAAAATAAAATTTTGCTTCGGCAATATTTTATATTTTTATCCACATAAGTTGAAAAATAGTTCAATGTTTAATGTTTAATGGTCAATTTTAGCATTGTACAGAAGAGAAAGCTGGCATTAATAAGTTTGTTTAACATTTAGCTGCACTGATTGCGTGCTTTAAAAAACGGAACAGATTTGGTGCTTACATCCACTAAAAATATTATGCAGCAATGACAAATGCCAACAACTTGCTGCAGAACATCATTGTTTATTATGGCGAAAACAAAGACTCAGATGTAAATTAGAGAGCAGCTAAAGATATGAAAGAGGCTACAGAACAAAAATTGCTGGATAAATTGGCTTCTTTAGAAAGCAAAATCTACAGCAGTGGCCTTCTCTTTTCGGTGGTGTTTTTTCAGGTGAATATTTTGACGATAAGAAATTTGATGCAAGGGGTAATGAAATTCATTACCCCTTTCTAATAAAAAGTTGCGCACGTAGCATATCGACCATTTATGGCGATTACCAATACCAAAGTAAGCAGGCATATAAGAGAGTCCGTGGTGAAAATTATTCACGAAAGCGTATTCTAAACCCAAATGTAAAATCTTATGATTAAAATGAAAGCCCGCCTTTGCCAACGACACATTTCTCAAAAAATCGTAATGAAAAGAAGGTTCGAAACTAAACGTTCTGCTAGAATAAAATTTAACGCCCAAACCACCCGATAAAGATCGAAGTGCTAGAACTTCGTAGAAAACTTTTGCATGAAAGCCATTTGAACTTCTTGCATAACCTATGCCTCCCATGTCTTGGTAAGCAGGCGCTATTGGCTGCGCCTGTGCAATAGAATTAAAAGATGTAGCTAACAGTAGTGCAAAAAAAAACTTATGCATGCTTTTTAGATTTTGGTTAAATGTACAGAGCATAATTAATACTAGCTATTACTTTACAAATTTTTTGAAAGCCCACATGGCCAGCAAAATAAAAACTACAGAAACAATCAATAAAACAGGTATAAGTGAAGGATCAACCTTTTCGTAGGTGCGAGGCTTTAGATTGCTATTTTTCTCTTCGTTTACACTAAAAAATGAAATCAATTTATCTTTTTCTTGCTGATAAGTTAAGCCAGATGCCACCACATAATCGTCTTTTTCTTGAGCTAAATTGAGTTTTCTGCTGCGCGAACAAAAGTGAACAATTACATCTTGTGCATTGTTTTTTTCGGCGTAAATGAGCCAAACATCTCCTTTTTCAAAATGCATTTCGCAACCTTCGGCACAATTGTTCTTTACATTCACAACCGACAAATAATTGCCCTTAAATAAATCTTGAATTAAAAACGAGATATTTATTTCTCCATCTGCACAACTATCTACCTTATCGACTTTACCTTCAAAGATAACATCGTAAACACCACAATTTTCTTTGCTCAGCGCATCTAAAGGATCACAATCGCAAGCAAAAATTATTGGGGTGTAAAAAACAAAAAACAAAAAGAAAAAGCGAAACAATTTCATAGTGTATTAATTCTAACAAAGGTAGGTAATTGCTTCTATTTAAAATACTGTGCATGAATTGCAGCAACTATTTCCGAATGTCCGGGCCATGGCTTCAATCCCTCTCTCACCACTTTAGGATGACCTAAATAAATAAAACAATCTATGTTCTCACCACTCAACAATTCAACCTGCACATCTTGTTTTAAATAATCAACAGGAAATGCTTCATACTCATCTAAAATTTGAATTGATTGCTCATCCACCTCCATCAGCAATCCTTTTACAACAGCATCTTTTAGAGGTTTTACACTAGCAAAACCAAATTCATTTTTCTCAGCATCGGGCACAGCAAAAACCAATTCATAATCGTGTAACAAAGCAGGTAAAGCATTTTGATACTGCACGTGCATTTTATCTAACATAGCTAAATTCATGTTAGAACCATAAGCGAAATATTTGCTATACTTTACTGCCATTTTCTTTTTAAATTCGCCTCACAAAAATAAAACTATGAGCACAAAAACCATCATCAATACTAAAAATGCACCGGCACCTATTGGTCCATACAACCAAGCTGTTAAGGTAAACAATATGTTATTTGTAAGCGGACAAATAGCTATAAATCCCGCAGATTCCTCTTTAAACACTTCAAACATTGCAGATGAAACGCATCAGGTAATGAAAAACCTTGAAGCCATTTTAAAAGAAGCTGGAATGGGTTTCGAGAACATTGTAAAAACATCCATCTTCCTTTCCGACATGAATAACTTCGGCAAAGTAAATGAAGTATACGGCTCTTATTTCACCGCTAATTTCCCTGCAAGAGAGACTGTGGAAGTATCGAGATTACCTAAAGATGTGAATGTGGAGATAAGTGTGGTGGCGAGTGTGTAGATTTGGGTTAAGATTGCGTTGCATCACCTAATAAAATAAAATTTATCAGCATCAAATAAGTGCATAACAGGTAGTATAACACTATGCCAAAAAATAATACGAACAAAAGAATATAGGCATTACTGCAAGCTCACCATAAATCATCATCCCCACTATACCGTAGTTTGAAAATGAACCAAAAATCAAACATGATAAAGCCACATAAGTAAACGCAAAGGCTAACATAAGAAAGCGGTTGTGTTTGTATTTTCTTAAAAATGAAATCATCATCTTTTAATCTAATAGTTGATTAAATTTAGTAATTGTTTAGTATTTATTCGACACTATTTTCGGGAACGCCGCTGTAACCCCACTTCTCCCTTTTTTAAAGGGAGAGTGTGTAAGGCTTTGAGGGCAAAGGCAAGAGGGATTTCGTTGTTTGTTTTTTTACTAATAAATACACTTGCAAATGCTATCGTATAGAAATCCCTCTTGCCCCAACACTGGCAATTGCACACTCTCCCTTTAAAAAAGGGAGAAGTGGAGTTACAGAGGCGTTAATTTGAAAAAAGAGTTAAGCTATCCTTTTGGCTACTTGATCGGTGATTTCTCTAACCACATTTTCTCTGTCATCCATTACCTCTTCATCATGAAATCGTAAAACTTTATATCCCATTTTTTCTAAATCTACTTGACGAATTTGATCGAGTTCAAAAGCTTCTTCGTTATAATGAGAAATACCATCTAACTCAATTATTAGTTTTGCTTTTGGACACAAAAAATCAACAATGTACTTTCCAATTGGTCTTTGCCTGTTAAATTGAACATTTAGAATTTGCTTGCCCTTTAATTCATTCCACAACAATATTTCGGAATAAGTAGATGAATTGCGCAGATCGCGAGAATACCTTTTGAGGTATTTTTCATATTTGATAGTCATTTTTTGTTTAGTTAGTGAGGCAAATATATAAAATCCCTCTTCCCCTTTCACAGGCATTTTCGCACTCTCTCCGTCAGCTGACGGAGAGAAGTGGAGTTAGTTTCCCATACTTGAAAAACGAACTCCACTTCAAATTAAAATTTATTTTGAATTACTCCACCGGACAACCTTTATTTTCTGCCGGACCAACTCTAAACGGACAAGCATCTAACACGTCTGGTACAAAGTCATGATCGGTGTCTTTATCTGTACAACCTTTCAACTCAACTGTACCTTTTTCTTGCGGACATTTATCTTCATTGTCGAATACACCGTCGGCATCGGTATCTGGACAACCTGCATGTGCAGCATCTCCTTTAAGCAGCGGACACGCATCTTTGTCGTCGGCAATGCCATCACCATCAGTATCAGGACAACCATGCATGGCAAGAGTACCTTTAACTTTCGGACAGGCATCATCTTTATCGGCGATGCTATCTTTATCTAAATCTGGACAACCTTTTAAAGTTCCATAATCATCTGGACAAGCATCTGCTCTATCGGCCACTAAGTCGTTGTCTCTATCTGGACATCCACCAGTTTCTGAGTTACCAAATTCGGTAGGACAAATATCTTCATTGTCGGGAACATTATCGCCGTCTTTATCTGGACAACCTTTGTGTTCTGCTTTACCAATTGCATCTTTGCACTTATCGTCGTAATCGTTAACGCCATCACCATCGCTATCTTGTTTGGTCAACTCACGTTTGATTTTATCGTTTCGTTTTTCATCTTTCGTGCGTTTTTTGGTGTAGCCCGTCATGATGTTGATACCCAATCTACCATTCAACGTTTTGGCATAATCCAATTGCGTAAAACCAAGAACATTGTCACCCGCAGCATAAATTTGAATTGGTCCCAAGTTCAACGCCAACGCAGCACCGATATTGGTATAACTTCTATTCAACACCGAATAACTCAAATTAAAATGAAAGACGCTACCTAATTTGGTACCTCCAACAACAGTAAAAGATGGATACAAGCGACCTTCATAAATTTGTCCGTGCAACACTGCCCCCGCATTAAACCATTTATTGAAATTGTATTGGCCACCCATATAAATATTACCCACCAAATTGCTATTGAAAGCATTGTCGCTTCTTTTCAAACCAAAGATATTTTTCAAGCTGTCGGCCAAGTTTGTAGCATAGTCTTTTGATGCAGCAGTATCACTTAAAAACTTATAGGCATCCAAACCATCCCAAGAAAATTCTGCTTTGTTGTTGTAATATCGACGAGCATCGGTAGTCCAATGAATAAAGCCTAAATCAACTGCCGAAGCCGAAACAGTGATTTTATCATTCAGCTTATAAGTGCCGCCTAAATCTAAAGCAAAGCCCATATTGGCAAATGAAGTTAAACCAGCTGCAGGTGAGCTAGCATTGCTATCGGTTAAGATGGCCAAACCAGCCATTTTAACACCAATGGTTGATGTGGCTGAGATTTGCGAATAATCTGAACTTGTTTCAATCGCAATATCTGCTGTTTCACTGTTCAAAACAGCAATACCTTGCAGCAACTTCATTTTAGCGCCGGCAGTTAGTTTATCATTAAACTCACGGGTATATCCAAAAGCATATTCGTTGTAGGCAGAAAAACGAAAACCAGTTCCCTGCATCGACAAATTTTCACCAATAAAAGGAACGGTTCCTTGTGCTAAAAAAGTCATGAAATCTTTAGAATAATCGAAGTTAAAGGCCATTCTATTGGTGAGATTAAAAGAGAAATAGTTTTTAGCTTTCACTTTAAAACCAAAAGAAAGAAAATCAATGTCGGTGCTGAAGGAAAGATAATTGTTGTCTTTTAAACCCGGCAGCATGTAATCCATATCGATTTTACCACCACCTTGCCTTGCAAACAAATCAGAAAAGACAAAACCACTATTTACAAAGCTCAAACCTACATTTGAAATGATAGGCAAGCCTAAATGAAACTTCGCTTTGGGCATCAGTCCGGGATTAGTGCGCGAACTTTGTGGAACAATATCCATAAAGTAGGAAGTTAATCCTTGCGAAAAAACAGTAGAAGAAAGCGCTGTAAATAACAGTGCCAAGAGTAATCTTTTTATCATTAGTTTTCTTTAATATCAATATTTACTTTGGCCAATATTCCCAACTTCACATTCATTTTATAGGTTGAATAAAATTTAGCCGCCTGCGCGCCATTGTTTGCTGTAGCTAGATTTGTAGCCACAACAATATACTTCGCTATTTTCAATTTTTCGGCCATGGCGGCATCCACTGTCATATCAGTTGTTTTAGGTGCCGAGGCAGAAACCAATTCCCCATTAACATCGATGATAGAAGAAGGTACCACTTGCTCGTATCCACTTGGAAATATAGAGTCAACCATGGCATACGACCCATCTAAAAAGTACATTTGCACGCTCGCTTCTATAGGGAATTCACTAGTGATTATACTTCGCAAAGTAGCAGTGTACACATTCTTAAAAGCCTCAGCTGGAAAAGACACTGTGTCTTTAATTGTCAATCCCGATAAGCTCCCGTAAAAAGGCACATCCATCTCCATACTCACATCTATAGAACTAGAATCGGTGATAAAATTTACCCCAAATCCGTTGGGATTAGTAGCAGCAGTTAAGCCATAAATGATGGTTTTAGGGTTGCTGGTTAACACCGCTGTGATGTTACTTGTGTTTTTGTTGATTACTATGTTGGTGTTGGCGGTTTGGCCCACGGCACCAGGACTATTAATCACCAAAGGATTGGCGATACCAGTAAAGGGAACAGTGTTTCCATTTTCACCAATAACCGATAAAGCTGATAAATCTCCATTAATAGGAATACCCACAGAGTTTTTAAATTTCAAAGTAATTTGCGGATCGGCTAAAGATACATTGATGCCTACGTTTTTATTGAACAAAGAGAAATCTAAAGAATCGGTAGGCACCGTAATGGGCTGATTACCTAAATAACCATCTGCATAAGAAAAGGCAAGGTTATCAATGGTAATATCTGCAGAAACGGCATCGGCAGTATCAATAGGAATTGGATTGCCTGAAGAAACAACATCGGCCACAATAGTTGCAGCAATGTAATTGGTATGTGCGCCTCCCCCTGTTAAATCGAAGGTATATCCCGACAAGTCGAAACTTCCTGTAACATTTGTTGCTGAAACATGATTTGAAGCTAGATTAATCAATTTGCTAAATGGTGTACCATTTTTAGTAAGATAAGGCAGTGTTAAAAGCACTTGAGCGTTCTCACGAATACCATAATCAATATCGTAAGAAATATTTCCCTGTTTTAAAATGATGGTGTTCAACTGTTCGCCATTCGACATGGCAATGCTGTTTTCTATGGTTTGATTCAACACTTGCTGACTAGGAAATACCGCAGAAGCGGTTAATAGTCCAATATTTGCTGTGCTAATATCTATCGCCAAATCATCATTCAAATCGATAGGCACCGAAGCAGGCAAAGTACCTGGTGAACTAAATGAAGCAATTACCATTTTTATAGCGCTGCTCATTGTTACGCCCGCTAAATTTATATTTTTTGATGAGGTACCTGAAGCAGGGATGGAAGGATAATTAAAGGTTCCTATTAAAGAATTGTTACCTTGATTTCTTATTTCAATTTGCACATTGGTAATTTGCACCGGCCAATTGTTGGTTACCGCCATGGTTAAAGTACCTTGATAAAAAGTAGCCGAATTAAAACCACTTAGCGCAGGCACATTAAAACTACCTCCATTTTGTGCAGGCACAGCAGGAAAAGGAGCTGTGTTGCCGTTGGCACTTTGAATAGTTGTTCTTTCGGGATTGTTCATGTTCGCCACCACACTCCCCAAAGTTATCGAAGTTGAAGTGTTTATGTTGGGAATACTAAAATTGCTTAGGCTAAAACTTTGAGAAATATTTTGAGCAGGAATGGTAATTAAATCGGCAACATTGTATGAAAATAATGTACTGGCATAAGTTAAATGCAATAAATTGTTGTTATCAGAAGAGATGTAAGTGGTATCAACTTTCTTAATTAATTCGCCCAGCACCAAATTGGTATTGATGAGCGGCGCTGCTAATCCTGGATGATAACCACTGGTATCTAAGTTTTGCAAGTCGTACTTATCTTTCAAGCACGACGACATGGAAAACAATATTGTAGCAAGAAGAAGTGGTCTAGTCATAACAAACAATTTTTTCGTAGGAACAGGCTCTCGTACGGCGACAAAATACAAAAGGTTACTTCGTTTGTTTCCTTTATTGCAACGGGAAAATATAGAGATTAGCTCTGTTGTCGCCCACTATAATTTCTATTGAACCATCACCATCTAAATCCTCTATTAAATAAGGCGAAGAAGCATCTATCGGGAAACCATCTAAGATAGTTCCTGAGTTATCGCTCAAGAACAATTTGTTGGTGCTATAGTCGGCAAATCCCATTCTAAACGTTTCGCCTTTTATTTCATCAAAAAACAGTCTTCCTTTTAAGTTGGCTTCGCCTGTTTCTAGCGAGAATAATTCACTCTTATTCATTTGGTAAGCCTCAATAACATTGTTGTCTAAAAACACTACATCATCAGTACCATCGCTATTTACATCGCACAAATACCAGCGATGATCGGCATCGAAAGATTTAAATGAAATTTTTTGCGAAGTACCATCGAAGTAAAGAATGGTGAGTACGCCATTTGCGTCGGTATTCATCACTGCCGACTTCTCCAATGTTTTGCCTTTAATGACAACGAAATCATTCATTTTCGATTTAGGCACTCGCCCTTTCGCCTTCGCTTTTTCCTCTCCCTTTCTTCCCATGATTTTAATGTTGCCTTGCACATCCACCACCACTATATAATCTTTCTTATCAAAGGAAAGGTAAGTCATTGGCGTTTTAATTTCTGCAGGCATTCCCGAAAATTCAAAACCTTTTACTACCCCACCTGAAATATCGTAATTGGTAACTTTACCATTGGTAAACGGAATCAAAATTCGGTAACTCTTGGTGTTTTCGTAATCCATTAAACTTAAGCCAGCACTTGCTTTACCTACTAACGAAACAGGAAAACCTTTTACATCTCCACCATTTCTATCTACCAAATACAGCTTGGTGGTAGTATTGAATAAGTATTGTAGTTTTCCATTTTTATAGCAGTCAACTTGATGAATTTCACCCAATATTTTTTCGCCCAAATTGCGCTTCCATAAAATTTCTCCCGCCTTGTTTAACAAATACAAATTGTTGGCATCGTCTTGTAAAATAATTTCTTTTTCTTTTGTTAAATGATTCATCACTTTTTGCGGACGGAAAGAGAAAGTACTATCCAACGGAATTTCTACCAGCGATGAAGATTTGCTGTCTTTCTTCGGATTGTATTTTAAGAAAGCATTGGTAGCAAAGACATTTCCATTCATGTTGAACTGATAACCAAAAGATTCAAATTTGGCGATGGTATCTACATAAGCCTCCATTTCTTTGAACAATTCGGGCGTTGCAAATGCTTTCCATAAATTATTGCACTTCTTAAAATTGAGGTAAGTCATTAAATTAGTATTCTCTGAAAACTGCTCCATAAACTGAATGAAGTTGGCATCTTTAGCCAATATTTTTCCGCCCATATACGAGTTGATGAAATGCTTTAAAGCACCTGCTTCATTGGCAAAAACAACATACTCATCAATTACAATGTAATAGGAATGGGTAACAGAAGAGGCAAGGTTTCCAAATACTTTAGGAAAGAAATCAACCAATCCTAAATTCTCTATCTTGTATTTTTGAAACTCAATCATTTCCCCTGCCGGATTGGTTTTCGATTGAATCTCTTTCAACTTAGCATCGGCGCTTTCAATATCATTGGTGCGAAATACCAAGTAAGCATTTTGTTTAAAATCATCGGCATTCGATTGCGCATACACCAAACAAATTTCTTTGCCTATCCACGAAAAGATATCTTCATCAATATCCAAATCGGTAGTAGCAGAAAGCGTTGCCAAGGTTTTTTCGAAATCGAATAAACTTTTGTTTCCCGATAAATAGTTGCGGTATCCTTTTTTAAATTTATCGAAATCTTCTATTCCATAATACAAGAAAAAAGCAGTGTTATCGGGCAAAATATTGGTGACATTCATTTTTTGTGGTGCCTGATCTTCAAACAATTTCAAATAGGAATTTACACTGTCGGGCTCATAAGCAACACCTGAAAAAGCTAAACCTTCTGCTTTTATTCTTAAATCACTTTCACTCCAATTGCCAAAACCAGTAAACATTTTTAGCTCTTTGGCAAAGGTTTTATGCACCGCCAAAGAAAGCATATCGGGCAATCGTTTAAAGTTGATGAAAATATTTGCATCGGCAGAAGGATCGGCTGTTTTAAATACTTTTAAAAACGAAGCATTTTGCACCAAAGGCGAGCCGTGTTTGATAGAGCGCAAGGCATCTTCTACCAAAATCGGACTCTCACTCACCACCAAAATACCACTCGATAAAGCCAAAGAATATTGTTTACCCGTAGATAGATTAGAATTTTGGTAAATCGTTACATCTTCATAAGTGCGGGTAAAAACCTTAATACCACTGTCGCCTCTATTCATCACCTTTTGAAACTCGGCTAATGCAGACGCATCTTTGCATGAAAAACTAAACAACACATTGCATTCATGCAATCCCGCCATGTGCAAGGATAAAAATGCGGGTTCTTTTTCAACTAGAGCACGTAATTTCGGATTGGCTGTAAATGCTTTTTGAAAATAAGTTATCTGACTATCTAATGTAGCAAATACAGGTATACCTTGAAGCTCTTTCCAGTACTGACCTTTTCCCTTCAATTGATTCCACTTTTCGAAAGGATTGGTAGCACGAATAATTAAACCTGCATTTTCAGGAATAGCATTTAAGGTCAATTGAACATCGTGCTCTGCCTTTTCTACTTCATCGTACATGAAATAACCTACAACGCCAGCTGCTACTAACAATAAAACAACAATAAGAATGACCCCTGTTTTTTTCGACATAAAGATTGTTCAATGAAAAGACAAAGGTATTTCAAGAGAAGGTGAATTAAGCCTTAACGCTTAATACTTATAAACAAAATAGCGGTTAAAAAAGCGACAATTGCTCGCCTAAAGGCAAAAGTGTAAACGACATTCGGTGATAAGAAGTGGGTCCGAATTCACGAATAGCATCGCGATGCGCTTTAGTAGGATAGCCCTTATTGATATTCCAACGATAAGCAGGAAATTCGCCATGAATTTTTTCCATAAACTCATCTCTCGATGTTTTCGCCAAAATAGACGCGGCGGCAATACTCATAAATTTACCGTCGCCTTTGATCACACATTCATGAGGGATAGTAGCATGTTTTTTAAAACGATTTCCATCGATCAACAACAACTCGGGCTTCGTTTGCAATTGCTCCACAGCACGATGCATCCCCAGAAAAGAAGCATTTAAAATATTTATTTCATCGATTTCCAAATGATCAACCATCGCTATTTTATAGTCGATGGCATCTTGCATAATTTGCTCTCTCAGCAACAATCTTTTCTTTTCGTTGAGCTTCTTTGAATCGTCGAGTATTTTGTTTTTATAATTCGGCGGCAATATCACCGAGGCCGCAAAGACCGGTCCGGCCAAACAGCCTCTCCCCGCCTCATCGCAGCCTGCTTCAACCACTCCTTTTTTAAAATACGACTTAAGCATTTCCTTTTACTTTTAATACACTTTGCCACAACAATTCGGCGGTATCGCTCCACGTAAATTTATTTTTTCTTTGCGTCCCCAATTCAATTAATTGCTGATGTAAATGAGCATCCAAATACAATTTATTCATCGCAGAGGCAATATCTTGGGGCGATGACGGATTCGCAAATAACGCTGCATCGCCTGCTATTTCAGGCAAACAAGAAGTTGTAGAAGTTATTAAGGGAACTCCCGAATTAAAAGCTTCTAACACAGGTAAACCAAAACCTTCGTAATGCGACACGTAAGTCACCGCAAAAGACGAAGCATACAAATCGGCTACTTCTTTATCTTCTAATCTTCCAGCAAGTACTACATCATTTTTAAACGGCATGTTTTCGTAAGTATCCTGCAATTCTTTTTCCCACAACCACACGTTGCCCACCACTACAAATTTCATGGGTGATGAAGATTGCTTTTTAAACAGGTCGAAAGCCTTCAATAAATTCAGTAAATTTTTACGAGGCAGCACTGTCCCCACAAAAATAAAATACGCTTGTCCGTTGGTGAATTTTTCGCGAATCACTTTTTGAGCGTCTGTTCCTATAGGCGAAAAATGATTGCTGATTCCACTGTAAATGATATCGATATTTTCAGCCGGAACTTTATAATGTTTTTCGATATCGTTTTTCGAATTGGTAGATACCGTTGCTACACGTGCAGCTCTTTTGGCCGCTGCGGATAAAGTTTTTTTAAGAAAGGTACGCACTAAAAAAGGCAAGTCATTCGGACGCACTTCAAAAGCCAAATCGTGCAATACTGGAATTGATGGTACCTTAGAAAAAATAGGCAATACACCATCGGGAGAAATAAAAATATCCGGCTTTATTTTCTTTAATAAAAGAGCAACTGAAATGTTGTACCAAAGGTATGTTAAAGAGTAGTGACGGGTTGGCGGACCAACAACGTGCACAACAACATTTTTTGAAAATTGAATCGTTGGAGAAGGCGCCCTATCGAAAATAAAGTGAAATTCGTGCTCTTGATATTTGTTCGACAAATATTGAAAAACCTCTTTGGTGAATGTACCAATACCGTCTCTCTTTTCGGGAATAAACAAACGGGTAGATACAGCTATTTTCATTTTTTAATTGCGATGAAATTAGTACCGAAATAAAAATATTTCTTCAAGAAAGCATTCTTCTTCCAAATCTCTTTTTCCTTTTTATCTAAAGCTTCTTCAGAAGAAAATTTATAAGAGATGGGCAAATACAAACGAACGTATTCTACCGAATTGTTATCGATATAGATCTTGCTGGTAGAAAGTAAGTCGTTCCATTCGTTGAGCGGACGCGTATTTTCATCGCCAATTAAAATATTTCTTTGCAAACGCTCGTCGTAAATTTCAAGAATACGCTTATTCCCTCTGCGTAAATAATTTTTTGTTCTGTTGAAAATATTCTTTCCATTTTCTTCAATAGCAATGAGCTCTCCACCCGACTTCAAACTTTCGCTGATAATGTCCAGAGCTTCATTTACAGGCTCTAAATGATGTAAAGTATCTTGTGCGATCACGTAATCATATTGAGCCTTTTCCTTGATATCAAAATGATTTTTATAATCGAGTTTTAATTGAGATAGATCTCCAAAGCGACTCCAGTATTTTAAGCGTTGTGGAATTTGCTCAAAATAATATTCTAGTGTATTTCCGTATACTGTATGCCCGTTCAATGCTAAAAATATAGCGGTAGTTCCATAGCCGCAACCACAATCCCAAATCATAGATTTTTCTTTGGTAACACTATTGGCTATATATTCCAAACGCTGGATATAATAACGTTTTCTAAAAATAAATTTGGCTTTGCTGGGTTCGTTTAAAAAACGATAGTAGCCGCGCAAACTTGGATTCTCCTCCAACTCTTTCAGCAACAAATCAAAAAATTCTGAAACCAGCATAGTCAATAGTTTTTACGAATGTATCATATTTTTAGAAAACTAAAAAAGCGATAGTTGTTCTCCCAAAGGTAACAAAGTAAAGCTCATACGATGATGAGGCATGGGTCCAGACAAACATTCTCTTCCCGCTTCATCGCAACCGGCCTCTACAACTCCTTTGGTATGAATAGCTTTAAGCATACTAAAGTTGTACAGCTTTAATTTTTATATCTAAATTATCTATATAAAATTCTTCTTTTCCTTCATTCAAAATATAACTTCTCAATTGTAATTTAATATCCTTTTTCAGCAATCGCTTGTCTATAGGTATGAACAGAGTTCTTTTCACCCAGGTTAAGGTATCATTAAGAGCTTCGACAGGAACCGCACAAAAAATTAAATTCTCTTTAGCATCTCCCACAGAAAAGCCAAATTTCACAGTTGTAACAGGATGCTTTGCATACAACATAAAGCTAACATCCAGCAAATCAGAAGCTCTTAATAGCTCAGAAGCATCGGAAATATAAGTGACACCATACAAATTATCTTTGGCAATAAAAGCCGATTGCTGTCCTTCAAATTTTAGTTCATTGGTTGACGTGAAATATATGACGGAAGGCACTTCAAAAGCTTCTGAAGTATGGATCAATTCTTTGTACACTGTTGTTGGTCCGATTTGAGCAGCTTCTTCTATCGCCAACGTTTCGAATTTTACCCACAAATAAATTAAAATAGCAATGCAAAAAAGAATAGGCATGGCGATAATGACTTGCCTTTTCATGTAGTAGGTAATTTATTTTTAATAGACAATATTACATTTTTTAGTCTAATTGTAAATGAAAATATTTTTTAATGATAAAACCTAAAAAGATGAGTCGAAAGAAAGAATTACAGCCCTAAGTTCAAAGAGATATTATCAGGGAATTAGTAAAAGTAAGGATCAAAATTTCTCTTGATAGATTTTCCAGACTTCCTTTTCTAACAACTCGTTGTAAAGGTTTTGATCTTCTCCGGATTGTAGTTTCAGCTGATCTGTAAAATCAGATTTCACTATCATTTCATTCCTGATTTCGTTCACCTTCACGTACTTGTTGAATTCAATATATTGTTGAGGTGATAAGCTGTTTTTTACTTCACCTTCGTTAATGTAAATGCAACCATACTGATCGCTTTTTCCATCAATTAATTTTACGACCTGATCCTTTGTCAGATTACCCAGGCGGATGTAATCCATAGAATCTTTATGCACCAGTGCTTTCTTGAAATCCCAGTTGTCATCTACATAAACAACGCCTTTGCTGTAAAATTCCATGTTGCGCACCTTGTCGGTACGAATGATGAAAATCCATGGATCAGGATTGTAGTATTCAGGGAAGTTATTCAAAATGTACCTGGTCAGACTTTTATGATCTTCATAAAAACTCGTAGCCCCCCGAAATCCGCCGAAAAAATTAATGACATACATTTGTGATACCACAGTAACCAGTAACATAATACGTTGGCAGAGGTCATTCTTTATCGTCCACAACAAATAAATAAAATGAAATAAAATCAAAGTTCCTACATAGTTGACATAGCGGTGATTGTTGGCGCCTCCGCCGTTCCAGTTCGCCATACTGGTAGAAATCACTACCACAATTAACGCAATCGGTAAAATGAAATAAGAAAAATCAAAGAGTTTCCATTCTTTCCTTTTGATGCGCTGAGCCGAAACAATCGAAAGTAGAGAAAGGTAGACGATCAATAACACGGTAAAGCTGATGATTAAACCTTGGTTAAAGTCGAAAAAGAAGCCCCAGGTTCTATTGAAAGTCATGTATTTTGAATCCAGGTATCCCAATTCACTCACAAGGTTCGTCACACCAAAATGGTAGTAGTAAAAAACAGATGGTACTAAAACGATCAGCGAACAAAAAAACAATTTCAAAAGGACCTTAACAGAGACACCTTCTGCAAACAATATTTTTAAGGCTAGCATGACCGTTATCAATGCCAAAGGCTGGAATTGAGTGGCTGCTAGGGCAGATAAAAACAAGCCCCAATAAGGTTTTTTGCTAATGAAGCTCAACCACAAACCAATAAACAACAAAGAACAAATTAAAGCTTCAGGATGAGGCCATATCACATACCATTGTGTGGTGCTGTAGTAAAAAAGCAAGGCAACACAAACATTGAAAAACTCTTTGTTGCTATTGAAAAAAAGCACAATGTAAATGGCAATGAGAAAGAAGAGAGCATTGGCATACCATAAAACTTTAACCGGATGAATGATAAAAGGCGCCAGTAGTTTTTTTATGGGCAATACAAACAATGAATAGGTATAAAAATGAATGCTGTAGCATTTGCCATTTTTATCGTTGGAAAAGCCACCAAAATTAGCGTAGGGCACAATAGGTCTATATTGCAAGGAGCGCAGTAAATTGTCGTAGTCAGAATTTTTGGATTCCATTTCCCACTTGTTGAACTTCCTGATTTCAGATTTATAGCCCAATATATCTTGCTCCTGGATATCTGCGGATAAATGATTGCTGAAGGCTTCT
>CAMBXP010000053.1 GCA_945871895.1 Chryseobacterium gleum | reverse complement strand
AAACATCACTCCAGAAAGTATTACCACCATTTGTCCATAGGCCACCAATTCTTGTAGCGTTTGTTCTTGATTCAAGCATAACATGATAACCATTCCATGAAGTATTTTGAGCTTTAATTATTGTAGCTACATATCCAACTACAGGGTTAGCCGTAGAAAACAATCCCTTATTGAGATAAAAGTTAATACCGCCATAGCCATTTAATATATTTGCGGTATAAGTTGGCTTATAGGTATTATTCGATTCTGCTAAATGACGAGCATTCCCACTTTTATCATTCCACTGACTTACCACGCCACTACTATGTGTTATACTTGATGCATCAGAAGCATCATACCACATTGCAAGTGAGGCACCCAAAGCTGAAGGTGTCCATACTGTGCTTGTTACAGTTATTGTACCTGTAGCATTCACAATACAACTACCACCGGTTAATGGAATAGTGTAGTTAAAGGTACCCGATGCCGTTGGTGTACCGCTTATGGTAATGGTGTTACTTGCCCAAGCAGCCGTAACGCCTGCTGGTAAGCCTGTTGCAGTGCCAATACCTGTGGCTACAGTTGTTGTATGCGTAATATTGGTTAATGCAGCATTGACACATAAAGTAGGTGTGCTTGATGCTGCGCCTGCTGTGGCGGCTGCAGTTACAGTGGCGGTAATTGCTGTTCTACTAGCAGAGGTGCAGGTGCCGCTGGTGGTACTTACATAATAGTTGGTAGTGCTTGAAATACTTGGGGTAGTATAAGATGTACCTGTTGCCAATGCTACACCTCCCGTTGATGCTGCCCACCAACTTATGGTACCAGCACTTGCTGTTGCCGAAAGAGCGACTGTACCAGCACCACATCGTGATGCCGGAGTAGTTCCTGTAATCGTAGGCAAAGTATTGGTAACAGTAGCTGCAATCGCAGTTCTGCTAGCAGAGGTGCAAGTACCGCTGGCGGCACTTACATAATAGGTAGTAGTGGTTGAAATATTAGGGGTAGTATACGATGTACCTGTTGCCAAAGCTGTGCCCCCGGTTGATGCTGCCCACCAACTTATAGTTCCAGCGCTTGCCGTTGCCGAAAGAGCTAGCGTGCCTGAACCACAAACTGATGCTGGAGTAGTACCTGTGATAGTTGGCAATGCTGTTACAGTAATTGTTCCTGTGGCAGTAGCCGATCCACAACCGCTAGTTGGCGTAATCGTGTAGTTAAATACACCACTCGCTGTTGGTGTGCCACTAATGGTGATTACGTTACCCGAATAGGCAGCTGTTACACCTGCAGGCAAACCTGCTACAGTCCCAACAGCGGTGACTTGTGTTGTGCTATGTGTTATAGGAGTAATTGCGACATTTATACATACAGATGGAGAAGATGATGCGGCACCAACTGTACGATTTGTGCATGATGTACATGCTCCTGCGTCTAAGAAATCCCAACTACCTGGACCCTGTGATGAACAATAACCTCTGTGCGTGTAAAGTCTACCTCCAGAAGTAACTGTTGTTCCACCATAAGAAGATCCACAATGACTTCCTGGACCAATCCACATTCCTCCAGTCCATGTGGTATAACTAGCACAAGATGGCTGTGCTTTCAAATCACTGCTTATTAAGCAGGAAATTACTAAAACAAGAGCTACTGAGTTTTTCATGCTAACAGATTAAAATAATAAAATGATTTTAAGGTTAATTTAGGAGTTTTTAGCCAATGTACAAAATTAAAAAAATGATTAAAACAACTTTCAAAACACACTAAAGGCATATTAGTGATTTGATAGTAAGCATTTTATATAAAAAAAAAGATGTTTTAAAATTTATTTCTGTCCGTAGGGGCGAAATGCTTTCGCCCGTGAATAGAGAAATTCAAAAAAATCGGGCGAAAGCATTTAGCCCCTGCGGAAGCACTAACTATGAAATAATGAAAGTAAGAGAATTGAGAATTGTTTTTTTTGGTAAGAATAAGGAATAAACTTCTAAGCAGTGTGGGCTTTCTCTCCGTCAGCTGACGCAGAGAAAGCCCACACTGCTTAGATAAACTAGATTAAAAAAACTGATTACGTTTGAATCACCCCCACACTAAACTGTTTAGTAATAGGAGAATTATTAGCTGCTAAAATTCCTTGCGCTATCCACTTACGCGTATCTAAAGGATCGATAATCGCATCAACCCACAAGCGTGCTGCGGCATAATAAGGTGAAGTTTGCGCATCGTATCGCGCTTTTATTTTAGCGAACAATTCATCTTCTTTTTCTTTATTGACTTCTTCGCCTTTTGCTTTTAAAGTAGCAATTTGAATTTGAGCCAAAACCTTTGCTGCTTGCTCTCCGCCCATCACGGCAATTTGTGCTGTTGGCCAAGCTGCGATCAATCGTGGGTCGTATGCTTTTCCGCACATGGCATAATTTCCAGCACCGTATGAATTACCAATTACAATGGTGAATTTAGGCACTACAGAATTAGCCACTGCATTTACCAACTTCGCTCCATCTTTAATGATTCCGCCATGTTCAGAACGAGAACCTACCATGAAACCTGTTACATCTTGCAAGAAAACCAAAGGAATTTTTTTCTGATTACAGTTTAAAATAAAGCGAGTTGCTTTATCAGCAGAGTCGGAATAGATTACACCACCAAACTGCATTTCCCCTTTTGCCGATTTAATTACACCTCGATTGTTCGCCACGATACCCATAGCCCAACCATCAATGCGCGCGTAACCGCAAACGATGGTTTTACCAAATCCTTCTTTGTATTCTTCGAATTTAGAACCATCTACAATTCTTGCAATAATATCTTTTACGTTGTGCGGTTTGTTGGAAGCAGAAGTAAACAAACCATAAATTTCTTCGGGTTTTTCTTTTGGCGCAACAGTTTTTTTTCTGTCGAAACCTGCATTTTGTGCGCCACCAATTTTATCTACCAATCCTCGAATTTTCTCTAAACAATCTTCATCGTTTTCACATTCATAATCGGTAACGCCCGATATTTCACAATGGGTATGAGAACCTCCCAATGTTTCGTTATCTACATCTTCGCCGATAGCAGCTTTCACTAAGTATGAACCAGCTAAGAAGATAGTTCCTGTTTTTTTTACGATCAATGCTTCGTCGCTCATGATAGGCAAGTAAGCACCACCAGCAACGCAGCTTCCCATTACTGCGGCAATTTGCGTAATGCCCATCGACGACATGATGGCATTGTTTCTAAATATTCTACCGAAGTGTTCTTTATCGGGAAAAATTTCATCTTGCAAGGGAAGATAAACTCCGGCGCTATCAACCAAATAAATGATAGGCAAACGATTTTCCATGGCTATTTCCTGAGCGCGCAAATTCTTTTTACCGGTAATTGGAAACCAGGCTCCAGCTTTTACGGTAGCATCATTCGCCACTACCACACATTGCTTTCCGCTCACTTGTCCGATGACGACAACAACACCTCCAGCCGGACAACCACCATGTTCCTCATACATTCCATCGCCCACAAAGGCGCCAATTTCTAAAGTTTGTGCATCTTTATCGAGCAATAGATTAATTCTTTCTCGCGCACTCAGCTTTCCTTTCTCGTGCAACTTAGCAACCGCTTTAGCAGAGGGCATAACAGCAAGAAGCTTCTTGTTCATTTCTGAAACAAGAAGCTTCATTTTTTCTTCGTTCTTCGTATAATTTGCGTCCATAGAAATAAGTTCAAAGTTTAATGTTCAAAGTTTAATGTTCAAAGTTCAATGTTAGCTATATTGTTATGCTGTAGGTTCTTTAAAACACAGCTAACATTGAACTTTGAACATTAAACATTGAACACTTTTTGGTCCAAACGAAAAATAGTCCCTATTGTTTCTTAGTTTCCTGATTAAATGTTTGCGCAGCAATGGTTTGTCCGTTTTTAAAGTAATACAAACCACCCCAAGCATATTTAATTTCCTTGTACTCGCTTGCTTGTCCGGCTTTCACCACAATCACACGATTGATAGTTCTCTTAGGCTCGGTAATCGTTTCTTTCGTAACACCTTCTGGATATTTTTTAGCCAATTCTGATAAGAAGACCTCTCGCTGTTCTTTATTGTTGTAATCGATTTCTTTGGTATCGGAAGTTTTAACAATGGTGTTTTGCTCTTGCGCCAATTGCTCTTTATACTTGGTGATTAAAGCCTCCTTTTTCTTTTTTTCAATTTCGGCAGCCAATCGAGCAGCTTCAGCTTGTTCAGAAACCACTGCCATACTATCGGCTGTAGCTTTTTCACGAGCAGCTCTTAGCTCAGACAATCGTTGCTCGGCGAAAGCTTTAGCATTGGCTTCATCGGCAGCTTTTTTAGCTGCATCAGCTTGAGCAGCTAAACGAAGCTCTTCTTCTTTTCTTTTCTTTTCAGCTTCATCTGCCGCCGCTTTTGCAACAGCTGCTAAACGAGCCTCTTCGGCTGCCTTAGCAGACGCTGCTTGATTGGCCAAACGGGCCTCTTCCTCTTTGGTTTTAGCCTCCTCGGCTTTGGCTTTTTCAATATCAGCCAATCGTTTTTGTTCCTCCAACTCTGCTGCGTAAGATGAATCTTGTGAGGCTTTAATTCGCGCATCAGCGAGAGCTTTGATGCTTGCTGATTCAGCATCTGCTTTTAGTTTTTCGTCGGTAATTCTTTTTTGTTCTGCTTCAACTCTATCTCTTTCATCTTTAGCTTTTCTTTGTTCTTCTAACCTAGCCACCTCTTCGGCTTGTTGCTTTTGTTTGGCCGCTTCTTCTAATTTCTTTTGTCTTTCTAACTCTGCTGCTTTTCTTGCTTCAGCTTCTTTTTGTTCGAGGGCTATTCTAGCTGCTTCTATCTCAGCTGCTTTCTTTGCCTCCTCTAGCAAGCGAGCTTCTTCTGCTGCCTTGGCAATTTTTGCAGCCTCTGCTGCTTCAGCGGCTTTTTTAGCCTCCTCGGCCTTACGCAACTCTTCGGCGGCTTTCTCCTTTTGAATTCGCTCTTCTTCAGCCTTAATTTTAGCAGCCTCTTCTGCCAATCGCAGTTTCTCTGCCTCGGCAGCCGCAGCGGCTTTTTTAACTTCTTCGGCTTTAGCCTTCTCTTCCTGTTCCTTTCTAAGTCTTTCTTCTTCGGCAATTCTTGCCGCTTCAGCTGCTTTTTCAGCTTTAATCTTCTCTTCTTCAGCCTCCTTACTTCTAGCTTCTAATGCGGCTTTTTCTGCCGCCTCTTTCTTCATCGCCTCTTCCATTTTCAAGCGCTCTGCCTCTTTCTTGCGCTCTTCTTCAGCGGCAGCAGCTTTAGCCGCTTCAGCTGTCAATCTGTTCTTCTCCTTTTCAGCCTCTACCTTAGCCATTTCAGTTTCCTGACGCAATCTTTCTGCCTCCTGCAATTTTTTAGACTCTTCTTCCTTACGTTTAGATTCTACAGCAGCCAATCGCTGTGCTTCTTCAGCAGCCTTAGCTTCAGCCGCCTTCCTTCTTTCCTCTTCTTCCTTCTGCTTTGCCAATGCTTGTGCTTTAATAGCTGCGTCTTTAGAAGCATCAATCTCAGCCTTTTTCCTTTCAAATTCTGCTGCTGCAATAGCTGCAGTTTCCGCTTTTTTAGCATCATCTACCACTTTATCTTTAGCTGCAGTAGAAGCCTCAATGGCATCGAGCTTTGCTTTGATGGTTTTCTCATAACTTAAATCGTAATCGAAACCACCAATATCATCTTGAAAAAACACCTTAGCCACAGGCTCATCAAAGGTTATTGTACTTCCATCCTTAGGAAAAGCATACATTTTTATAGTCATATCGGTCGACATGTTTTCTTCGTTGCCCGGCTCAGGAAAAGCAGTATTTACATCAATAGTTTCCTTAAGATATCCTGCCTTTTGAACAACAATGGTAAATACTTTATTAAAAGGAATGTAGAAAATGAATTGTCCGTTAGTACCCGTTGTGCTTTCTTTAACCTTTACACTTCCTTCAAATAGTATAACCGATACTGCTTCTACTGGCTTTCCCTTATCTCTTAAAAAGCCTACAAACTCTAATGACGGACCATCTTGAGCCATTGAAGCCATCGAAACAAATACAAAAACGAATAAAGCGATTACTCTAGTAAAACTTCTCTTCATAAAAATCATTGCATATAAATAACTTGTAGGTGCAAATATGCAAATATTTGCGGCTATTGTAAATAGGCCTTCATCAAATCGGAAGCCACATTGAGTTTTATTTTCTTCACTGCCTTGATATAAGCGTCATCGGCTGCTTTTTGAAAAGACAATTGAGTACCTTTTATTGGGGTAAAATTATTTTGGTAAATCAAGTGCCCACTAGATTTCTCTTTTAAACTCACTTCTACATTCAACATAGAGGCAAAAAACTGCATGCCATTGTGGTTATTGTTACCAGCATCTGTAGCATCTGCCTGTACTTCCACCATTAAATCGGCCTTCTCGGCGCTATTTACAGGTATAAAGCCATTGCTCACCAATGCTTCTCTAAACGCACCATCTAACCACTTTTGTGAAAGCAATACACCATTGCATTTTTCAACAGAATGAATTAGTACAAAAACCGGTAAAGTCTCTATGTTTATTTTCTCACTCAAAGGCGTCACCAGCATAAAAAGTTTAGCTATTAAAGAACTCACTGCCGCCTCTCGTAAAATTTGTTTTACATCTACTCCAACTTGAATGTATTGTGCCGATGTTTGTCGGCTTACCTTACCCACTTGCACAGTATATAAACCATTGGCATCGCTTAGTCCTTGAGCATAGCTATACAAATCTTTTTTAATTTCAATTTGCAAAGGAATAGCCGAAAGCCTTTTACCATCGATACTTTTAACAACAAAAGGCATTGAGCCTACGGCACCAATTTTAGCGCGAAACACCTCCTCTTCAGCGTCGACAACAATTTCATTGATAACAGATCTGTAGCCATTAAATAGCTCATTTCCTAAGTAAATTGTTTTTCCATCCAATTGTGTTTCTAGAGACTGATCTAGGTGTCGCTTAATTTTCTCCATGCCCGAAACATAGGAAAGCAAACAATCTTTATATCGAGCGTGCGCCTTGAAATCTATGGCCTTTTTAAGAAAATCTAAACCTTGATAAACAGCAGCATCGATCTCTTTTTGTTTAGCGGCTTGATAATCACTTTTCGACAATTGATAATACACCCAAAACCCTTCAACATCTTCATACACAGCAACCTCCTCGTAATTCTCTAACTGCTCATTCACGCTAATTTTAATATCTTGCTTAAATTCTTCTCTGTACAAATCATTGGTTTCCAATTGTGATAAAACAGAGTTGGTAGATACCACTACAGAGATACCGCTCGCCAAATCATTTAAAGCATTCTTCTTAGCAATTTCTTTATAATCTAATGGCGATGTTTTTTTAGACGCACGACCAATACCTATATAATAAAAACTAGATGAAGGTCTTTCGTTTACCCATAAAGGCACTGGAGTATTCTCATATTTTTTAGACGCCTGCTTTTGCGAAACATCTTTGCTTCCCGAGCATGAAAAAAGAAAAACAAGAACAGTAAATAGGGGTATTAATTTTTTCATTTTTCGGGATTGTAAGTGTAAATTTCTCTGGCTACAGATGAACTTATTTGATCATATAATTTTTCCAACAAACTTTCTTTTGTTTCCAAATAAGCAGTTGATTTTAGTAAGTTTTGAACTTGATTTCTTTGCTCGTAATTACTGTATACAACGTCTTGCGGACTTGTTACATTCAATGAATACCATGTTCCGGCAAATAAACTTTCGGAGTTGCCGCCATACTTAATGTAATGCACCGAACTACTTTGCGTTAATGTTTTAATGCCCGATAAAAGCACCTCACCAGTAGTAGCCGAAACCATTTTGTATTCAAAAGACATAGTCACTTGGCGGTTACCCTGAAATTCGTTGTAAGTGACTTTTTTGTATTTCGTTTCAAAATATGGTTGATTGGTTTGCGGATTAATTTTTTGAACTTTATAAGATTCAAAGCCTTTTACTGTTTTTGAACTTACTGGAGTATCAAAATACTTAACATCTAAAACAGATCCCATTACCACTGCCTTAGCGCCAATTAGATTACCTGCATTAACGGCTGTACTGGCTTCAACCGCTCCTGTCATAGACAACTTTTGTTCTTTCAACAACAAATCTAAATGCTGCCTGTCTATCACTTTTAAAAAAGGCCCTTTACTGCCAATTACAGTATTGATTATTCTTGAAGACAACTGCTCGGCAGCTGCAACTTCTGAGGTATAATTGTTGAACTTCATAAAAGCCACTGTATATTGCGCTTGAGTTAAAGCCTCACTCATTTGTGCAGCTGCATCTTTATAACTAGCATCTTGATTGACTACATTTTGAAAAGCATAAAAAGCTGCGCGGTATTTTTCTCTCTTCATAGCATCTGCGCCATTTCTATACAAAGGCTCAATGCGCGCATATTTTTTCAATTGCTCTACATCTTTATAATTAGGATCTAAGGAAGAAATTTCATTGAAAATACTTTCTGCACCTGAAAAATTTTCTTTTTCTAAAAGCGCATTCGCCTTGCGAAATCTGTCATCTAAATAATTTGATTTTGCTACTTCGTAATCCTCGGTATAATGCGCGGCTATAGATAATGAAACCTGGCCACCCCTCACTTTTTCTGCATACTTCTGCATCTCTAAATAAGTGTACACTACCACACCCCAATCTCCTCTATTGTTAGCCACAAAAAAAGTATCTTCCTTGATATCCATCACTTTATTGGCACATAATTTTAGCGCTGTTTTTGCTTCCACATAGTCGGGACGCTTGGCAATAGCTCTTAAAAAATAATCGGTCGCTTCGTTGTACATACCCACTTTATAAAGCTCACTTCCCTTTTTGGTTAAGGATTTCGGACTATTACAAGCAATAATTATCAACAATAAGAAGATGGTAAAATATGAGTAGGGTTTTTTCATTGCAAAAGATTAAATCATAATTTCAGTGCCGTGAATTAACAAATATTGTTCCACTTGAGCAAGGCTATTAAGATAAAACTTTTTCGAAAATCACTTATCATCTCTGTTGGCTTGGCCTTACTGACTGTCATCACGCATTCGTGCAACGAAGAAACAAGCGAAGAAGTCATCAAAAAAGGAAATGAAGTTATCGTTGACATACCAAGTCGCGAGTATATTCCTGTCGATTCTGAATTGGTTAAAAAAATAGAAGCTTTTTTTCAAAATCATTACGACGAGACTTTCTTTAGCGGCACCGTGCTGGTGGCTAAAGACGACAATATTTACTACCAAGCTTGCCACGGATTGGGTAATTACAGAAGTAAATCAGACAGCATTTGCCTTCGTTCCAACTTTCAATTAGCCTCTGCCACCAAGCCTTTCACTTCTTACGCTATCTTAAGACAAATATATTTGGGCAAGTTAAAATTAACCGATAGTATACACAACATTCTTCCCGACTTCAAATACAAAGGCATCACTGTGGAAATGTTGTTGTCTCATTTTTCAGGCTTACCCAATTACATGTATTTAACCGATGAATACTGGGGTTGGGATAAGGGAAGCATCTCCAACAACGATGTATTACAACTTTTTAACCAACACAACCCTAGCGGCGGCAGACCCAATGCTCATTTCTATTACAACAACACCAACTATTTGGTATTGGCATCTATCATAGAAAAACTCACAGGAATGAGCTACGACAAGTACATGAAAGATTCAATTTTTACTCCGCTAGGAATGAACAACACATGTATCTTTCACAACGAAAGTAGAGATCAATTGAAAGACGCTACTTTCGGTCATTTGGGAGATTTAAGACCCATCTATTTCGATTACCTTGATGGCGTTATGGGCGACAAAGGTGTATTCTCTAACATTTATGATTTACTAAAATTTGATCAAGCTTTGTACGATTGTAAATTGGTGCCTTGTAATTTACTTGAAGAAGCATGGAAACCAAGAACAGACAGTTTAGAAACAGCGGGCGGTGCCTACGGATTAGGATGGAGATTGCGCAACAGCAAAAACGTAGGTAAAGTAATTTTTCATAGCGGATGGTGGAAAGGCTACCGCAGCTTATTCATTAGAGTGCCGCAAGTTCACGGAACTATCATCATACTCACCAACACCGTTCGAGGACGATTCTTTAAAGTAGATGACCTCGTAAATTTATTTGCCAAATAATTCGCTATTCTGCTGTTTTTCAATAAATTTAGGGCTTAGGCTTTAAATTATGTTAGAACAAGAAAACTCTCCCTCAAGACAAAATCTTATTGCTCAATTGCAAGAATTGGTAAAAACCGAACAGCAAATTGGGAAAGCTATTCAGCATAAAAAAGAAATAATGGAAGCTTGGACCAAGCTGAGCGACGATGGTTCTGCGCAAAACAAACATCTCGCGCATCAATTTTTTAAATTGATTGAAGATTTTAATTACAATATTAATATTTATAAAGCGATACAAGACCACGACTTAAAACGCAATCAGCAGCTCAAAGAAGAACTCTTGAAAAAGCTCGAGGAACTGAGCGCTAAGAATGATCGTGTTGGTGACACCTTTAAAGAACTGCAAAAGCAATGGTTTGATGTGGGTCCGGTTAAAAAAGAATTGCGCGATCATTTTTGGCTACAATTCAAAAACCTCTCTCAAATCATTATCGATAAATTGGCCCAAATTAAAGGACAATCGAAAGCTAAAGAAGAAGAAAATGCAGTAGCCAAAGAACAAATCATAGCTTTTCTTGAAAACATTTTAAGTGAACCTATTACCAAAGAAAAACAATGGCGCAGCACAACAGATATTGTAATTGCTAAACAAGCCGAATGGAAGGAAATTGGCCATGTTCCTACAGAAAAATCGAATGCAATATGGCATAGGTATCGTGCTACTTGCGACAATTTCTTTAAAGAAAAAGCAGTTTTTTACGATGCACTAAAAGAAGGATTTCAACAACATAAAAAAGAAAAATTAGCATTGTGTGATGCCGCACAAAGTTGCATTGATGATGAAGCAAAAAGCAACGAAGACAAGTCCATAACGCTAACCAAACTGCAAAGAAAATGGAGGGAATTAGGACAAGCGCATCCTAGAGATGAACAAAAATTATGGACCAAATTTCACAACATTTGCAATTCATTCTTCAACGGCATTAAACAGCAAAAAGAAGAAGAAAAAGCGAACAATCTGGCGGTACTAGATAACAAAAAAGAAATGCTGAATAATGTAGACAAACTCAATACAAAAGAAGATCTTATCGCTCAGCTTAAACAGTGGTACTTAAGTGATAACATAAGAACACCTCACGACCTCAACAATCATTTCTTTGAAAAAATCAATAGCGCATTGAGCAAAATTATGTTAAGCAAAGATGAAATTGAAGTTTTAAAATTCAACACCAAACTAGAAGCTTATCATGAATTAAAAATCGATGATTTGTTTAGTGGAGAAATAAACCTAATTCGAGAAAAAATAAAAACCCTTGAAGACGACAAAATAAAATTTGAAAACAACCTAGGTTTCTTTAAGCATGCCAAAAACGACAATCCTATGATTGTTGAATTGCGTGAAAAAGTAACGCAAATGACGGCCGATATTGATTTGTATAAGAAGAAATTACAAGCCGTTAAAAAAGCTATGAAATACGATGCTTAAATCTGCATAACTTCACTATATTCGCCTCATGAAAAAAGCAATTTACTTTCTACTCTTTATCCTTAGCTTTAATGCAAATGCACAAGATTTTCTAGGATATTTAAACAGCAACTACGCAGGTGTAAATGGCATTGATCTTCAACCTGCTTCCATTGTAGATAATCGTTACAAACTAGATATACTTTTACTAGCCAATAACAGCTGTTTTCAAAACAATTTCTTCCATCTAAAACAAGGTTTCATGCAAGCCCCGTTAAAAGATATTAGAACAGATTACTTGGGCTACGACAAAGAAAAAATGGCTACGTCATTCATACTTTCCAATCAGATTCAAGGGCCTTCTTTTATGTTTACCATCAACGAAAAGAATTCTATCGCATTTAATTCAAAAGCCCGTGTAATATTGAACATGGACAATGTCTCCACCGAATTTTTGCGACAACTGCATCACAATTATGATGTGCCAGAATTGTGGGGAAAATCTTTTTTACAAAATGGCTTTAACTTGCAAGGAATGGCTTGGGGTGAGTTTGGACTTACCTACGGAAGAGAAGTTTACAAAACCAAACATCATTATTTTAAATCGGCCGTTAGAGTTAAAATGTTACAAGGCTATGGAGCTTTCCATTTAAACTCGCCAGCATCAACCATCAAAATTGAAAATGATTCTACACTTACCATTTCAAACAGCGACATACTTTCTTATGGCCACTCGGCAAATTTTGATGATGGCAAAGTTTACTTTAATCCTTTCGACCCTAACGCCACAATAGGCTGGGGTGGAGACTTTGGTGTAGTATACGAATGGAGACCTCGCTCAGAAAAACACAGCTACGAAATGGATGGCGAGCGCAAATCGGCGCGTGATGAAAATAAATACAAATTAAAAGTAGGCTTTTCATTGCTTGATTTGGGGACCATAAGATTTAAACGTGGCAGCCACACCAAAGACTTTAACCCCAATATTTCGCATTGGGATGTAAAAGATATTGACCCTACCGACCTTGTTGCCTTCGATAGCACAGTGAATGCGAATTTCCCTCCACTGCCCTCTGAGCCCGCTTATAATGTAAATTTACCAACTGCACTTTCTGTTCAAGTTGATTACAACATTTGGAAAAACTTTTACATTAACGCCACTGCTTTCCAGGCCATAAAATTTAACTCTAAGGCCACCAAAATTCACGAAATAAGCAACTACTCCATCACTCCTCGTTGGGATTACAAATGGTTTGGTGTTTACGTTCCAGTAAGTTTCAATGAAATGGGCACTTTTAGAGTGGGTGCTAGTGCTATGTTCGGTCCGTTCTTCTTTGGAACAAACAACCTCGGACCACTTTACCAAGCAGAAATGAAAGGTGTAGATTTCTTTGTGGGCATTAAAGTTTCGTCTTTACATCACAAAGAATCAGATTCTGATGAAGATAAGGTTTCCAATAAAAACGATGATTGTGAAGACATTGCAGGTCTTTGGAAGTTTAAAGGTTGTCCGGATACCGACGGCGACAGCATTCCTGATAAAGACGACGCCTGCCCTAAAATACCTGGTTTAAAAGAATTCAAAGGCTGTCCAGATACCGATAAAGATGGCATAGAAGACATGAAAGATGATTGTGTAGAAATACCAGGATTAAAAGAATTCAATGGATGCCCTGATACCGACGGTGATAAAATCATCGACAAAAATGATTCTTGCGCAACAGTGAAAGGATTAGCGATTTACAACGGCTGTCCAGATTCTGATGGAGATTCTATCATCGACTCAAAAGATGCTTGTCCAACGTTAGCCGGCCCGCGAATCAACAACGGTTGTCCAGATACAGACGGTGATGGAATTCTCGACAATGAAGACGATTGCATCACTGTTAAAGGATTGAGAGAAAATCGTGGTTGCCCTGAAAAAGATGAAGATGGAGATGGTGTAATTGACAAGATCGACGACTGCCCTAAAACCGCTGGTCCGGCAGAGAACAAAGGCTGTCCGGTGTTACAAAAAGAAGAAGTTGAAATTTTAAAACTAGCTTTTTCTAACCTAGAATTTGAAACAGGAAAAGCTATTATTAAAAATGAATCTTTTGCTTCGCTCGATACTTTAGCTGCTTTGCTGGTTAAGAAATCTACATGGAAATTAAAGCTGGCCGGACATACAGACAACGTTGGCGACAAAGCTAAAAACATGAAATTGTCGAAAGACAGAACAGAAGCAGTTGCAAAATACTTGGCATCGAAAGGTGTAAGCGTAAGCAACTTGATTGTAGAATATTTTGGTCCGAACAAACCTATTGCGAGCAATAAAACGCCAGAAGGTCGCCAAAAAAACCGTCGTGTTGAGATGAATATTATTTTCGAGTAATGAAGAAAATAATATTCTTCTTTCTCCTAATAAATTGTGGTGTGTTTGCGCAAACCCTCGATTCTACCATTTTTAAAACAGCTCCTTCTTTTAGCGGACAAGTAGCTGTTATGAGGGGAGATTCGTTGATTTTTGCTGGTTCTTGCGGATGGATGAACTATCCTTTGCAACTAAAAATGAATGACGACGCACTTATTGAAATAGGTGAGTTGAGTTCGCAATTTACGCACGAGGTATTTTATGAATTAATCAATAAAAAATTAATCAATCAAGATTCCTCTGTATCAAAATACATCGCTGGATTTCCCTACCCCAGCATCAAAATAAAACATTTGATAGACAATAATTCTGGCTTACCTTCCAACTACATCAAACTTTTTCACCGAAATATTTTCAACGATGAAAACATTAAAGTGAAAGACAAATTAACCATCACCAACAAAAGTATTATCGACGTGTTGGTGAAATTTAAACCTGCACTAGAATTTGTTCCTGGTGAAAAAATTGCTTCATGCAACACCAACGACATTCTGTTGGCTTATTTGCTCGAAGTATTTTACTTCAAAAGCTACGATGAAATCATTAATGAAATGATTACAAAGAAATATCCGAAACTCAACATTATTGCTTGTAGCGATTGGAGAAATGTACCCTTAATAAATAGAGCTTCTGGACAATTAAAAAACGACAGCCTCCACTACTCCATTCAAGAAACTTTGCATGATATGGGCTTTAAATATGATGATGCTACCTTGGGCCACCATCATATTTATGCTACAGCAGAAAGTTTAGTGAAATATTTTCATCTCCACAGAACTTACGAAAAACACTTAGCCTCCTTTGAATTGAAGGGACATGAGCCAGGTTTTAATTCTAAATTATACCGTACTTGGGGAGAAACTATTGTTGTGCTGTCTAATACAACAGATGACAATGATGTTAACTTAATTACCGCTGCTTTAGCGCACAAATAAGGCTTTTCTTTTACTGATTAGTTTAACAATTCAACTCACCAACACGTCAATGTTTATAATCATTATTTAATTGCCTACTTTTTAGCATTAAATCGCCTTATTTTTAATACATGAAATTCTCAAAAGACAACTTAAAGCCATGGATGAAAAACAAATACTTCATCATTTCTTTATCATTCGCTTTGTGGCTGTGTTTCTTCGATCAAAACAATTTGTTTTTTCACCACGATTTAAGTGTGCAACAAGAAGAATTGGAAATTAAAAAAGACCATTACACCAAAGAAATTGAGCACAGCAAAGAATTTTTAAGTAAATTAAACGACAGTGTTTACATTGAAAGATATGCCCGTGAGAATTATCGCATGAAAAAAGACGACGAAGATGTATTTGTGGTTATAGAAAAATAAATTATGCTACTTCAGCAATGCCAATACGAAGAGAAAGGCTTAAGCCTCAGCAAACAAGTGGCGCTGATACTGTCCGAATTAAGCAGCATTCTCAAAAAAAACAACGAAGAAATTCTCAATCAAATAGAAATTAAGGTAAGCGTTGGTATTCAAATTTTACCCGAAATAGCAAAGCTTAATGCTTTACAATTGCTTTGCGAAAACTTGGTGAAATGCTACTTTCCAAATCATCACCCTCTCCCCTCAATGTCGGGGCTAACCACAAGTAGATATTACACTTCGGCCGAACCCGAGCTGAATCTAATTCGTCAGAGTTTACAATGTTTCATTTTTGAAGTCGCCAACATCAAAGACATTGAAGTGCTTTCATTCGACAATCAAGAAAAATCAAAAAGAATATCGCAAAACATTATTGCTTTACTCGAAGAAGAAGCAAAATTTAAAACCATTAAAAATTCATTTGTTGGGGCGGAATACATTGAAAAAATGAGTGATGAAATAGCACAACAAAGCTGGACTCTCTTTCAAGAAATAGAAAACAAAGGAGGCTTTGAAGCATTTGTGAATTCAGGTGAAGTAGAGCTTTGGATCGCCGAAGACAACGCAAAAGAAATAGCACTTTACAAAGAGAAAAAGAAAACTTTGGTAAGCGCAAACAAATACATCACAAAAGAAAACGGGAAACAATATTTTATTGAAAAAGAACTATGATGCCCGATTTCAACAACATATCGTATCGCCAATTTATCGCTCCTAAAAAAGAAGATAAAATTTCTTTACCAGCAGCTGGAGAAGTTGATTATTTGCGCGGACCCTATGCTACTATGTACACGCAAAGACCATGGACCATTCGACAATACGCTGGTTTTTCAACAGCAGAAGCATCGAATGAATTCTACAAAAAGAATCTCGCGGCCGGACAAAAAGGATTATCTGTGGCTTTCGATTTACCGACACATAGAGGTTACGATAGCGACCACGAGCGCGTACCTGGAGATGTAGGAATGGCGGGAGTTGCCATAGATTCTGTAGAAGACATGAAAATCTTATTTAAGGATATTCCTTTGCAAGATGTTTCTGTTTCAATGACGATGAATGGTGCTGTTTTGCCTATCATGGCCTTTTACATCGTTGCTGCCGAAGAACAAGGCATTAGCACTCAACAACTGCAAGGCACTATTCAAAATGATATTCTCAAAGAATTCATGGTGCGCAACACGTTCATCTATCCTCCGCTTCCATCTATGCGCATTGTAAAAGATATTTTTCAATACAGCGCTGCCAACATGCCTAAATTCAATTCCATAAGTATTTCGGGCTACCACATGCAAGAAGCAGGTGCCGACGCAGCCTTAGAACTAGCGCTTACCTTGGCCGATGGATTAGAATATGTTAGAACAGGAATTCAATCGGGATTGAATATTGATGATTTTGCACCACGCTTATCTTTCTTTTGGGGAATCGGCATGAACATATTTACCGAGGCAGCAAAAATGCGCGCAGCGCGCTCTATCTGGTGCAAAATGATGCAAGAGCAAGGAGCGAAAAATGAAAAATCACTTACACTGCGAGCACATTGTCAAACTTCTGGCTGGAGTTTAACGGCGCAAGACCCATTGAATAATATTGCACGCACCACTATTGAAGCATTGGCTGCAGTGCTTGGCGGAACGCAATCGTTACACACCAATTCTTTCGACGAAGCCATTGCTTTACCCACCGATTTTTCGGCAAGAATAGCAAGAAACACACAATTGATTTTGCAAGAAGAAAGTGGAATCTGCGAAGCCATTGATGCTTTTGGAGGAAGTGAGTATTTAGAAAAAACTACTGCTGATCTCAAAGAAAAAGCGCTCAAAATAATTGCCGAAATAGAAAAAATTGGCGGCATGACACAAGCTATCAATGCAGGAATTCCACAGCGAATGATTGAAGATTCTGCAGCTAAGCGTCAGGCCAACATCGACAGCAACAACGAATTGATTATTGGCTTAAACAGTCATTATTCAAATGAGAAATACGAATTCGACATACTTCAAATTAACAACGAAGAAGTAAGAAAAAATCAATTGTCGCGTTTACACAAAGTAAGAAGTACTCGTGATAATGCGCTAGTAGAAAAGAATTTAGAAGCACTTACAGAAGCAGCAAAAAACAATACAGGAAATCTATTGTCGTTAAGCATTGAGGCAGCAAGAAACAGAGCAACTTTAGGTGAAATTTCTTTCGCTTTAGAAAAAGTTTATTCTCGCCATCTTCCAAAAAATAACTTAACTTCAGGCGTGTACAGCAGTGCATTTCAAAATAAAAATGATTGGCAATTGGTAATGGAAGAAATTAAAGCATTTGCAAATAAACATGGAAGACCGCCTAGGATTTTAATATCTAAACTCGGACAAGACGGGCACGACCGTGGAGCGAAGGTTATTGCCACAGCCTTTGCCGATTTAGGCTTTGATGTGGATTTGGGTCAGCTTTTTCAAACTCCGCAAGAATGCGTGAAACAGGCCATAGAGAATGATGTGCATTTAATTGGTATTTCATCTTTAGCGGCCGGACACAAAACATTAGTACCCGAAGTAATTAAAGAATTGAAAAGAAACCTAAGAGAAGACATTCGCGTAATCGTGGGCGGCGTTATACCAAAGCAAGATTACGATTTCTTATATCAACATGGCGTTTTGGGCATATTCGGTACGGGTACCAAAATACCCGAAGCAGCAAGTGAAATCATTAAAAAAATAATATAATATGAGTTGGGGAATTAGCAATTTCGAAAACGATTCGGCCTTAGAATGGGCAGAAGATTTAGTAAAAGCAAACAAAGTAGCGTTAATCGCCAAAGAGTTAGATACCTTCAATAAGAATTTTAAAATTACCGAAACCGATATGATGACCTGCAATGTTGCCTTAGCCGCAGCAGAGACAGTAGCAGCCATCAAAGAAGACCCGGCAGATGACATACCAGAAGCACTAGAAGAATGGCTTGCAAGCAGCAAAGCAAAAGCAGATGAAGCTTTGGTAAAAAGCGCTATTGATGCAGTCAACAAAATCTGCAGAGGCTCTGAACTAAAAGAAATGTACGTTGGTTCGCAGTTGTATGATGATTGGATGGAATTGCAAAAGGAATTGTTGCAGAGATTGAAGAGGGGGTAGTACTTAAGTAGATTTCAAAATACCATAAACATCAAACATAGTTCGTCATTGCGAAAATTTTGTACCCAAAATTAAAGCAATCTCATCATGAATAGGTTTATCTTTTTTTACCGTTGGTTAATACCAAACGGCAATCGGCCCGCAGCACATTCTTAAAGGAGATTGCTTTAATTTTGGGTACAAAATTTTC
>CAMBXP010000052.1 GCA_945871895.1 Chryseobacterium gleum | reverse complement strand
CTAAACACTCCGCTAAGTTTAGCTAGTATAGGGCTATACTTTGAATTATTAATACTTATAATTTAATTAAAAAAACAACTGCCTTATTCAACTAATTTTAGAACTTGCTTTATTCTCATAAAAGGAATACTTTTGCTCTGCCATTAACTAGCATTTTTATGGAAATCACTTATCTCACCCCATTGTTTATAGCAATGAAAAAAGCCATTCGCAAGATTTTCTTGTTGACATTATTGCCAGGCGTTTTAGTAACAAAAAACTTGCATGCCCAAGTTTCCTATGCAAACACCGGTTCTTTAAATGTTGCGAGATGGCAGCATCAGTCGCAGGTATTGCTTGATGGAAATGTATTAATATTCGGAGGTGATGATGCAAATTTTAGCACCAACGAGATATTTAACTCAGCTGAGATCTACAATGCTTCTACAGAAAAATGGTCGCTAACTACACCAATGATTGAAAAACGCACCGATTTCACATCTGTGATTTTACCAAATGGAAATGTAATAGCGATAGGTGGATACAATAATTCTTCATACCTATCATCCTGCGAAATATATAACACTCAAACTCAAACATGGAGCAAAGTAGCATCCATGAATTATGTGAGAGCTGATCATTTTTCTGTTTTACTAAACAATGGAAAAGTGCTGGTTGCAGGAGGAACAGGCAATGGAGCTAATAAGATTGAATTGTACGATCTGGCCACCGACACATGGCGACTTACTGGAAAATTGAATCAATTACCCGCAGTCTCTTCTCTCACTAAACTTCCCAATGGAAAAGTTGTTGCTGTTTGCGGAAAGAAAGTTGAAATATATGATCCACAAACAGAAACTTGGTCGCTTTCAAATGTAACATTATCAATAGACCGAAACGCAAATTCGGTGATTGCACTGAATAATGGAAAAGTGCTTTTGGCAGGTTCTACGGAGGTTGACTTTAATAAACAGATTTCAGCTGAAATATTTGATCCATCAATGGGAACCTCAGTGAAAACACCAAACATGAAAACAAATCTGGGAAATGCAAAAGCTATATTGTTAGATAATGGTAACGTATTATTTTACAGTATAGGAGATTTCTTTTCTCCTTTCAATACCAAGTGTATTCAATATTATAATGTATCAACGAATATTTGGGAGAGCCCTACGACAAACTTTGTTGGATCAAATATTTACCAAATAAACAAATTGCACAACGGGAAAATTTTGATTTCCGGGGGATCAGCAACAACCTTAAACGGCAGCAACAAGGCATGTTTACTAATTGGCCAAACTGGCTATAACAATCAAGTACCTAATTTAAATTCTACTGTAAGTAATACTACCATATGTTTTGGTAAAAATGCGTCTATCGGCATAGGAAATACCGATGCAGATGCTATTTACCAACTATGTACGATAGACGGAACCCTTCTTGGAAGCTCTGTTCAGGGTGGAGGTAATATTAACTTTGTTATAGACAGCCAAAATTTAATTGCAGGAACAAATAAATTTTTAATCCAAGCTCAAAAAACAGGAGGCTTGGTTTACTGTCTTAACAATTCAGCTTCTGTTTCGGTGAATTTCAAATACAGTGAACAAACACAAATTGACTCCACGGGATTACTTACATTTTGTAACGGTAGCTCAGTGAAACTAACAACTCCTTCAATGTGCTCTTCATATTTGTGGAATACGGGAAGTTCATCAAATGAAATTACGGTAAACTCAATAGGTGGATTTTATGTCACAGGAATTGACGCTGACGGCTGCGCTTACAAGCCTTCAAACGTAGTATTCACTTCTTTTTATCCCGCTACCATTAGCGCAGGATCTTCAGAAAGTTTCTGTTATGGCAGTGCTCCTGCGCTACTTAAGGGTTTTTCACCCGCTGGCGGAACATGGTCGGGTACAGGTGTAAATGCTGAGGGAATCTTCACCCCAAATGCTGCAGCAGGAAACTATACTGTCACTTATTCACTATGTTCAAAAACAGCACAAAAAAGCGTCACTATAAATCCTTTGCCTAAGGCTGTGGACTTCACTACTTCATTTTTAAGAACAAAAGTTTGTCAGGATCAAAGTAATGATTTAACTCTATCTCCAGCTGATGTTAATACTTACTACACTCTTTACAACGATGGAAATGTTGTAAGTGGTCCAACCAAAGGATCTGGTAGTTCTTTTACCTTCGCCTCCATTTACCCTAAAAAGAAAGCCACTATTTATGAGATAAAGGCGGTAAGAACAAACACCTGTGGAATAGACTCCATAATAAAGAAAGATACAGCCGATGTTGACATTTACTCAGATGGAACACAAACTTACTATGCAGTAGATACAGCCTGTTTAACCAATAAAATGCAAATAAGCATTACCAATTCTTTGTTAGGTGTGGATTATTCAATGACCGGAGGACCTTATACCCCTGGTAACGGAGGTAATCTGACCTTAACCGGAAACTACGGCAAGACAGGCACCTATGCAGTAACCGCTAAAAACTCAATGGGCTGCACCAAGCAGGTATACTCAAAAAACATTGCGGTATATGATAACAATGTCGATTTCAGTAATAATTTCTCTTACCTGATAGGAGAACTTGTTAACATTCAAAATAAATCAGCAGTCGATTCTTACGTTTGGAGATTTGATTATGGTGCGTCGTTCGCTGATGTGACAGTAAAAACACCTCCAGCATATAGCTATGTATCCGACGGTAACAAAAAAATAACTTTAATTGGAACATCACGATTCAATTGCGTCGATTCTGTAACCCATGACTTGACAGTATTTGCCAACAAAGCTCCTAAATCTTCGGCTGCTTTATGTTACATAAATAATTTAAGTCTTCCTGGACAAGAAGTGTCGGCCATGCATACCGATGCACAAGGGAATGTCTACATAGCTACTTATTGGGGAATAGCTTACAATGGCGGTAATTTTAGTGGTAGTTATTTACATGCCGTGCAAAAATTCGACAAAAGCGGGAAACTAGTTTGGAATGTGGCTCAAGATTTCTTTAAAAATAATTACTCAAACTACAATTACTACAGCTCATACATTAACGGGATAACTACCGACACTGCAGGAAACGTATATGTTGCAGGTAATTATGCCAGCGATAAATTTAAATTCGCAGGTCTCACCGCGGGTACATTTTCCAACGCTCATGCAACACCATTTATTGCCAAATTAGATAAGAACGGTTTGGGGAAATGGATCATTACTGAAGAAACCCCAGGCAATAATGCTAACTCCATTACTGAATTAGGCTGCAGTGACATAAAATATGTTGACGACAATCATATCTATGTTTCATTGTACAATGCCAGTAATTTGGTATTTACAAATGGAGTAAAACAAATTTTCTCGTCTTCTTCTAAGCTAAATATTATTCAAATAGATGCTGCTGGAAAATTTATTAAAAACACATCAGTCAGCGGAACTTTTTATGCCTATACTAACCCTAATACGAGTTCTTATTCTACAGGAAAAACTAGAACAGCTAGTCCTAAAATGCATCTACTTAATAACGGAAAGATATTAATTTACGGAAAACTAAAAGATAATGTAAGTTTTGGTTCGTATATCGTTTCAACAGATGCATCAGATTATGGAAGTGGATTCATTGCGCAATTGGATCCAGTTTCTGGATGGGAAAATGCTTTTAAAACCTATGGCTTAGCGCAACCTATTTCTTACAATAACTTCGCATATTTAACAGGCGCAAATACTTTCATGACAGTTTCTGCTGATGAGAATTCTGTTTATGTGGCAGACGGATTCTTATATCCCTACAATGCAACTATTCCTCCTGAAGTCGTTTTCTCTTTTCCGAACGGAAAAAAACATAGCAGTACGTATTCAGGAAACTTTATCGCCAAATATTCTATTCAAGGAAACATTTCATGGATAAACTATAGTAATACCGGCCAGATCAGTGGTTTAGGCTACAACAAAGCAAACAACGAAGTTGTTCGCTATGGAAGTTACATAAGTAATTATTTCGGACAAACATCACAGTCGGCAGAATCTCTCGCAATAGCATCCAACGGTGGTGCAAACGACCTTTATTTATCGGGATTAAATGCTAGCGGAAATGTCACCTGGATCGAACCAATTGGAGGCAAAGGCAACGAGGGCGGAAGTTATTTAACTGTAAATTCATGCAATGATATTTGTGTATTAGGATATACAGATACTAAGATGAGCATATTAGGTGATACAGTATACAGTGGTTCTGGAACACATTTTTATGCTAGAGTAACTTCATCAGGACAATGTAATTCAACTTGTAATTCTGGTGTTAAAAAACCTCTAACTGTTGCTTTGTACACCGAATTACCTGCAGAATCAAACATACTGCCTTATCCACTTAAAGTGGTATTTAACTCCCCCGTTTCAAATTTTGCAAGTAATGATATAAAAATCGCTAATGGAGTAGTAAGTAATTTTTCAGGATCGGGAACCAATTACACATTTTATATTTCACCTACCAACACGAATAATATTAGCATTCAAATACCAGAAAGTGTAGCTGCAGATGCCAACAGCCAACTTAATTCGGCTTCTGCTGTGCTTAGCATTAAAATAGACACTACATCGCCAAAAATAACAATTACGAAGCTAAGTTCTCCTTATGTAAAATCGTCGGCTTATATAACTATGACATTTTCTGAAAGCTACTTGTACAAAGACTTATTAAGCAGTGATCTTATTTTACACAATTGCACGGTTTCGGGTTATAACAAAACTTCAATGACATTAGTGCCCATCACAGAAGGTCCATTTTATTTTGAAATCCCTAGCGGATCTATTTCAGACAGAGCTGGAAACATCAACCCTAAAGTAGTTTCAGAAACATATATTTATGATAAGACACCCCCCACATTTTTCACTGCAAACTGCGATAGCACCATCCATACTGCAAAAAACATAGACACTATTACTGTTGTCTTTTCTGAGAAATTATCATTCTTTTCATCAAGCGCAATGATAAGTTCTTCGGGATCGACCATCAAAATTTTAGATCAGATAAACGACTCCACTTATCAGGTAGAATATACCATGTCAACCACTGGTTGTCATTATATTTATTTTGGCTGGAGCCTAGGTTATATCGATTTAGCTGGAAATTACTCTAATTTGAAATGCGAAATTAATTATTGTTATGATCCAACCAACCCTGTGGTTTATAGCATTGTAGCCAACGGCACATCAAACCCCACAAAGGATTCACTCATCAAAGTAAAGGTAACTTTCTCGGAAACAATAACAGGTTTTGATGCATCAGATTTAGTAGTAACAAATGCTACTATAATTTCTATTACGAAAAACACCTCTGTGAGCTACGATTTGGTGCTGTCAAATATTGGCAATGGCACGGTAACAGTAAAAGTCAATGCTAAGGCAGTAAAAAATTTAGCAGGTCTTGATAACATAAATGAATCATCTCTATTTTCTATTGTTTATCACAAATCAGATGTAACTGTTCATGTATCATCTGTTGTTCCCGCACTTACTAACAAATCTTTTGTTGTTGATTTTACTTTTTCGAAGGCCGTAACAGGTTTTACATTAAATGATATTTATGTAGCCAATGGAACATTAAGTGCCCTTAGCGGAAGTGGTAATACTTATAAGGCTACCCTTACTCCTATTTTCGACGGAACCGTTGTAGTCTATGTTTTCAAAGGGGCTGCAGTTGATGCATCTGGAAATGCAACTTTACAAAGCGATACTTTACATACCCAATACGATGGCACAGCTCCTACTTTCACTTTAACCACAACAACAGCTAGCCTTACGCGCGACAAAATCATGCCGTTCACCCTTATTTTTAATGAACATGTAGTTAATTTCGACTCCACTAAAATCACTCTGATTAATGCAACTTTCGCAAGTTACAGTTACAGTAATGACTCTTGTTATTTTACCATAACCCCTACAACTCCAGGCATGGTTTACGTGCGTTTATACAATGCTAAAGTTAGCGATGCAGCAGGAAACACTAATTCGTACAGCACCATTGGCATTAAATATCAAGGAGACGACTACACTGTTCCAAATATGAAATTAATTGCACAAAAAAACATTACAAATACTACAGTAGTTTTCGACGTTAAAGTTTCTGAAAAAGTGTATGATTTTTATAGTTCAGTTAAGATCAAAAATGGTACTATCAAAGCATTAACATTAATTAATGATACTACATATAAATTAGAAGTAAATGCTACTAAATCTGGATGGGTCAAAGTGTATGTTGATGCAGGCACCTATACCGATATTGCATTTAATCCTGGTACCTTCGCTGATACTGCATTTACTTTATTTGACAACAACGCTCCTTTTGCAGTATTTACTCCAGTATCGTGCGACACCTTACTGCACGAATATATTAGATATAAAATCGTTTTCAACGAAGCTGTAAAGAATTTAACTACCTCAAGCTTTATTTCGCAATTGGGAGCTGTGTCAAATCTCTCTGGGAGTGATTCTATCTATTATTTTGATTTTGTTTTAAATCAAGGTCATGATTCATGTGTTATTAAATCTCCATACTCTTATATATTTAGGTTATTCGATTCGTACGTTATAGATAATGCAGGTAACAAAGTAATTTCAGCATCTATTACTTCGTTTTGTTTTCCAAACCGCACGCTGGTGACGGGTGTTAATTCATTAAGCACAGAAAATGTTCAAATTTATCCTAATCCAGCCGATAATTTCGTCATTATTTATCTCAGTGGTGAATTAAATATTCATAGCATAAATATTACAAACGCTTTAGGTCAATTTATTTTTCAAAAAACAGGGGAATTCAAAAATCAACTAGTGCAATTAAACATTTCAACATTTGTTGCCGGCACATACTTTATCAACTTAAAAACCGAAGATGAAGTAATCGTTAAAAAATTGATTATAAAATAGTATTCCGTTTATCGCAAAATTTAATTAGAAGTCGGCTTAAAAAAAATAGTCGACTTCTTCTTTTGTTAAAATTACCAAACTCTCTTCCCTGCAATAGCTATTTAAACATTAATAAAATATCTTTGGCAAAATTGAAAAATGGATCATAGCAAATTTATTCTCTTCTTTTTGATGATTGCAGCGATTTTAACCACTGCCGATATCTACTTCTATTTCGGCATAAAATCACGTTTGCCTAAGAAATGGAAGATTGTTTATTTAACAGTTAGCGCTATATCTTTTGCGTTTATCATGTTTGGGTCGTACAATTATTTTACCGGACAAAAAAGCAGCATTTTCGTGCGCACTTATCTTTGGGGCTCTTTCATGTTTGTGTACTTATCTAAATTGATTGGCTGCCTTTGGATTATTGCCGATGACTTGCGCAGATTATTCATTTGGACCAAAGCAAAAGTGACTGCCGATAAAGAAACTACTAAAGACGGCATCACCAGAAAAAAATTCTTGCAAATGGGTGCCCTTGGTACTTTTGGCGTTTTCGCCTCTACTTTTTTTTACGGAATGCTGCGCGGTGGCTACAACTATACCATTCATTATGTTGATTTAAAACTAAAAAATCTTCCTAAAAACTTTGAAGGCTTAAAGATTGTTCAAATATCTGATCAACATGTTGGTAGTTTTTTGAGCAGCGACCCTTTGGAAGAAGCTTATGCGATGGTTAATGAGCTAAAACCCGACCTAATTTTCTTTACTGGAGATTTGGTGAACGACATCACTGAAGAAGCATTACCCTACGCCGAAACTTTAAAAAAACTAAAAGCCAAATACGGCGTGTATTCTATCTTGGGAAATCACGATTACGGCGATTATTTCTACCAACCCAATGCACCCGATTACGAAAAAAATAAAGCGCACAACAAAGAATTGATGATGAAAGTGCACAAAGATGCCGGTTGGGATTTGCTCTTGAATGAAAACAGAACTTTAGAAATTGGTGGTGAAAAAATAAGCATCATTGGTGTAGAAAACTGGGGCGATGGTAGATTTGCTAAGTATGGCGATATTGCTAAAGCCTATGAAGGAGTAGATAAGGATTCTGTACAATTGCTCTTATCTCACGACCCATCTCATTGGGATGCGCAAATCATTAAAGACTATCCTAATATCGACTGTACTTTTTCGGGCCATACGCACGGCATGCAATTCGGTATTGAAACCAAATACTTTAAGTTTTCTCCAGTACAATGGAGATACACACAATGGGCTGGATTGTACGAAAAAGGGAAACAACAAATTTATGTAAACAGAGGCTTAGGTTTTGTAGGTTATCCAGGCAGAGTAGGCATTTCACCAGAAATAAGTTTAATTACTTTGAGCAGAGCTTAAAATGGACAGCACTAAAATTTTTCATGGTTTATTGAATGATGAGGTTAAGCTTAGCGGACAAATAAAATCTTTTCCGGCAGACACCATCATTATCAACGAAGATAGCTACATCAAATCGATTCCTATTGTTTTAAAAGGAAGCATTCGCGTGATGCGCACCGACGATGATGGTAAGGAAATTTTGCTGTACTATATCCGTCCGGGAGAAAGCTGTATCATGTCGTTTCTAGGCGGCATTCACCACGAAACAAGCAAGGTAAAAGCCATCGCTGAAGAAGACGTGGAAATTTTAATGATTCCATTGGAAAAAGCGAGCGAATGGATAAAAGAATATCCAGAGTGGACCGATTTCATTTTTAAATTGTACCACAAAAGATTTGAAGAGTTGTTGGGCGTTGTAAATGCTGTTGCTTTTCAGAAACTCGATACCCGTTTGCTTCAGCTTTTAGAGCAAAAAGCATCCCTTCACAACAACAAAGAAATAGCTATTACGCATCAACAATTGGCCGATGAAATGGGCACCTCAAGAGAAGCCGTTTCGCGCATTTTAAAACAAATGGAAAATTCCAATTTGATTAAGTTGGGGCGAAATAAAATCATCATTGGTAACTAAGAGTGTTATTTTTATGTAAATTTCTTGTTACTTAAATACTAAGATTAATTTCGAACGATTTAGCACCTGGTTTTTAAACTATTTTCACTGCAAATTGAGCGGTAAAAATGGCGAATAAAATTAGATTTACTTTATGGATATTAATGGTATGCGCTCTATATTTCTGCTCGGAAACCAATCACAATAAAAGCGCTAGAAAAAGGATTTATAGTGCGCTTACTCCAAAACACATCTCGGTACTTCCTGCCGAAATTTTCGAATCATCGGGTTTACTTTACGACGAAAAAAAACTATGGACTATCAACGACAACGGAGGTTTGGCCTGCCTCTACCAAGTTGACACTATAAATGGTAACATTAAACAAAAGGTGTTTATTGATAACTACCCCAACATCGACTGGGAAGACCTTACTGCCGATGAAAATTTCATTTACATAGGCGATTTTGGCAACAACTATGGCAACCGCAAAAATCTTAGAATTTTAAAAATCAACAAAAAAGACATTACCTCGAAAAAAGAAGTCCACTTGCATGCAGAAGCCATCAATTTTAGCTACAAAATGCAGCAAAACTACAGGTACGATGAATACACACCTTACGATTGCGAAGCCATAATTTCATTGGGTAACTACCTCTATATTTTCTCGATGAACAGAGGTGGTAAAAAATGTATGGTTTATAAAATACCAAAAACACCCGGCACCCACGAAACATTGCCTATTCATCGCTTTCATGCCGATGGTAAAATAACAGGCGCAGCATACGACAGCCTACAAAACACCGTACTCATTATTGGCTATTCAGGTATGCGCACACACCCTTTTGTTTGGCGATTTAAAAACTTCGATAACGACAATTTCTTGCATGGAAATCAAGAATACTACCACATAGGAAATGAAAAAGCTTGGCAGTTAGAGGCCATTACTTTTGCAGGTAAAAACAAAGCCTTTTTTTCATGCGAAACATCGGGAGAAAAAGTGGCGGGGATATACGAGCTTAATTTAGATTGAAATAACTACATTTGAGTTCATAAAAACTATACACATGAACTTAGAAGAAAAAATAAACGCAGATATTAAAACAGCGATGCTGGCTAAAGAAGCAAAAAAGCTAGAAGCATTACGCGCTGTTAAATCGGCCATACTTTTATTAAAAACTTCTGCCGAAGGACACACCACAGAAAGCGAAACCAAAGCTTTGTTGAAGATGGTGAAACAGAGAAAAGAAACAGCTGAGTTGTATATTTCTCAAAATCGTGAAGACTTAGCTGTAGATGAAATTTTTCAAGCATCAGTAATTGAAGCTTATTTACCAAAACAAATGAGCGTTGACGAAATTAAGGTTGAAGTTGAAAAAATTATGGCTCAATTGGGTGCTTCTTCTCCAGCAGACATGGGGAAAGTAATGGGAGCTGCCAACAAAGCAATGGCAGGTAAAGCCGACGGAAAAGTGATTTCGGGATTGGTGAAAGAATTGCTTTCTAAATAAGTAAGATAAGGACATTCATCATTTTATGGATGTCCTCATTTTAAAATTAGTCCGCGAAGCATTTCATCCAAGGATTCATAAGTGTTAGCTAAAACCTCATTCACATCTTCCACCCATTTTACGTCTGTAATGTCTTCTTCTGTTTGAGGCTTTAATTCGCCATCAAAATCGGTTGTCATTTCAAACCAATACGTTACTTTCAAAATTCGTTTCCCGTTTAGATTATAGGTATGATAAACAGTGGGTAATTCTTTAATTATTTTCAATCCAGAAATTCCACACTCCTCCTCTACTTCTCGAATGGCGCTCTCTTCCTTACTTTCTCCTCTTTCCATTTTACCTTTTGGCAAATCCCACTTCCCTAAACGATATATGGCCAATAATTTCTTGTCTTTTACAACTGCTCCACCCGCCGCTTCGATGATTTTATAATGCTGATTAAATTTTTTCCACAACTTTTCGGGGTTTTCGCACACGATTTCAACACCTGGCGACAACGCCTTATCCTCCATACTCTCAATGATTTTCAAGAGTTTAGCGTCATCATCTTCACCATCGAATTCTATTAAATTCAATTTTGAAAAGTGTTTTGTTGAAAAAATGATAGGGTGACCGTAGATAAAAACTTTATACATTTGCAACATGATTTTCAATAAAGATACAGCGTCTAAAGTTGCAGAATATCTGTTACAAGTCAAAGCAATTAAGCTTCAACCTAACGACCCATTCACTTGGGCATCGGGCTGGAAGTCTCCAATTTACTGCGACAACAGAGTAACTTTATCCTTTCCTGCAATAAGAACTTATATGCGTCAGCAATTGGCTAGCGCGGTTTTAGATAAATTTGGCAAACCCGATGTTATTGTTGGTGTTGCTACAGGTGCAATCGCTCAAGGCGTTTTGGTTGCTCAAGATTTGGGCACTTCATTCGCTTATGTTCGTTCGGCTCCCAAAGACCACGGCTTAGGCAATATGATTGAAGGGATTGTAACATCCGGCCAATCAGTTGTTGTTATTGAAGATTTAATTTCAACAGGAAAAAGCAGTTTAAAAGCAGTTGAAGCCCTAAGAGCAACAGGAGCAACAGTTTTAGGAATGGCTGCAATTTTTACGTACGATTTCGATGTAGCGCATAAAGCCTTCCAAAAAGAAAAATGTGAATTACTTACCTTATCAGATTACGATGTTTTATTGCAACAAGCAGTGAAATCGGGATACATCACAGAAGACCAACAATCATTGGTGAAATCGTGGAGAAAAGACCCGGAAAATTGGGGAAAACTAATAAAACAGTAAAATGACCTCTATTCAAACCGACAAGAAAATTATTGCTGCATCGGCAGAAACAGTTTTTAATTTCTTGGTAGACCTCAACAATTTCAACCAATTGTTGCCACAAGACAAGGTTGAGAAATGGCAAAGCACCAGCGACCAATGCTCATTCAGCATTAAGAAAATGGCGGCGATAGGTTTGAAATTACAAGGCAGCGAAGCACCTAAATTGGTTCATTTGGTATCAACAGATATCTCTCCTATTAAATTCGACTTGAAATGCGTTATCAATCCTGTAAGCGACGTTACTTGCGAGGCTTACATGCACTTTGAAGGCGACATTAACATGTTTATGGAAATGGTAGTTAAAGCTCCTTTAACCCAGTTTTTCAATTACAACATGCATAAGCTGCAGGAGGTTTTTCAAGCGAAGTAATTTACTCACTTTATATACAATTTACTTCCGTAGGGGCGTCCGTCAACTGACGGACGCCCCTACGAATACAAAAATGTGATTCCCTTAAAGTCGAATTGTTTTTCACCATCAGCACAAAGAATGGTGATTAGTCCGGTATTACTCACCCCAGTAATCACCCCTTCAAATTCCATTTCATCTTTTACAAACTGTCGCAGCTTTTGAAATCCGAACAAATGTGATAGATATTTGCGCTTAATTACGCTTGAATTTTCTTCTTCTAATTCCTTTTCTAGAAATTTTTTAAGTTCAAAAACTTCTTCTTTTTGAGTAGAAGAGAAAGCAGTATTTTCAATGAATATAGATGTTGCACGAGGCAAATCTGCCGGCATTTCAGAAGAGTTTAAATTCAATCCAATACCAATAACAGAACTCTCCACCTTTGCTCCTCTCAAAGCATTTTCAATCAATATTCCGCAAACTTTTTTGCCATTGATCAAAATATCATTAGGCCACTTCACCTGCACTTCACCTTCCACTTTATTTGCAATGTAATCTCTAACTCCGTTGCACACCTGCATGTTCAAAACGAATTGCTCATCAACCATTAAATGTTTAGGGTGAAAAACAAAACTCATAGCTAAATCCTTCCCATCTCCACTATGCCAGGAGTTTCCTCTTTGTCCGCGACCTGCTGTTTGCCGTTTCGCCCACACCAAAAAATTTGTTCCTTTCAAATTGGTCAACAGCAGTTTCGCCTCAGCGTTGGTTGACGCCAGTTCATCGTACTCTAAAACATTCTGAAACAGCCTGTGATTCATAAACCTTGTTAATTTTTAAGAGGCAAAAAATCTTAGCGAAAAGTATAGATAAATTTCCCTATTTTTGGGTGAAATTATAAAATCCATTTTAATGGCAGCAGCGAAGAAGGTCACAAAGTCAAAAGTTAAAAGTGAAAAGCCAAAAAAAGAAGTAGCGAAAAAAGCGCCTGCTAAAACTGTAAAAAAAGACGTTGCGAAGCCTGCAGCAAAAAGCAAAGCTGTGCCTAAAGCATCAGCATCAAAAGCCACTGCAAAAACCAAAGGTCCTGCGAAACCAAAATTAACTGTAGTTAAAAAGCCAAGTGCAATTTCAGCTTCAGAAAAATTAATGGAATTGGTAGTTCACGGCATGCAAGAAGTAAAAGGGGAAGATATAGTGGTGTTAGATTTGCGCGAAATAGGAAATTCATCTTGCGACTTCTTCGTGATTTGTCACGGTAACTCAAGTACTCACTGTTCTGCGGTAGCGCAAGGTGTTGAAAAAGAAGTTAAAAAAGCTACAGGTGAAATGCCTTGGAGACGCGAAGGTGTGAGCAATGGCGAATGGGTTTTATTAGATTACGTTTCTGTAGTAGTGCATGTTTTTCAACAATACACTCGCGAGCTGTACAACATTGAAGACCTTTGGGCCGACGCAAAAACGGTAAAAGTTAAATAAATTGATATAACAATATTCTTACAATATGTCTACAATAAAAGCTCCTAAAGGCCCTAAAGGCGGATTTCCCATCTACTGGGTTTATATCATTATCATCGCCTTCTTTTTGTTCTGGCAATTCTTCAACACGCCCGAAGGACCAAAACAAATCAGTCGCTCAGATTTTCAACAAAAATACCTAAACAAAGGTGTTGTAGAGAAAGTTACTGTTGTTAAATCGGCAGAAGACTATTCGGTTGAAGTATTTGTAAATAAAGATTCATTAGCAAAAAAAGCGGGTGATTCATCCTTACTGAAACAGAAAAATTATGTGGGTCCGAATTTCGTTTTCGACATCTCTGCGCCCGAACAATTCAGCAAAGAAATTGACGAGTACAACAAAACAGCTGATGCTAAACACATTGTAAATATTAGCGATGAAAATCGTGAAGCACCTATGTGGGAATCGGTAATTGGCTGGTTGTTACCTATCATATTGTTGATCGCTTTTTGGTTGTTCATGATGAAGAGAATGGGCGGCGGTGGTGGTCCGGGCGGACAAATATTCAACATAGGTAAATCTCGTGCAACGCTATTCGATAAAGATACAAACGTTGAAATTACATTTGCTAACGTAGCCGGATTGGAAGAAGCAAAAGTGGAAATTAAAGAAATTGTAGATTTCTTAAAACAACCTAAGAAATACACCCAGTTGGGTGCCAAAATACCTAAAGGAGCTTTATTGGTAGGACCTCCAGGAACAGGTAAAACATTATTGGCTAAAGCTGTTGCAGGTGAAGCTAAAGTGCCTTTCTTCTCTCTTTCGGGTTCCGATTTCGTGGAGATGTTTGTGGGCGTGGGCGCTTCTCGAGTAAGAGATTTAGTCCGTCAGGCCAAAGAAAAATCACCATGTATCATCTTCATTGATGAGATTGATGCCATTGGTAGAGCGCGTGGTAAAAACTTAGCGCAAGGTGCTAACGACGAAAGAGAAAATACTTTGAATCAGTTGTTAACAGAAATGGACGGCTTCGGCACCAACAGTGGCATCATCGTTTTGGCAGCTACCAACCGTGCCGATATTTTAGATAGAGCTTTGATGCGTGCAGGTAGATTCGACAGAATGATTTATGTTGATATGCCCGATTTAAATGAGCGTAAAGATATTTTTAAAGTACACTTAAAACCTATCAAAGTTGATTCATCAGTTGATGTTGATTTCTTAGCGCGTCAAACGCCAGGATTCTCGGGCGCAGATATCGCCAACATTTGTAACGAAGCGGCTTTAATTGCTGCAAGAACAAACAAAGAAACAGTAGGTAAAGAAGATTTCTTAAGCGCTGTTGATAGAATTATTGGCGGTTTAGAAAAGAAAAATAAAATTATCACTCCTCATGAAAAAGAGGCTATTGCTTATCATGAGGCAGGACACGCAACAGTGAGCTGGTTTAAAGAACATGCTTCTCCATTATTAAAGGTTACTATCGTACCGAGAGGTCGCTCTTTAGGCGCTGCATGGTACTTGCCAGAAGAAAGACAATTAACAACCAAAGAACAAATCTTTCATGAGATGTGTTCGGCAATGGGTGGTAGAGCTGCAGAGCAAATCATTTTTGGTGAAGTTTCTACAGGTGCGCTAAGCGACTTAGAAAAAGTAACCAAACAAGCTACATCATTAATTGTAGTGTATGGTTTGAACGATAAAATTGGTAACGTATCTTATTACGATTCATCTGGTAATTCTGAATATTCATTTGGTAAACCATATAGTGAAAAAACAGCTGAAACCATTGACTTTGAAGTAAGAACATTGGTGGAAGAAGCGTACACCGAAGCGAAAAGAATTTTAACAGAACACAAAGAAGCGTTAACTAAACTGGCGAATAAACTTTTAGAAAAAGAGGTTATTTTCAAAGAAGACTTAGTGGAAGTTTTTGGTCCTCGTCCGGGTCACGAAAACGACGTAAGCGATGTTATTCAAATCACTAAACCAGAAGAGGTAACAATAGCGCCAGAAAGCAATACCAATATTATGAGTGCTCCTATTGAGGAGAAAAAAGAAGAAGAGAATAAAGAGGAAATCGTTGAAGAAAAAAAGAAGGAGGATGAGTTGAAAGACGACGATAAAAAACAACCTCCATTGCAAATCAATTTAGATTTTTAATTGAAAAGTAATTTAATACAAAGAACTATAACCGGCGCGATATTCGTGCTGGTTTTGCTTTTATGCATGTGGCATAGTTTTGCTTCATTCGCGGGTTTATTTGCGCTTGTATCACTAATTGGTGTGCACGAATTCTACAAACTTTTTAAAAACACATCCATCAAACCAAATATTGGTTTCGGCTTACTGTTAAGCGCCATTACCTACTTATCTTTCGTTGCTTACGCGCAAAACGATAATTTCACCTTCGTTTTAATTTTAGCCATTCCTATCATTGCTTTGCTTTTCATAAACGAATTGTATCGCGCAAGAGAAAACCCTTTCTCTAACATTGGAATTACCATACTTGGAGTGATCTATGTAGTGGTGCCTTTTGGTTATTTGTTAATTGCCAACTTTAGTGAACCAAGTGAGTGGACGAGCAGAAAATTTGATATCGGTTTTGCCTTTTTCTTTATGCTATGGGCCAACGATACCGGGGCCTACATCTTTGGTTCATGGTTAGGTAAACACAAATTATTTGAAAGAATATCTCCTAAAAAATCGTGGGAAGGATTTATCGGCGGCGCCTTAGTTGCTGTTTTAGTAGGTTATCTTTTCTCATTAAATTCTAATGAATGCTGGTGCCAATGGATGATCATGTCGCTCATCATCGTTGTATTTGGAACACTTGGAGATTTAGTGGAATCAATGCTTAAAAGAAGTTTAAACGTAAAAGATTCGGGCGCTATTTTACCAGGCCACGGCGGTATTCTTGATAGATTTGACGGCTTGCTATTGGCTGCACCGATGGTTTATTTTTTATTGGAATTATTACCTGCAGTTTCTGATTTTTTGAATTGATATTAACCACAGAAAAACAGAACGCAACACCCCAAAATTTTCAGGAATGGGATCACTTGCCACAATCCCTCTTAGAGAAGAGGGGTGCGAAATTGGCTTGTGGGCTGAAGGGAGATGGACTCAATAAATTTTGCAGTATATCAAGTCTAGTTCTTCACTTAGGGGCGTATTGACATATAGTCATGGTCGGAAGAAATAGATACGCAGCAAAAACCTAAAAATATTCTGACCACTATCTTCACGAATGGATCACTAACTTCACTTCTCCCCGTCAGCTGACGGAGAGAGCGCGAAATTGCTTGTGCTGGGGCAAGAGGGATTTCCTATTTTGTTTTTAAACCAACAACTCTATTGATAATATAAATATTAGCAAAGTATGGAGGACAAAAATCCCCCCCGCCTCGCTTAGCGTTCTTTTCGCTAAGCGATTTTCACTCTTTGTCTGCTTCTAAGAATTTAAAAGAACTATATTTACCATTCAGGGCACACACAAGCCTTTGGCAAAAAAGCGGGTTCAGTGCTTCAATGAAGCTTTGTGTCCGTCAGCTGACGGATTCAGTGCTGGCAGACAGTTTAGTGCTTATAAATCTGCTTCTTCGCCAAGCGCCAAAACGTTATGCAACATTATAAAAACGCAAACAATGACAAATTCGACTAAACAATTAAATGAAATTATAAGAAACTTCTCTAAAGAGAACGCAAATAGCAGTATAAGTCAATTTAGAGCAATAATTCAAACCTGTAAAAATGCAGGAATTAAATTTTCTTCTGACACTAATTATGAGGAAACTATTCTTTCATTTACACAAGAAAATTTCCCTGAATTTATACTTCAAAAAGCTAATCAAGAAATTGAATCCCTGGCAAAGCAAAATAAGTATCAAGAAGCGGCAGAAATGAGTGACAAAATAATATCAATCAATAATGAAATACACAGACAGTTAAGATTGAAAAAATACGGAACAGCAGATTGGTTCATGGCAAAATCAGAGACTGAAATTTTCTTTCTCCCAACCCAAATTTCTATTATTGATAGTTTAATTTTTGAAATGAATAATTGAAAAGACAACTTTGTATAACACGGGTTTAGTAAAAGTGGCGGTTCAGTGCTCCTCAGACACATTTGTGGTGAAAATCGCCACCTTATCCCCGCCTCGCTTAGCGTTCTTTTCGCTAAGCGACGCAGGGATTACCATAAAATAAAAGGAAAATAAATTCTCGGTATGTTTGCGGATAAGCATTATGTGATATAACAAAATACCACCAACAAAATATGATAGACCTTATTGGAGACATTCACGGCCACGCAGACAAACTTGAAGAATTACTTCTCAAATTGGGTTATGCAAAAAATAACGGAGCGTACTCACATCCCCACAGAAAAGTTTTGTTTGTTGGCGACTATATTGACAGGGGGCCAAAAATTAGAGAAACACTTGAAATTGTTAAGTCAATGGTTGACAGTGAAAACGCTATTGCCTTAATGGGAAATCACGAATACAATGCCCTTTGTTTTCATTTTCAAGAAACCGAAGGCGGACACCTTAGAAAGCACCTCATTAAAAATATCATTCAACACTATGAAACACTTAAACAATTTCAAAACCGACAAAGAGAATATGAAGATTATTTAGATTGGTTTAAGACCTTACCACTTTATTATGAAACGGACACATTTAGAGCTGTTCACGCTTGTTGGGACAACAAGAACATTGACTTCCTAAGGCAAACATTGGTTAACGACAGATTGACTGACGACTTAATTTATCAATCGGTAAAAAAAGGAACTGCATTGAACGAAGCTATTGAGCAAACCTTAAAAGGAAAAGAAATGAAAATGCCGAAAGGACTTTACTTTACTGATAAGGACGGAACAAGGAGAACAGAAATAAGAATTAAATGGTGGGAAAACCCTTCTGAGATGACCTACAAAACAATAAGTGTTGAACCTATTGAGAATTTACCAGAAAAACCAATTGACGTTTCAGAATTAAAATCAAACGACTACTATCAAAGCAAAGACAAAAATATATTTTTCGGACATTATTGGTTGAAAGGCGAACCATCTTTATACAAGGAAAATATTTGTTGTTTAGATTATAGTGTGGCAAAGGGCGGAAAACTTGCAGCATATCGACTTAACGGAGAAACCAAATTGGATAAAAGTTGCTTCACCTATGTTTGAAAGAATTACATCACATAACAGCACCTTGGCACAAGTATCTTTATAATGCATATAAATACAGTAGTTTGTAATTTTTATACCAAATTAGGTGCGACATGAGAGTGTAAAACAAACTGTGCTATTTAAAGAAAGAGAAAAAAACTTTTAACTTTAAATAAACACAAATGATGACAACAAGCAACGAAGATTACGAAGCCTTAAGGGCAAAAGCATTAGATCAGTTTAAAAAAGGAGAGCCGTTATTAG
>CAMBXP010000051.1 GCA_945871895.1 Chryseobacterium gleum | reverse complement strand
CGATAAAGCGAAGTGGAATGTTTTTTAGTGCACCATTTCTGTGTTTGGCTACAATTACTTCGCCAATACCAAGCAGTGAATTGCCATTTTCGTCTTCGTTGATTTTGTAGTATTCCGGTCGGTACAAGAACATTACCATATCGGCATCTTGCTCAATCGCACCCGATTCACGTAAGTCGGAAAGCTGCGGTCTTTTGTCTCCACCTCTCGTTTCTACAGCTCGACTTAATTGCGAAAGTGCAATCACGGGAACGCCCAATTCTTTCGCGATACTTTTCAACGATCGTGAAATAAATGAGATTTCTTGCTCACGGTTACCGCCACCTTCGCCACCCGCGGTCATCAACTGCAAGTAATCGATAATGATGATTTTTATATCGTGCTGCGCTTTTAATCTTCTTGCTTTTGCGCGCAACTCAAAAATAGATAGGGCAGGGGTATCGTCAATAAATAAAGGTGCTTCAGAAAGTTGGGTCACTTTAGAGTTTAATTGTTCCCATTCGTGACTTTGCAATGACCCCTTTTTTAGTTTTTCTGCAGAAAGATGTGTTTCAGAAACTATCAAACGGGTTACCAATTGCAGCGATGACATCTCCAAAGAGAATACGGCTGTGGGTAAGCTAAATTGCACCGATGTGTTTCTGGCTACAGAAAGCACAAAGGCTGTTTTACCCATACCTGGCCTTGCCGCTAAAATAAGCAAGTCGCCCGGTTGCCAGCCCGATGTTAATTTATCCAATTCGGTAAAGCCCGATGGAACACCACTTACACCATCTCCTTTTTCGGCTGCCTTTTTAATTTGATCTTTGGCTTCTTTAATCAAGGTGGCCATGTCGGCGTAATTCTTCTTGATATTTCCTTCGGCAACTTGAAACAAGTTTTTCTCTGCATTATCCAACAAGGTAAACACATCAGTGGTTTCGTCATAAGCGTCGCGAATGGTTTCCGATGAAATACGAATCAATTCTCGTTGAATGTGCTTTTGAGAGATAATTCGCGAGTGGTATTCTATGTTGGCGGCCGATGATATTCTGTTGGTGAGTTGTGTTAAATAATACGCTCCACCTACCATTTCTAATTCGCCTTCTTTTTGTAAGTCGTTTTTTACCGTAAGTAAATCTATTGGCTCAGAACGTTGAAATAGGCGCTGAATAGAGGCGTAAATTCTGTTGTGGGCATCTTTGTAAAAACTTCCTGGTTGAAGAATGTCAATGACTTCGGTTAAAGCATCTTTTTCTAGCATTAACGCACCCAATACAGCTTCTTCCAAATCCACTGCTTGTGGCGGAATTTTACCGTGTTGCTCCTCCATAGACAGCATTATCGGCCGTTTTTTCTTATTCGCCGTCTGTTTTTCACCTATTCTCATGCTTTATTTTTTACCGTTGTGAACGTGTAAAGATGCGGAAAAATCGGCACACTTCAAATGAAGATTTTTTAACATATTGGCAAGATATTGGGTTAGCAAAATGTGTATATTTTTAGTACACTTGTAATCATTAAACTTTATCATCATGAAAAAATTATTGTTTATTCCATTGTTGTTAACTGCTTTCGCTTTTGTGACAGGCTACACTTACACCAAAGATCAGTTGATGGATCCAGCAGCATTGGCAAAGGTTTTAAATGATGCCAAAGCTAAGAAGCCAGTGGTGCTAAACGTTGGTTCGGTGGATGACATTAAAACCGCGATTAATGTTGGTCCGGCAAGCATTAAGTTAGGTATCGATAAAATGAATGCAGCTTTCCCTAAAATTAAAAAAGACCAAAGTATTGTTATTTATTGCGGTTGCTGCGCTTTAGAGCATTGTGAAAATATACCACCTGCATTGAAATTATTGAAAGAGAAAGGGTATAAAAAAGTGAAAGTTTTGAATATCCCTGTAGGTATTGGGGAAGATTGGAAATCGAAAGGCTATCCAATGAAATAATGAGCTTATTTAAAAAGACTTAATTTCATTCTTTCGGCAACTTGTAAATAGCCCTCTTTTTTCAAGTGCATTCCATCAAAACTTGCGGCATTTAAATCGTCAAATAAATCATTCAAATTCAGATATTCTACCTTGTTTAGATATTTCGAATCAATCAATTGTCGGATACAATATTGTTGAAAAGAATTAAAAGCGTTTGGCTGACAAACCACCACAGTTCTTATGTTTTTAGAACTTAGGTTTTGCAATACTTTATCCAGCTTGTTTATGTAATCTTTGTAAGGGTGCTCTCCTTTGTTCATCATCGCTTGAGAAATCATATCTGCATCTCGATAATATTGATTTACCTGAGCGCGTAACTCAGTATCAGTGTTATTGCCTTTAAATACAGGTTTTTCCGCATTCTTATCCAAAGGTGTTGCTTTTCTAATGAGTTCTTTAATGTAAAAATTGAGTATAGGTTTATAGCCAAAACAAAAGAAGAAAGGGTCGCCTCCTCTAAAGTTGTAATCGCGCAGTTGGGTGGGGTCTCGGTCGGTTTCTCCTTGATACAATATCGCCATATCAAAATCCAAATCTTCGTAATAATGAATGTCGTTAGCTATTCCGTAAATGCCTTGATTGTTGGCTCCCAAATTAACAACCGAATATTTTTCGCCCAGTAACTTGCCCAATTGGGCTGGCCAAGCTTCTTGTTCTTCAACGCCAAAACCGTAAGTGGTGCTTCCGCCAAAACATGCAATTCTGTATTCTCCAACTTTTTTTTCTTCGGCAATTTTCCCTCTGTAGCCGTGAATGTTGTAATAGTCGTGCATCAAATAGTCGCTTATACATACTCCTAAAATGAAGAGCAGCAGGAAAATCCATTTGCTGTATTTGTTTTTCAATACCGACTTTAACATTATCTATTTTGTTAACTTTGCGCTAAAGTTAATGTTTCATGTCGGAAAAACTCAATACTATAGAAGAAGCCATAGAGGATCTTCGCAACGGAAAAGTAATCATTGTTGTTGATGATGAAGATCGTGAGAATGAAGGGGATTTCTTATGCACAGCCGATGCCGTTACGCCCGAAATAATCAATTTTATGGCAACACATGGTAGAGGTTTAATTTGTGCGCCATTGCTAGAGCAACGTTGTAAAGATTTACAACTCGATTTAATGGTTACCACCAATTCGGCTTTGCATGAAACACCTTTTACTGTCTCTGTTGATTTAATTGGTCAGGGCGTTACAACTGGTATTAGCGCTGCAGATAGAGCTAAAACAATTAAAGCATTGATCGACCCGAATACAAAACCAAGTGATTTAGGTAAGCCCGGACACATCTTCCCGTTAAAAGCACAACCAGCGGGTGTGCTAAAACGAGCCGGGCATACTGAAGCTACTATAGATTTAGCGCTTTTGGCTGGCCATTATCCAGCTGGAGTTATCGTAGAAATTATGAATGAAGACGGTAGCATGGCACGTCTTCCCGATTTGAGAATTATTGCCCAAAAATTCAATCTCAAAATAGTATCTATCGCCGATTTAATTTCTTATCGTTTGAAACACGATTCATTAATTGATAGAACAGTAGAAGTTCAAATGCCTACGGTACACGGAGATTTTAGATTAATCTCTTATACTCAAAAATCAACGGGCGAAGAGCATTTGGCCATGGTGAAAGGGGAGTGGACCGAAGATGAAGCCGTTTTAGTGAGAGTGCATTCTTCCTGCTTAACTGGTGATGTTTTTGGTTCTTGTAGATGCGATTGCGGTTCGCAATTGCACAAAGCCTTAGAAATGATTGAAAAGGAAGGAAAAGGAGTTTTATTGTACATGAATCAAGAGGGTAGAGGTATTGGCTTAACCAATAAATTACGTGCGTACAAACTTCAAGAACAAGGTAGAGATACTGTAGAAGCCAATTTAGAATTGGGCTTTAAAATGGACAATCGTGACTATGGTGTAGGTGCTCAAATTTTAAGAGATTTAGGTTTGCGCCAAATAAAATTGATGAGCAATAATCCAAAGAAACGCGCAGGTTTATTAGGGTACGGATTAGAAGTAGTAGAGAATGTTGCTATTGAAATACAAAGCAACGAACACAATAAGTTCTATTTGGAAACTAAGAAGTTGAAGATGGGACACGATTTGAAATTGGATTAAAAAAAAGCCCCTTGCAATTTCTTGCAAGGGGCCAACCTAAATATATGCGGGGAAAAAATTAATTACTTTTTAGAAGTATAAGTTTTCGAGTATTTACCTACACTTACAGTTACCGTTTCATCACAAGTACCATTTCCAAAATCAATCACTCTTGTTTCTTTGCCAGATGGTGTAATTTCTAAAACACCGCTTACAAACTCATGGCAACTTACTTTGTAAACCAATGCTGTGGTAATTTTAGCATCAATTTCTTCACCACTAGCTTTTGTTTTCGAAGCTGTTCCTGTGTAAGTGAATTCGTCGTCGCTGAAATCAGGCAATGTTAAATATCCAGCAGAAAAAACTCTTGTTCTATCTGTAGATCCGCTCACTACTTCTCCGTTTGTTAAAGTAACAGTGATGTCACCTACAATGCGCCAAGTGGGAGCCGATGGCAGCGTTTGTAGCAATGTAGCTGTTCTTGTGCCTTCTACTTTGTTACCATTTACATAGTAATTTTCAGTAGTAATTGTTCTAACAGTTCCTGTAATAAAAGGCTCTCCTTTTCTAATTAAGTAAACTTTACCTTTTCTGGTTTTACCATCTTTACAAACGTATCCTGTTCCAAAATTTAAGCTGTATTTAGTGGTGTCGTTAGATTGTGTTTTTGTGATCACAACTGAGTCTGATAAGATTCCACCTAAATCATCTACTTTCAAACTTTTTCCTCCTATGCCAGGCGTTTCAGCTTGGTCGGCAATCGCATCTAAGTCGTTGTTTGCGTTTTCTGAAGTAGAATAGTTTTCTGCGGCAGAAGTGCTTTCGTCTTTTTCTTTTTTACAAGATGTTAATGTTAATCCTAAAGCTGTAAAAGCTATTAAGCCGGTTTTTAAAATTTGTGTCGTTTTCATACAAGGATAAATTAAAAGTTTTGTTATTTGTCGATAAGACGACAACATGAAAAGACGGGTTGCCTGAAATGCTAGACAAATTTTTTTTGAAGAGCTAAAAAAATTATTTCAAAGCAATAATTTTCGAATACTTACCAATAGATATAGTAGCAATATCATCACATTCTCCATCGCCAAAATTAATCACGCGTGCTACTTTATTGGAGGGTTTAATTTCTATTTCACCACTTTTTATAAAAGAACAGTCACCTGTTCTTTTAATGGGAGTGGTAATTTTTACGGTATAGTTTTCACCATTATGATTGGTGCCACTGCCACTTCCCGAAACGGTAAATACATCGTCTGTTTTGTCGCTAAGCGTACTGCTTCCTTCATTCCAATTGATAGTTCTAGTTGAATTTTCAGTAATGGTTTGACTGCTGTCAGCGAAGGTGATTGAAGAAGAAGCGTCAATTACAAAGTAAGTAGGTAAGATGTATTTTAAATTTCTACTTACTTCAACTTTATTGTTGTTAACGAAATAATTCTCGGTGCTCAAAGAAATTGTTTTACTCAACTTTCCATAAATGATTTTAACTTTTCCTTTTCTGTATTTTTGGTCGTTGCACAAGCAGTTGTTGCTGCCAAAATCTACTATTGCATTTACAGAATCATTGGTTTTGTAGTTGAAATCGATAGAGGCACAAGAAGACAATATATCGCTGTTTTCTTCTGTCTTTAATGTTGTGCTATTTTTGGAAACTATTTCGTTGGCCAAGCCATCTAAATCGTTGTTGCTTTGTTCTATGGTAGAATATTTTTGAGCCAACGCAGTATCTGTATCGGCCAAACCTTCTCTCTCTTTTCTGCAAGAAAAGAGAGTAATGGTAATTAATAAGGCGATAATTGATATTTGTTTAAATCTTTGGTTCATAGCTAAATATAGAAAGTCTTAACTAACAAGACGAAGGTATGAAAAAGGGTTGCCTTACAATTCAATTATTTTATTTTTTTCGATGTACAATAGGTAGCTTTTTGCTTTTTTACCATGTATTTGAAACAGTAAAACTTCATATTTTTCTAGCTGTTTGCGGTGTTTTTCGCTTTCCTCGCCAGTTTTAAAATCGATGATGAATAGCTCTCCATCTTTTTCAACTACTCTGTCGGGACGGCTAAATTCGCCCTTATCGCTAATAATTTCTTGCTCTATTTTGATGCTAATGCCTGGCTCAAACAAAAAAGCAATTTCTTTTTGCATCATGATACTTTCAATCTTTTCTTTTAAAGTCAAAACTTGTTCTTCGTTGATTAGCCCTTCTGAAAATGCATCTTTCAACACTTTGTCTAATTCTGATGCATAGCTGAGTTTGGCTAATAAGGTGTGAATGATGTTGCCGTATTCTTTCGGACTCACTCCATCCCAAATCGTAGGTGCCTGCTTGCTTATCTGAACTTTCTCGCGCCAGTTAGAATGATGATTGATTTGTGGATGATAGTTTTCTGTACTTGCTTTTTCCTGCTTTGTGTTGGTGCTTTTTACGCCTTCTTCATATACTACAGATTCACCTTCGAAGAGTAAGCTCAATATGTCTTGAACTGTATTGTAATTTTCTCCTTTTGCCTTTACAGTGTAGATGTACATTTCGTTTTTCGGACGCGTAAATGCCACATACAAAACATTAATGATGTCTAACAATATTTTGTTTCTTTCTTCCTCATATTCTTGCGAAAAATCTGTTCCTTCCAGACTCTTATTTAAGTTGATGTAGGCCGTTGGAAGTTCTTGGTTTTTATTGTCAATCCAAATATGATCTCTTTCAGAACTGAAAATATTTTGCGCATTAAAAGGTAGAATTACTATTGGGTATTCCAAACCTTTTGCTTTGTGAATAGAGCTTAGTTTTACCGCATTTTCATCTTCGCTCACTTGTACAGAAAACTTGGGGTGATTTTCTTCCCACCACTCTAAGAACCTGCCTAAATCCGGACCGTTTTGCACTCCGAAATTACTTACCATATCGAAAAATTGAATGAGGTAATTGTTGGCAATAGGAATGTTTAATTTCAATGCCCACAACTGCACCAATTCATATAAGGAGATGTGCGATAAATCGTGAATAGAAACTCCTTTTTCTTGTAATGTTTGCAAAAGAAATTCGGGATGCAAACTGTATTTTTCCAACTCTTCATGAAAATCAATACCTAAACTCCCGTTGTTGTGCAAGCCTCTAATTACCTTAATGAGCGCCGCTTTATTTTGATTTTGAAAAGAAAGTTGGAGCAATGAAATCAATAAATCAACGTGCGGATTTTTATACAACAACAAACTCTCTGATGAAACCACCGGAATGCCAACGCTCATCAATTCGTCGGCAATATCACTGGCTATGCTATTTTTACGCGTTAAAATGGCAATGTCGCTGTATTTATAACCTCTTTGTAAACAATCTGCAATTACGCTTTGAATATGTTCCATTGCTTCTTTGTGGAAGTCATCGTTTTTAGTTGATGACAATTGTTCTGCATGAACAAATCCGCCTTCTTTGGCAAAAGAGTCTTTTTGAAAATAATCTTTGTAATATTCTTTTAAATGTGCTGGAAGAATATTTTGTACTTTCTCAAAAAAATGATTGTTAAAACCAATGATGTTTTTGGTGGATCGAAAATTTTCGCTCAATATTTTTTCTTCAAAATTGCGGTTAACAGAATCAACGCGCTCTTGAATTAATGGGTTATCGTAATGCAATGTGGTATCGCCCATTTTAGCAAACTGTTCTACATCACCACCTCTAAATCGATAAATAGCTTGTTTGGCGTCTCCCACCAGTAAATTCTGGTGTCCCGATGCCAAAGAGTTGTCGATTAATGGCAATATATTTTGCCATTGCAATATTGATGTGTCTTGAAATTCATCTATCAAATAATGCTGAAATTTCTCGCCAATTCTTTCATAAACAAAGGGGATGGGTTGAGTTAAAACGATATCGAGAATTCGTTTGTTAAACTCTGAAATGTGCACGAAATTTCTTTCGTTGCGCAGGTCGTCAATAATTTTTTCTATTTCGTTGAGAAGAGCCAAAGCAAAAAGATTTTTGCTAATGAGCACATTCAATTCGTAATTGCCATTTTCTTTGTCGCAGAGCTCAACGCTTTGATTGATTAAAGAAGATAAGTCGGCTTGTATGGCCTCTATTTTTTGTTGATCCTCTTTTCCTGTTCCTTTTTTAGACCAGTTTTCCGACAATACATTTTTAACACCACCTGATTTTCTAAATTCAGAGAATTCTTTCCTGCTTAATTTTTTTAAAGAGCTTAATAATCCGTTTTTGCCTCCTGCAAATTCTTCGCCTGTTAAGCCTTTTGAAGCAATTTTAGCTAGAGCTTCTTTTGCGATTTTAGTTTGTTTTTTTTCGTAAATTTTAATGCTTTCGGTGAGCAATTTGTTTTGTTCTATAAAGTGAGATAGGGTAAAGGTTTTTAGTTTTTGAATGTGTCGGTACCCTTGTTCTTTGAGTAGCTGTGGCGCAATTTCTTTCAAGCGAGTTTCTATATTCCACGATGCTTCTTCTTCGGTTTGATGTTTCGAATATTTAATGAGGGCATTGGTGAGTTCTTCGTTTTCACCTACTTTCATCAACAATTGATCAACGGCATTCGATACCAATGTTTTGTCGTCTAATTCAATTTCAAAATTGATAGGTAATTTCAAGTCGTGCGCAAAGGCGCGCACCACTTTTAGCATGAACTTATCTATGGTGGTGATGTTGAAATCACCATAATTATGCAATACCGCGGTTACTATCTCACGCGATTTCTCACGAATGTATTCTTCTCCTTTAGTCAATTCTTTTTTGAGAATATCCATCATGGTTTTTTCTCCGCCTTGCAACAATTCATTTCCGGCGAAAGAATGAAGTGTATGCAAAACTCTTTCTTTCATTTCGTTGGCGGCCTTATTGGTAAAGGTGATGGCCAAGATATATTTGAAAGAAAAAACGCTGTCTTTTTGCAGTAAAATAGCCAAGTATTCTTTCACCAAAGTGAAAGTTTTACCCGAGCCGGCAGAAGAGCGGTAGACCAAGAAGTTTTTGCTGTTTTCGTTCACCTCAGCAAAGTACAAAAAAATATTTATTGATTTCCGCACTTCGTCGAATAGTGTTTTTGTGGCCTCATCCTCGGTCCTTCTCCAAAGGAGAAGGATGACTGTGTTTATTAACAAGTAGTGGCTTCCTTCTTCTTTGGAGAAGGACCGAGGATGAGGCCACAAGCCTTATTGATATTGTTTTTTATTTCGTTTTGAAAGTGAGGTATAAATATTTTTTAAAAACGCAGGCAACCGATTTAATATTTTGGAGTCTTATAAGTGTAAATAATCGTGTTAGTTCTTTTATTAAATCCAGCTAAACCCCTGCTATTCTGTCCTTTCCTCTCTTCCTTCCTGGTCTTTAAATAGCAGGGGTTTTTATTTATCTTTGAATAGTGTTCAAAAAAATCATCATTATAGTTTTGGTTGTTATTTCATCGTTCTGCGCATGGAATTGCAGCGTTATTGTTTATGGTATTAGGCAGGGGGTAGGGCAATTACACATTGTAAACAATGCCCGACCAATTGCCGAGGTTTTGGCCGATTCTACTTTTCCCGATTCTTTAAAACCGAAGCTCCTGCTCATTCAGGAGATAAGAAAATTTGCTGTTGATTCATTGGGTATCAATGAAAGTGACAATTACACCGAGGTGTACGATCAAAAAGGAAAGCCTGCCATGTATGTGGTAACGGCTTGTAATCCTTATGAAATGAAGCCTTACGAATGGCATTTCTCTTTTTTAGGTAAGTTTACTTACAAAGGGTTTTTTAGTAAAGAAAGAGCACAAAAAGAAGAAGAGAGTTTGAAAGCGATGGGCTTAGATACCGAGTTGGGAACGGCTAAAGCTTGGTCTACATTAGGTTGGTTTAAAGACCCCATTTTATCGGAAATTCTAAAAGATGAACCGGGTAAAATTGCGCGCTTAATCATCCATGAGTTAACGCATGGTACCTTGTATATCATAGATAGCGTGGAGTACAATGAGAACTTGGCCACTTTTGTAGGCGACCAAGGTTCGGTGTTGTTTTTAAAATATAAGTATGGGGTGGAGTCGAAGGAGATGCGAGATTATATCGGACATATATCCGACGTACATAAATACTCAGATCATATTTTGAAAGGACTCGATTCTTTAAAAGCCTTGTATGCCAATTCTTCCTTTCAAAAATTAGATACCGCAGCAAAGAACACTAAGAAATATCAATTGATGCATGATATATTGCAAAGCGCCGACACTATTTCGTTTTACGACAAATCGAAGTTTAATAAACTATTGTCGCCCGATTTTAAAGTGAACAATACTTTTTTTCTCACCTACATGACCTATCATCAGGAACAGAACATATTTGAAGAAGAATTCAAAACCAAATTCAACTCCGATTTTAAAAAGTATTTGGCGTATTTGAAGGGGAGGTATTCGTCGCTTTGAAAAGTAGGGTAATAGTTCCTTCGGAGTACCTCAGGATGACAGTTAGTGATCCACAATTTGAAGAATTAAATCAAATAATGCTTTTCAGGGGATGTAACGCTAACTGTCATCCTGAGGTACTCCGAAGGAACTATTGTCTAGTACTTCAAAACAAAAATCCGGTGCTATTAACACCGGATTTTCTATTTCTATTTATTTGCTATTAAACCAAAGCCTCTTGAGCAAACAAAGGATAGCTGCTCATCATCTCTGTAACATCAGATTTGATTTGCGCTAATTTAGCTGCGTTGTCTCTGTTTTCGATAGCTGCATCGATAAACTCAACAACTTTAACGATTTCGGCCTCTTTAACACCTCTTGAAGAGATAGCTGGCGTACCCACGCGGATACCAGAAGTAACGAATGGAGATTTATCATCGAAAGGAACCATGTTTTTGTTTACAGTGATATGCGCTTGGCCTAAAGCTGCTTCAGCATCTTTACCGCTGATTCCTTTAGAACGCATGTCGATCAACATGGAGTGGTTATCTGTACCGCCAGAGATAATTTGGTATCCTCTTTTTACCAATTCCTCAGCCATTACAGATGCATTTTTTTGTACTTGTTTGATGTACTCACCGTACTCATCAGTTAACGCTTCACCAAAAGCAATTGCTTTAGCTGCAATAACGTGTTCTAGCGGTCCGCCTTGAGTTCCAGGGAACACAGCGCCATCTAAACATTGCGACATTTTTTTCAATTCTCCTTTAAGCGTTTTTTGTCCCATTGGGTTTTCAAAGTCTTTACCTAACATGATCACACCACCACGCGGACCTCTTAGCGTCTTGTGAGTAGTAGTAGTTACGATATGGCAATGCTCCATTGGATTGTTCAACAAACCTTTTGCGATTAAACCTGCTGGGTGCGAAATATCAGCCATCAATAAAGCGCCAACCTCATCGGCAATAGCTCTCATTGTTTTGTAATCCCAGTCTCTTGAGTATGCAGAAGCGCCAGCAATAATTAATTTAGGTTTTACTTCACGCGCTTTTTGAGCAATAATATCTGTACTAATTCTTCCTGTTTCTCTTTCTACACCGTAGAAATTAGGTTTATATAATTTACCAGAGAAGTTTACCGGAGAACCGTGCGTTAAGTGTCCGCCATGAGATAAGTCGAAACCAAGAATTGCATCACCTGGGTTCAATACTGCCAACATAACAGCAGCATTTGCTTGTGCTCCAGAGTGAGGTTGAACGTTAGCCCATTCAGCACCAAACAACTGTTTCAAACGGTCGATAGCCAATTGTTCAATTTCATCAACAACTTCGCAACCACCGTAGTATCTTTTGCCTGGCAATCCTTCAGCATATTTATTGGTTAAAATGCTGCCCGTCGCGTTAATCACTTGTTCGCTCACGAAGTTTTCAGATGCGATCAATTCGATTCCGCTCAATTGGCGTTGTTTTTCCTTAGCAATAAGGTCGAAAATAACTTGGTCTCTTTTCATATAATGATTTTTATAATTTCAAAGTGAGCCGCAAAAATACGGCGTTCTTTTGAAAGATGAAAGGATAAAGGGAACTTGTTAGAAAATATTGAAAACTAACGAGGATTTTTTCAGCGATAATATCACCGCCGCCTCACTAACTGTCCTCCTGAGGTACCCCGAAGGAACTACCGTCCTACACTTTAAAAAATTCCATTTAGGATTTATTTAAATCTTTTAAGAAGTGGGTAAAGAGAGAGTAATTGATGCTTAGGACAATAGTTCCTTCGGGGTACCTCAGGAGGACAGTTAGTAGCCCACGACTTAAAAAAATCTACATTGATTGCCCCTAACTTAAATATGATTAATTATCAATCTTACTTCCCAACAATGTCAGTAATCTTTCACAATTAGTGCATCACCTCCGCCTCACTAACTGTCCTCCTGAGGTACTCCGAAGGAACTATCGTCCTACACTTACAAATCAACTACTTCACTATTCAAAAACTTCCACTCAGGATTCATTTCATTTATTAGTGCTTCTTTCTTCTCTCTCCTCCAACCTTTTATTTCTTTTTCTCTATCAATGGCGTGTTCAATTTGGTCGAATTGCTCATAGTAAACTAGATTGAAACAATAGAATTTACCAGCAAATGACCAAGGCTGTCCGCGAAGTTCGAAGTGCTCATGCAGTCGACGAGCTATGTCGTTTGTGACTCCAGTATATAGCACTGTTTTAGTTGGATTGGTGACTATGTAAATGAAATAATTGTGGTCCATGGAAATGTTTAGTTGGTAAACAAAGATAGTGCTTTTGATGCTTAGGACAATAGTTCCTTCGGAGTACCTCAGGAGGACAGTTAGTGAACCAGATTTTGAAATACAGGTTTAAATTAAAACGAGTTTAAACTCTCACAAGGAATAAACTACTCCCACTTCATCAACTTCATCTCCACACCATCCCACACAGCGTAATGTGGGTTAACTACCCATTCGCCTAGGTTGATGTAGCGCGATTTTTTGTTGTTAAGTAATACATCTAAAGGCAAGTGGCGGTGACCAAAGATGAAGAAATCGTAGTGTTTTGTTTTTAAAGTGTCGTTGCAATAAATGGTAATGAATTCTTTATCGTCGCCTAAATAATATTGATCGCGAATTTGATTGGCCATTCTGCTTTTTCTCGACCAGAAATTAGCGATGCCTATGCCTAAATTAGGGTGGATTCTAGCGAATAAGAACTGACAGATTTTACTTGCGAAAAACCTTTTCATTAATTTGTAAGAACGATCACCTGGACCAAGTCCATCGCCGTGACCGATTAAAAAGCTTTTGCCGTTTAAATTTATCTCGAATGGTTTTCTGTATAAAGTAGCGCCAATCTCCTTGGGTACATAATCGAAAATCCACATGTCGTGGTTTCCAGTGAAAAGATGAAGTTTAATTCCCTTATCTGATAGTTGAGCTAATTTGCCTAACAATCTAATGAAACCTCTTGGCACCACTGTTTTGTATTCAAACCAAAAATCAAAAATATCACCTACCAAATATATATCCGCAGCATCGTTCTCAATGGATTCTAAAAAACGAATAATTTGTTTTTCGCGCGCTAAACTGTTTTCAGTAGTAGGCACTCCCAAGTGGAAATCAGAAAGAAAATATATTTTTTTGCCGCTGCTCATTACATCTTTTTAATTTGATACAAGAGGTTAATTTTGGAAAAGTTAATGGTAAAACGGATTCTTTGCAAATATGCGTATCCACCTTGGTCGTACGAATTGCTAATTTCCTCCGACATTAATACCGGGAAAAAGACTTGCGCAATTTCTTTGTAGAGAGACAAACGAATTCCAGCATCATACATGTAGTTTGATTCGCTATGATCCAATATTCCATCAGAACTGCCTAAGTCCCCATAAACACTTAAGAATTTCAAAGGTAAATCAACAGTAGCATTTAAGGTAGTCATCCACTTTTCTGCAAAAATAAATTGCGAGAAGAGTCCGGTTTTAAACCCTCCATCAGCCATAAAAAACTGTTGCGTTAAGAAATTGTCTTTGTTGTATTGGTTACGCGCCAAGAATGTCTCATCATATAAATAATCTTCTTCTCGGTGTCCGCGCAAAGTAAATTGTTGGTTTATGATTTTAGTAGCGTCGGTAAAATAGCCTCCAAAGAAACGCAGTTTAAAGAACTGACCTTTCTTATTGATTCTAAATTTGAAATCGGCGTCGATGGTGTATTTAGAAAAATCGGGACCGGTTTGAAATGTGCTGTTTACCGCGAATGAATTCAATACATGCTTTCTAGTTAAAGTATGTTTCGCCTCAAAGTATTTCATCCATTCATTTTGTAAACCGTCGCCAACAATCAATTGGTTGTTGGTGTTGATTTGTCGCAAATGAATTTCATTTAAGTACGAAGAACGAGGGCTTACTTTTTTGAAAGTAAGATGAAGGTAAGGTTCCCATTTTTTAAATTGAGCATGAACATTTTTGTATTCTCTCGATTGATATTGGCGGCCTTTAATACCTATTTCTGCGCTGCTTAAAAAGGAAAGTGGTTTTCTAAAGAAGTAAGAGATATCGGCGTATCCTGTTAGTTTTTTTGATTGCGTAGAGTAGAGCGGTGCTAATTCAAATCGAAGATTTTTATTAGGGAATTGTGTGTTGTGAAAAACAGCACCAAACATAAATTTATCGTTGTAATTGTAAGCAACAGCAGGTGTAAAATAGATGTTGTTGTATTTGGGATTCTCCATACTCGTAATCATCATAACGCGCAAAGGTTCACTCGTTCTTAATATTCCTTTAGTGCGCATGATATTGTTAGAGCGATTGATTTCGGGAATACAATGTTTGGCATCTATGATAATTTCGTCGAAGCTACCTGCTGGTATTTTAAGTTTTTGAGTTCCATCAAATCCTTCAAACCAATATTCGGCAATGGTTTTGTCTTCTAGTTGGCAAGAAATTAATACCGGACTAGCCACCTCTCCCGCATTTTTCACAGTAAGGTAAATCGAGTCGTTTTTGTTTTCGGTGCACAAAATGGCATAGTCGATAACCTTTGTGGTATTGATTAAATCGTTGAAAAACCAATCTAAATTCTTTTGGGTATTTGCTCTAAAAATTGCTTCAAAATCTTGTGGCTGCGGATGTTTAAACTTCCATTGGTTGAAATACATTCTCATGCAGTAGTCGAATTCTTCGGCACCTAAATAATTGTATAGGTAGTGCAGAATCACGGCTGATTTAGAATAAACGATGCCGCCGTAGTTCACGTCGGTGTATAGCGGAGAATTTAAATTCAGCGGTTGATCTAAGCCCTTAACTGCGCTGTACAAATACATTTGATAATACACTTCGCTCATGGGCGCATCGTTTTGACGAAGAATTATTTTTGCTTCCGAGAAGATGAAATCAGAGATTTTCTTTGTTGGGAATTTCTGCATCATGTAGCGCATTTCATTGAAAGAATTGATACCCTCGTCCATCCATGCGTATCTTCTTTCGTTACTGCCCAAAATTCCGTAGAACCAATTGTGTCCAACTTCATGCATTATCACTTCTTCGAGCGACATGCTGTTGCTGGTTTCACCTATTACTGTGATGTTAGGGTATTCCATTCCGCTACCAGCCGATAAAGCGCCATCAACAGCTGTAACGTGATTGTATGGATATTCGCCGTTCCACAAAGAGTAGTTGTAAGTTGCATCATGAACATATTCTAAAGCATGTTGCCATAATTTCGATTGACTGTCGGTAAACATCACCCATGTTTGCACCTTTCTTTGCGATCGAGGCAATAAAACTTCGCCTTGCAATACGTTCCATTCTTTATTGGCAAACCAAGCGAAGTCATGTACGTTTTCTTGATGATATTCTAGCGTTTTAAAATGTTTGCTCGATGCAGTGGCGGTGGTGTCGTTACTTCTATTAAATACATCGTACCAATAGCCTTCTTTGGCTTTTTTTAGTTTGTCCTTGGTGTCGTTAATTCGGTAGTTTAACCATTCTGTTTCTTGCTGAGCGCTTTCGCCTTGTAAATCACCTGTTGCGCCTACTATATAGTTTTCGGGCAAAGTTATTTTTACATCAAATGAACCATATTCTGAATAAAATTCACCTTGGTCTAAATAATTCATTGGATTCCAGCCGTTGGCATCGTATACTGCTGGTTTAGGGTACCATTGTGTGATTTGGTAAGTTTGAGCGATGTGACCTAAACGCGAGATTTTTCCAGAAGGAATTTTAACACGAAAGGGCGTACTTACAGTGATGCTTTGGTGGGGAAGCAATGGTTGTTTGAGCTCTAATTTAGCTATGTCAATTTGTTTGTTGTAGTAAGTCCATTGGGCACTTACATTATTCACCTTAAAATCTAAACTATCAATTTTTCCTTTTTCGGCAGAGGTGGCATAGTTCAATTCAACTTCACCATTGCTAAGTACCTGTTTTGCTAAGGCTGATTGCGTATTTTTATAGGCGTTGGGCCATAGATGGATATAGAGGAATGTAAGTGTGTCGTTGCTGTTGTTGGTGTATTTAAACTCAATGAAAGCATCGAGTTGATGCTTTTCGTCGTTGAGTTTTACTTCGATTTTGTAGTTGACTTCTTGTTGCCAATAAGCAAATAGTGAATTGGAAATTACCAGTAGGAACAGACAAATTCTTTTGCTTCTTTTCATTCGATTTATTTTACAACTTCAGCCAATTTAGCCAATAAAGCTTCACCTCTTAGGTTCATGGCAATTATTTTTCCATTTCTGTCGATAAGATATGTGCGTGGAATGCTATTTACCATGTAAACTCTCGAGGCTTCGGCATTGGCCGATTCGATCACGTGCTGCCAATTCATGCCTTGTGCCACAATGAATCTTTTCCAAGCATCAATGTCTCTATCACTAGAAACACTGAAAATTTCAAATCCTTTAGCATGGTGTTTTTCGTAAGCTTGCTTCAAGAAGGGAATTTCGCCGCGGCATGGTCCGCACCAAGTTGCCCAAAAATCGATTAACACCACTTTGCCACGCAAACTATCTAGGTTTAAAATTTTTCCTTCCGGGTTCACCAATGAAATATTTGGAGCTGTTCCACCAATATTGATAGCATAGAAAGATGTCATTCTATCGCTGTAATCTTTCCAATAAGGGTGGTTGGGGTAGGTGATACCCACCTGTTTAATCATTTGAAGCACTACATCTTTGTTTTTAATTTCTTGATCTACGTTATTGGCAACAATTAACGAAGCCAAATTGTCTTTTTGTTCACTCAAAAATTGCAAGGAGTATTTCTCCATTTCTTTACTAATAAACTTGTAGCGGGCATCTAAAGCATCGAAAACCAAATGAGCTTTGTTTTCATTTTTTGCTGCGGTGTAAACAAAACGAATAGAATCGGCCACATTTTTATACTGAATTTCCTTCATCAAATATTTTTGGTAGGCTTCAACTTTAGGGTTTCCATTGATGGTGAAAGAAGAAAGTTTGTTGCTGGCATCTCCACCAAACAGCAGTTTATCGCCAGGGTGAACCAATATTTGCACCCAATGTCCTTTGTTTTTTAATACCAAACGGTAAAACCAAGCGGTGTCAGAATAGTTTTTAAAGTTGAAGTTTCCTTCTTTATCCAAAGCGATAGTGTCTAAAACCAAAGTCCCTTTATCCGTAATTTTCTCAACAATCACTGCTTCTTCCCCAGCATTTTTAATTTGACCGCTAATGCTTTGGTTGGTTTTCTCGCCCTTTGTATTTTTGGCAGGCGACATTTCGCAGCCGAAAACAGACAATAGCAATGCCATTAGCACTAACTTTTGGCAGCTCAGTATATTGTTCATTTTATTGTTCTTCATATCGTTTCAGTAAAAAGGAGCACAAAAATATCAACATATCTGGGTACTGAAAGGAAAAGTAGGTAATTATTTTTAGTACCTTAGAGGCATGCAATTCCTTAAACTGATTTTACTTCCTTTTTCGTACGCCTACGGATCCATTGTTTGGTTACGAAATAAACTCTTCGATTGGAAGATATTTAAATCAACTCAATTCTCTGTGCCCGTTATTGCTGTAGGTAATATTACGGTAGGGGGTACGGGTAAATCACCACATATTCAGTATCTTATTGCCTTGCTAAAAGATAAATACAGGGTGGCGACAGTGAGCAGAGGCTATAAAAGAAAGACCAAAGGTTTTTTGTTGCTCGACAGCGAAACGACCTCTCAAAATTCGGGAGATGAGCCCAAACAATTCAAATTTAACTTTCCCGATGTGATGGTTTCAGTGGGCGAAAAGAGGGTAAATGCCATCAATAAGCTATTGGCACTGCCTAATCCGCCTGAATTGATTTTGTTGGATGATGCTTACCAACACCGCTGGGTGAAAGCGGGATTGAATATTTTATTGATTGATTACAGCCATTTTCAAGAGAAAGATTATATGCTGCCAAGCGGCACTTTGCGCGAGTTTGCAAGCGGGCAGGACCGTGCCGACATCATCATCATGACTAAGGTGCCAAAAGGTTTGTCTCCTATGGAGAAACGTCGTTTTGTAGAAGTGGTTTCTCCTTTGCCCCATCAAAAAATGTTTTTCTCGTATATTGAATATTCTACTTTGGTGCCGTTAACTCCAGCTGCAGAGGTTTTACAGCAAAACAACATTGAAGCAAAATTACTCGATTACAAAATTTTAATGTTTACAGGTATTGCCAATGCCGAACCACTAAAAAACTATTTGTACAACTCGGCGCGCGAAGTGGTAGAATTGAAGTTTCCCGATCATCACGATTTTACCGAAGCCGATAAAAACAAGATTGTATCTGCTTTTAACGATATGCTATCGAGTAAAAAAATAATGCTCACTACCGAGAAAGATGCCATGCGCATTAAAGACAGTACCTCATTCTCTTTTCCCGAGCATATTCCATTGTTTTATATTCCTATCAAAATAAAATTTCACGACGAAAAACAATCTTTCGATGAAACCATCATCCAATATCTTACAAAGAGTAAATAGCACCGCCGAGTTCATTCGTACACAAATTAAAGAGGCTCCCGAATACGGAATAATTCTAGGTACTGGCTTAGGTGGCTTGGTGAAAGAAATAGAGGTGAGTTTTAGTATTCCATACGATA
>CAMBXP010000050.1 GCA_945871895.1 Chryseobacterium gleum | reverse complement strand
CGCCCCTACAGATAACCCGTACTTAAAAAATTCCCTTGATTTAAAATTGAAATAGGGTTAAATATTTTAGATTAGAAAAATAATTGAATTCATATGAACCCCACAGTGGATACCTTTCTTTCAAACCTCACTCAATGGCAAGATGAACTTGCGCAATTGCGCGAAATAGTTTTGGATTGCGGACTCACAGAAGAACTAAAATGGGGTGTGCCATGTTACACTTACAAGGATGCCAATGTCATCATCATTCATGGTTTCAAGAATTATTGCGCCATCATGTTTTTCAAAGGCGTGTTGCTTGCCGACACCCATAAAATTTTGTTTCAACAAACCAAGAACGTTCAAGAAACCCGACAAGCTCGTTTCACTTCTGTTAAAGAAATAGTGAAGTTAGAAGCCATTTTAAAAGCTTACATTTTTGAAGCCATCGAAGTAGAAAAAGCTGGTTTAAAAGTGCCACTTAAAAAGACCGAAGATTTTGAAATGCCTGAAGAATTGCAAAATAAATTCAAAGAAAATGCTACATTAAAAAAAGCATTTGAAACGCTTACTCCCGGCCGACAAAGAGGATATCTTCTTCACTTCTCTGGTTCGCAAAATGCAAAAACGCGCGAAGCAAGAATTGAAAAGTATATTCCAAGAATTTTAACTGGAAAAGGATTTAACGATTGCGTTTGCGGACTCTCGAAAAAAATGCCGAACTGCGATGGGTCGCATAAATATATTGAAGTGACTAAAAAATAATTAAAAATATTACATGTCGGAATTAGCACAATACATCAAATCATACTTTGGAGTAGTTCAAGAAAAAGAGTTGGAAACAATTGTTTCCCTTTTTAAAAAAACGACTTTAAAAAAAGGAGATTACTTTTTAAAATCGGGCAAAATCTCCAATCAGCTAAGTTTCATACAATCGGGATTATTACGCATTTTCGTGAGCACCGAAGAAAAGGAAATTACACAGTGGATTTCTACGCAAGGGTATTTTGTTACCGACTTATCAAGTTTCATTTTTCAATCGCCAGCACGTTGGAATATTCAAGCCTTAAGCGATGCCGATTTATATACCATTAGCAAAGAAGATTACAACAAAATCGGCAAGCTCATTCCCGCGTGGCATGAATTGGAAAAGCTATTCATCGCGCGTTGTTTTACCATTTTAGAAGACAGAATATTCAGTCATTTATCGATGACAGCTGAAGAACGATACAACTTCTTTTTTCAGCACAACAAAGAATTGTTCAACCAAGTCCCTTTGCAATATATCGCCTCTATGTTAGGCATGACACCCGAAACTTTTAGTCGAATAAGGAAGAAAAGCATTTCTTGATATTTGTCAAGAGCACACATCCATCTCTTTCGCACCTTTACCAAAACTAAAATATAGCTTATGGCAAAGGAAATTAAAACTCAAATTGTAATTAACGCAAGCGCTGAAAAAGTGTGGAAAGTACTCACTAATTTTTCGCAGTATCCACAATGGAATTCTTTCATTAAATCTATCACTGGAGAGGTTAAAGAAGGATATACCATTGTAGCGCATATTCATCCACCCAATGGAAAAGCAATGACATTTAAACCAAAAGTTTTAGCGTTTAAAGCAAATAAAGAATTCAGATGGTTGGGCTACTTTCTCTTCAAAGGATTATTTGACGGAGAACACAAATTTGAGTTGATTGCCAACGCCGATGGAAGTACAACATTGATCCAAAGTGAAAGATTTACAGGCATTTTAGTCCCATTATTCAAAACCATGTTAGAAACAAAAACATTGAAGGGCCTTCAACAACATGAATGCAGAATTGAAAAAGAAAGTCGAAGAAATTTAATGCTGATCTTTTTCTTTAGGCTTGCGCATGTGCTTTGAATAGTGCTGGTAAATGGTATTGATAAAAGTTAAGATAATACCAATACCGATGATGATGTAAAAAATAGTGAAGATTTTACCTAAGTCGGTTTTGGGCGCAAAATCACCATAAGCTACAGTTGACAAAGTGGTGATGCAAAAATAAAAGCAATCTAACCAACGCCATCCTTCAATAAAGTGATAACCTATTGTGCCCACTGTTAGCACAATTGCTGTGGTGATCAACAAATCGCGATAACCTTTGTCGAGCAAAAAAGAAAGTATGGTGCGAAAGAAAATCATCTTAATCTTTAATTATTATTTCCTCAATAATACAAAAAGAAAAAGAACAAATACTGATGTGCATCAGTTCTATATTTGATTCTTTTGACTCAAATCGGCTTATGTAACATACATCACTGTGCGCATCGATAATATGCATGAACTTTACCCCATGAAAATTATTTCACACGATAAAAAAGTACATATGGATTTACAAAACATCATCATATTGGCCTTAATTGGTATTGCATCTGGATTGCTAAGCGGAACCATGGGTTTAGGTGGAGCTATCATCATCATACCTGCTTTAGTGATGCTACTGGGTTTTTCTCAACAAATGGCACAGGGCACTACTTTAATGATGATGGTATTACCAGTTGGAGCAATGGCCGCCTACCACTACCATCAGCAAGGTTTTGTAGATATTAAAGCTGCTGTAGTCATGGGGACTTTCTTTTTCATTGGCGGCTATTATGGAGCTAAAATGGCCATTGCTATTCCTCAAGATATTCTTAAAAAAGTTTTTGCAGTGTTGCTAATTATCATCGCTGTTAAAATGCTCTTTTTCGAAAAAGTACAACAATAATTTTTTATATTTTAGAATATGAAAATCAAACAATTTGAAGACAAAAATTTGGCGCATTATTCTTACGCCATTTACAGTGAAGGTGAAATCGCTTTGATTGACCCTGCTAGAAATCCGCAAGCATATTACGACTTCGCTAAAGAAAAAAATGCGAAAATTATAGCGGTGGTTGAAACGCATCCTCATGCTGATTTCGTGAGCAGTCACCTCGAAATTTCTAAAGAAACGGGTGCCACGATTTTTGTGAGTGCATTACTGGGTGCCGAATATGCGCATGAAGCTTTTGATGAAGGTAAAAGTATTAGCATAGGCAATATCAAATTGAAAGCATTAAATACGCCAGGACACTCTCCCGACAGCATTAGTATTGTTGCCGTAAATGAAGCAGGTAAAGACGAAGCAGTATTTACTGGAGATACTTTATTTATTGGCGATTGTGGCCGACCAGATTTGCGAGAAAAAGCAGGTAATATCACTGCAAAAAGAGCCGACTTGGCCACACAAATGTATCATTCTTTGCGCCAAAAAATGCTCACACTCAACAACGATGTTCTAGTTTATCCAGCGCATGGAGCCGGCAGTTTATGTGGCAAAGGATTAAGTGCTGCCAATGTTAGCACAATAGGTGATGAGAAAAAAAACAATTGGAGTTTGCAGACCATGAGCGAAGAAGAATTTGTAGGAAAATTATTGAGCGATCAACCATTTATTCCACACTACTTCACCTACGATGTAGCGTTAAATAAAAAAGGAGCTGAAGATTTTAAAACAGCTGTTGGCAAAGTAATTCGTCGCGAACCCATTACCTGCACATCATGCGCTAAAGCATTAAAAGATGACTTGTTGGTAATCGATACTCGTCCGCATTTACAATTCAAAAAATCGCATTTAAAAGGTGCTATCAATTTGATGAACGATACCAAGTTTGAAACTTGGTTGGGCAGTATAGTACAACCAAATGAAGCCTTCTATTTGATTGCAGAAAATGAAGAAATTTTAAATGAGCTAATAGAGCGCACAGCCAAAATAGGTTATGAAAATAGTATTGCCATGGCCTTTGTTTCTTCTTATGGAAATAGTGCTGTGGAATTATTCAACAGCGAAAATTTATCAAATAGATTAGATGATTTTACCATTGTCGATATTCGCAATGAGAGTGAAGTAAAAACAAAGAAAACATTTGCGAACTCTATAAACATTCCTTTGTATGAATTGCGTGAGCGTGTGAATGAAATACCAACCAACAAAGCTATTTTAATTCATTGTGCAGGCGGTTACCGCAGCGCGGCGGGGACAAGCATTGTAAAAGGGATTTTAGAAGATAAGGTGAAGGTTTATGATTTGAGTGAAGAGGTGGTGAGGTTTAAATAATCTAATTACTATCTACTTTTTTAAGTCTCGAATCACTATTGTGCGCTGGCCCTCGCCAAAAGCCGAGCGTGCGGAAAGGCTGTGAACCCAAAATAGAAAGCGGATTAAGGAGCTTTCGTTATTTTGGGAGAGCGCGTAGGCAGGATCTTTTGGCGAAAGATTTTTTGGTTACTTTTTCATCTTTGAAAAAGTAAATCTTTTGCTTCTTTTGGGAAAAGAAGTCCCCTACTCCACCTCATAATCCAACTCAGCATCTTTCTCCCAAATCTCCATCTCGCATGCTTTGCAATTGAATTTTAGTTTGTAGGCATTATCTCCATGTGTAAGTGAAAGTGGCTCTTTCACTTTTTCACCCAAAGTATCTTTGTGGTATTTCCAGCATTTACCCAACTCGTATTTCACGCAATACTTCGTTACCATCACACGCGATTTACCAGGATCCCACTGCAACTCAAAAGCTTTCTCCATTTCTGTTACACCGTGACGCTCGTAAAATTTACGTGCTAATTTATTGGCAACATTGTAAGTGAAATCTAATTTTTGTACCGGATAAGGATGATCAGTTTTCACCAATTGATGCTCGCCCTTATGATAACTTTTCAAACGAATTGGAGTGAGTTGTTCTAAAGCCGTTCTTCTCAATTCATTCACCTTAGAAATAGGCAAAAACCAGTTGCCCGAAAATTCTACTTCGATCTCATCGGCGATGTAAGGCGTGTTTCCCGTTTTCGCTAAATTGGTTTTGATATTGGGAATGATAGATTCGTTGTTCTTCGTTTGTTCTTTGGGATGTACGAAGCTTGCAACACTTTCGCATCCGTCCTCGTCGATTGCTTTCAATTGAAATCCCTCGGCAGTTTCGCTCAACAAAAGTTTAACAGATATTTTTCTTATTGTGCTGTCTTCACGTTCTACCAACTTGTTGAATTCGGCATCTAAATTTCTAAAAATTGCTGTTCCGTTCGCAATAGATTTTGGCGCATTAAAATACACCAATCCGTTTTCAACTTTATTTACAAATGCCCCATCGGCAATACCTTCATCATTCAAGAAATATAAGCCATCGCCATTTTTTAGTTTATCGGCATTTTCAATTTGGTAAGCATTTCCTTTGATAGAAATAAGCTTACCAATGATTTGCCCTTTTGATTTCGGACTCTCCCACGAGCCAATCTTCTCTTTTCTTTCGTTAGCAAAATAATCGGTGTAACCGCGGTTGAAACTTCTGTCCATTTGCGGTTCGAAGTTGTATAAAATTCTTCCCGAAGAAGCCTTGATATATTTTTCATTTCCTTCTAAAAAGGCATCTAACTTTTTGCGCAAGTAGGAAGTGTTGTTTTTTACATACACCACATCTTTCAATCTACCTTCAATTTTAAAAGATACAATTCCTGCTTCAATTAATTGCGGAAGTTGCTCACTCAAATCTAAATCTTTGATGGAAAGCAAGTGACTATTTGCAATTAAAGTATCGCCATTTCCATCTATTAAATTGTAAGGCAAACGGCAATTTTGCGCACATGAACCACGGTTGGCACTGCGCTCACCATTGGCAACACTCATGTAGCAATTTCCACTAAAGGAAACACACAAAGCACCAGATACAAAGAACTCCAATTCCACCGGAGTAGCATCATGAATTTCTTTAATTTGATGCAAGTTTAATTCTCTTGCTAAAACAACACGTTTCATTCCGGCATCGGCCAAAAATTTAACATGCTTAGGATCTCTGTTGTTGGCTTGCGTACTGGCGTGAATTACAATTGGTGGTAAGTCCATTTCCATGATGGCCATATCTTGAACAATCAAAGCATCTACTCCGATTTCATGCAATTTCCAAATCATTCTGCGGCATTCCTCTAACTCATTATCGTACAAAATAGTGTTGATTACCACGAACACTTGCGCACGAAAAAGGTGCGCATACTTCACCATTTCGGCAACATCTTCAATAGAGTTTGTTGCGTTAGAACGTGCACCAAACAGAGGCGCACCAATATATACAGCATCGGCACCAGCATTGATGGCAGCCATACCCTGCTCTAAATTTTTAGCAGGAGCGAGAATTTCAACTTTTGTCTTCATAGGAAGTGCAAAGGTCTGATAAATAATGCTGTATAGCAAGGGTAAATGAAGTTTTGCGGTAACAAAAAAAGGCTTCCGTTTTCACGAAAGCCTTTCCAAAATTCCAATTGTATTTTACAAACAATATTTGTTTTCGTCAATAATGAATTGAGCAACTCTTCTTCTGCTCTCTTTAGTATTGATTGGCTCTACTTTCGTAAAACGTTTCAAGCCCATAAACATCATTCTTGCTTCATCGCCTTCAGCAAAAGAACATAGAGCATTTTTACCTGCTACATTTATTCTATCGGCAGCATCGAAGAAGAAAACTCTCATCGCATCTATGTAAACTGCGCAAGCTGCTTCTCCTTTTTGAGCTGCTAATTTTTGCACTCTCAATAAGAGTGATTCAGCAACGTAGATGTCGATCAACATATCAGAGATATTCATGATGACTTCTTGCTCTTTAGAAAGCGTTTGCATTAATTTTTGCACCGCAGCGCCTGCAGTCATTAAAGCTGCTTTCTTGAAGTTTTTGATGTATTTCATTTCTGCCGCAAAAAGAGCAGTATCGCCATCTCCAAAATCAGGCACAGCAATTAATTCCTTTGCAACGCTCATTGCAGGGCCCATCAAATCCAATTCACCTTTCATCGCACGCTTAAGCATCATATCTACTGTAAGCATACGGTTGATTTCGTTGGTTCCTTCAAAGATTCTGTTGATTCGTGAATCTCTGTAAGAGCGATCCATTGGCGCATCGGCAGAGAAGCCCATACCACCATAAATTTGAACGCCTTCATCTACCACGAAATCTAAAGTTTCCGATCCATATACTTTAAGAATAGCTGCTTCAATAGCAAACTGTTCAACACCTTTTAATTTCGCTTTTTCGTGGTCAACACCTTCGGCAACTAACTTGTCTGTCCAGTCGTCAATAGCTTGTCCGCAACGATACAACGCCGTTTCTAAAGCAAATACTCTTATAGCTTGCTCGCCAATTTTATGTTTAATGGCACCGTATTTAGCAATGGCTCTGCCAAATTGATTTCTGTCATTGGCGTAAACGATACCTTGTGTAACTACTTTTTTAGCAGCACCTAAAGTGGCACCTGCAAGTTTAATTCTACCAATATTTAAAATGTTTAAAGCGATTTTGAATCCGCCCTCTCTTTCTCCCAATAAATTTTCAGCTGGTACTTTACAATCGTTGAAAAACACCTGACGGGTTGATGATCCCTTGATACCCATTTTATGTTCTTCGGGATTTAAAGTAATTCCACCGTACCCTTTTTCAACTATAAATGCAGACAAAGTTTCGTCTTTATCAATTTTAGCAAAAACAACAAAAATATCGGCAAAACCACCATTGGTAATCCACATTTTTTGTCCGTTCAACGTGTAGTATTTTCCATCGGCCGAAAGTATTGCTTGTGTTTTTCCTGAATTGGCATCAGAACCAGAGCCAGGTTCGGTCAAGCAATAACACGCTTTTAATTCTCCTGTAGAAAGTTTAGGTAAATATTTTTCTTTTTGAGCAGCATTACCGTAGTACATAATTGGAAGCATACCAATACCTGTGTGAGCAGCTAGTGACACAGCAAATGAGTGCCCCGCGCCTGTTGCTTCATTCACCAGTAAAGATGTATTGAAATTTGCGCCAAAACCTCCGTATGCTTCTGGAATAGAAACGCCTAATAGACCAAGTTCACCAGCTTTAGTCAATAACGAAGGCATTAAGCCTTCTTCTTGTTTGTCTATTCTATCTAAGTTTGGAAAAACCTCTGCGGCAAGAAAATCTTTGCAAGTTTGGGCCATCATTGTTTGTTCTTCATTCCACTCTTCGGGAATAAAAACGGTGTGGAAATCTGTTTCGGCAATTAAGAATTCCCCACCTTTTAATGCTTTTGACATAAGATAATGATTTGATGTTTGACAATTGAACCTTGGGTCGTACGGAAGGATAGGAAATAGGTTCGCTTATTTCAAGAATTCGAAAATTCCTGCCGCACCTTGGCCGGTTCCTACACACATAGTCACCATTCCGTACTTTCCATTTCTTCTGCGTAATTCGTTGAAAACCTGCACAGAAAGTTTACCTCCTGTACAGCCCAGTGGGTGACCTAAAGCAATTGCTCCTCCGTTTGGATTTACTACTGATGGGTCAATTTCTAATTCGCGAATTACAGCAAGTGATTGAGAAGCGAAGGCTTCATTTAATTCAATCACATCTATATCTTTCAATTTAAGATTGGCTTTTTTAAGGGCTTGTGGTATAGCGTAAATCGGACCAACACCCATTATTCTCGGCTCTAGAGCGGCAACAGAATAACTCACCAATCTTGCGACTGGTTCTAGGTTTTGTTCTTTTACCATTTTTTCCGACATCAACATAACAAATGCTGCGCCGTCAGATGTTTGAGAAGAGTTACCAGCAGTAACAGAACCCGTTGCGTTAAACACTGGTTTTAGTTTTGTTAATGCTTCAATGGTTGTCTCTTTACGCGGACCTTCATCGGTATCAACAATGAATGACCTTTCTTGCCGCTTTTCGTTTTTATCTAAGAAAATTTCGTTGATGGAAATAGGTGCAATATCATCTTTGAATTTACCTTCTTCAATAGCTTTGATAGCCTTTAGGTGAGAATTCAAAGAGAAAATATCTTGATCTTCACGAGATACATTATAATCTTTAGCTACTTGTTCGGCGGTTAAACCCATTCCCCAATACCAATCGGGATTGTTTTTAGCTACGTTGTAGTTTGGAACGATTTTCCAGCCACCAAAAGGAATTGGAGACATCGTTTCTACACCACCTGCAACAATACAATCGGCCATACCAGCCTTTATTTTCGCATGCGCTATAGCGATAGATTCTAAGCCCGAAGAGCAATATCTGTTCACTGTCATCCCTGGAACTTTCACTGTGCTTAAACCAATGAGTGAAATCATTCTACCTATGTTTAAACCTTGTTCTGCCTCGGGAGTAGCATTACCGCAAATAATATCGTCTATTAATTCTTGATCGAAATTAGGCATTGAGCCCAAAAGATGCTGTAAAACTTGAGCGCCTAAATCATCGGCACGTAAAAATCTAAATCCCCCTTTTTTTGATTTACCAACTGCTGAACGGTAGCCGGCTACAACATAAACTTCCATGCATTATTTGGTTTTGGTTTTATCGTCTTTTTTATCCTCCTTTTTAGGGGCAGGCGCAGACATATTCTGACCATTCTTAAACACTTCTGTCTTCACAAGGTTTTCTTTTTTGTCATAATATTTCCATTCTCCCTCTTTCTGCCCACTCACATATTCTCCAACCATTTTAATAGTGCCTGTTCCTTGAAAATAGTAAGTCCAAGTTCCTTTTCTTTTACCATTGTTGTATTCCCCCTCCATTCTTAAATCTCCAGTACCGTAATACTTTTGGAAAGCACCGTCTTTAACACCATAAAAGTAATTCACCACTTCCATAGGCTTTCCGCTAACACCGTTGTATCTTGCATACTTACCGTGGCGCTGACCATTGTAATATTCTACCTCAAAGATCAAAAGCTTATCAATAGAATATGTTTTCCAAACACCCCATTTTCTTCCTGAAAAATCTTTTTTGTTTCTATGATCACGATCTGAGCTAGGAAGATTTCTAGGTTTCTCTTCTATCATTTCCTGATCTGAAGGAGGTTGCGCTAGCATTGTGTTTGATGGCAAAAATGCCAAAGAGAACAGTAGTAGTAATAAGTTGTTTTTCAGTTTCACGGATACAAATATTAGTTTCTTAAAGGTTTTCCAGTTGTTAAAATACTTTGTATTCTTTCCAATGTTTTCTTGGTTCCGCACAAAGAAAGAAATGCTTCTCTTTCTAGGTCCAATAAATATTGCTCAGATACTTCAGTTCTAGCAGAAATATCACCACCACACATCACATACCCCAATTTTTCTGATATCAATTTATCGTGTTCAGAGATGTAACCACCTGAGAACATCGTGTACGCACCAGCGTATACCATCCCCAACCCTTCTCTTCCCAAAACACGAATGTTCTTTCTCATCAGTGGTTGTGTATATCCTTGATGCGCCAATCTCAATACAGATTCTTTAGCATCTGTAATTAATCTATCTTGATTTAAAGTTACACGGTCTCTTCCTTTCATGTAGTAGCCTAAATCGAAAGCTTCGTGCGCCGAAGTTGCAACCTTAGCCATACCTATAGTTAAAAAGGCATTTTTCAAACCAGGCAACTCTATATCTCCATCAAATGTAGCATCTGCAATGCGTAATGCAAATTCTTTTGTTCCTCCACCACCTGGAATTAATCCAGCTCCAACTTCTACCAATCCAACATAAGTTTCAGCATGCGCTTGAATTTGGTCGGCATGTAAAGCAATTTCACAACCGCCACCCAAAGCCAACTGATAATGCGCTACAACAACAGGTATTGCTGAGTAACGAACTCGCATCATTGTTTTTTGGAAAGCGCGAATGGCGAAATCTACTTCATCCCACTCTTGGTCGGCTGCAAACATAAAGAGCATTCCAAGGTTAGCACCTGCAGAGAAATTTGCTCCCTGACTACCAATTACCAATCCTTTCCAGCCTTCTTGTTCGGCAATATCAATGGCTTTGTTGATTCCTTGAATCACCTCGCTGCCCATCGTGTTCATTTTGGTGTGGAATTCTAAGTTCAACACGCCATCGCCAATATCGAAAAGAGTTACGCCTGAATTTTTCCAAACTACGTTACTAGCTCTCAGATTATCTAGAATGATGAAATTTGCTGCACCAGGAATTGCTTTGTAGCAGCCACTTGCTGCATCGTAATATTTTTTACTTCCATTCTCCACAATGTAGAAACTGCCTTTGCCAGATTCTACCATTTTTGTCACCCATGCAGCTGGCTGAACACCTGCTTTTTGTAGTAAGTCAGAAGCCTCTTTAACGCCAACAGCATCCCACAACTCAAAAGGCCCTAGCTCCCAGCCAAAGCCAGCCTTCATAGCCTGATCTATTTTGTACAATTCATCTGAAATTTCGGGAACTCTGTTAGAAACATAGACGAACAAAGCGGCAAAACTTTTTCTGTAGAAATCACCTGCTTTGTCGGGACCAGAAGCCAATATCTTCACTCGCTTTGCTAAGTTGTCTTCGTTTTTCGCCATTTCTAAAGTGGCAAAATTTACTTTTTTCTTAGCCTCGTATTCTAGTGTTTTCAGGTTTAAAGAGAGAATTTCTTTTTTACCCGAACTTTTATCTTGTTTGTAAAATCCTTGTTTTGATTTAGAACCCAACCAGCCTTTCTCTACCATCTGACTGATATAGCCAGGAATAGCAAACACTGAATTGGCCTCGTCTTTTGCACAGTTTTGTTGAACACCTTGCGCCACTTTCACCAAAGTATCTAAACCTACAACATCACACGTACGGAAGGTAGCCGATTTAGGACGGCCCAATACTGGTCCGGTTAATTTATCCACCTCATCAATACTCAAACCCATTTCATCCACTTGATGAAACAAACTCATGATAGAGAAAACCCCAATTCTATTGGCAATAAAAGCAGGCGTATCTTTACACAACACCGTAGTTTTACCAAGAATTAAGTCACCAAATTCCATGAAGAATTGCGCTACCTCAGGCAAAGTTTTAGAAGACGGAATTACCTCTAAAAGTTTTAAATATCGGGGAGGATTGAAGAAATGCGTTCCACAGAAATGTTTTTGAAAATCATCGGAACGCCCCTCCAACATCATTTCAATTGGAATACCAGACGTGTTAGAAGTGATGAGAGAACCACTCTTACGGAACTTCTCCACTTGCTCAAAAACTATTTTTTTGATATTGATATTTTCTACTACGACCTCAATTACCCAGTCGGCATCGGCAATTTTCGACATGTCATCATCGAAATTACCAGTAGAAATTAATTTAGCATCTGACTTTTTATACAAGGGCGAAGGGTTTGAATTGATGGCACTAGCCAAAGCATCATTCACAATTCGGTTTTTTACTTTTTTATTGTCTATTGCCAAACCCGCAGCTTTTTCAGCATCGTTCAAATCTTTTGGAGCAATATCAAGCAGCAAAACATTGATGCCTGCGTTGGAAAAATGGCAAGCGATTCTGGAGCCCATTACCCCTGAACCCAATACTACTACTTTTCTGATGTGTCTTTTCATTAAAAAAAGTAATTACAATTTATAAAAATAAGAAGAATTTGATGTTTTCTAGCCTAAAATCAGAATGATTTTAAATTAATTTATTCCGTAAATCTTGTTGAAAAGATTTTCATGCTTTTCCATAATGATTTTTCGCTTTGGTTTCAGCGTAGGCGTGAGCTCTCCGCCTTCGGTAGTCCATTCGTGGTCTATCAACTCAAATTTCTTGATTTGCTCCACTTTACCCAATTGCTCATTGAATTTATTCACTTCATCTTGAATTAATTTCAAAACATTCTTATTTTCAATGAGCTCTTGGTTGTTTTTAGGCTCTATTTTTTGCTCTTTAAGCCATTTCTTTACTAGAGCAAAAGCAGGAACGATATAGGCAGAAGCATGCTTTTGATTTTCACCAATCACCATCATTTGCTCGATGTAAGGCGACTCTTTGAACTTATTTTCGATAGGTTGCGGACAAACATATTTACCACCCGATGTTTTAAACATCTCCTTTTTACGATCGGTTATTTTCAGCATTTTACCATCGAAAACACCAATATCTCCTGTGTGAAACCAACCATTGATGATGGTTTGCTCGGTAAGGTCGGCACGCTTGTAATAGCCCTTCATCACGTTCGGACCTTTCACCAATATTTCGCCATCCTCTGCAATCTTAACTTCAACACCGGTAATTACTTCGCCTACTGTACCGAATTTGGTTTTGCCCTCTCCCAATAAGTTTACTGCAATTACAGGTGAAGTTTCTGTGAGTCCGTACCCTTCTAAAACAGGCAAGCCTGCTGCCCAAAAGAATTTTTGTAAACGAGGCTGTAAAGCCGCACTACCCGACACGATACAAATCACATTGCCACCCAAATTTTCACGAATTTTACTATACACCAACTTGTCGGCAATTTTATGCTTTAAATTGTACCAAGCGCCCTTATTGAAATCGTAATCGACAGCCACTTTCATTGCCCAATTGAAAATCATTTTTTGCAACGCTGGCTTCGAACTGCCGCCAGCAACAATCTTATCATACACTTTTTCAATCAATCGCGGAACAGCAGTGAAGGTGTGTGGTTTCACTTCCCTGATATTATCACCAATAGTATCAATACTTTCGGCATAATACACAGACACACCAACATATTGATACATGTACACCAACATTCTTTCAAATACGTGACAAATAGGCAAAAAGCTCAATGCTTTATCGTGATAACCAAAAGGAGTTAAGGAAGCTCCTGTAATGAAATTACTCACCAAATTTCTATGAGTAAGCATCACTCCTTTGGGCGTTCCTGTGGTTCCTGAGGTGTAAATCAAGGTAAGTAAATCATCGGCATTTACGTTCTTCTTGCACTCTTCTAATTTTTCAGGAGTCGGATTTGCTTTCCCTGCTTTTTCAATGTCTTTCCAATTTTTAGCACCAGAAACATCATTGAAAGTATAAATATCCTTGATACTTGGTACGCTTGGAAGTACCCTTTTTACTTTTTCGTACAAATCTTTATCGGAAACAATAACATATTTCGCTTCAGCATCATTGAAAATAAATTTGTAATCTTCCTCGCTACTAGTGGGGTAAACAGGAACACTAACGGCTCCAATTTGCGAAAGTCCCATATCTACAAAATTCCATTCCGGCCGATTATTACTACTAATAATCACCACTTTATCGTCCTTCTTCAATCCAAGTTGAAGAAAACCATAACTAAGATGAGTGGCGATTTCCTTGTATTCCGATGAATTGTATTTGGTCCAATTACCGCTTATTTTATAAGAGAAAGCTATATCTAAAGGTCTTTCCTTGGTGCAGTAGTCAAGGAGATCGAAGGTGCGTGTTACGTTCATAAAAATTGTGTTAAATTAATTTGAATTCTCAGTATACATAATATCATCCCAAAAAGTTATGGCCTGATAAATTATTTTTACATTGTAAACTAGTTGCCACTTAAGATAGTATTTTTACGATTCAAAAAAGATAGTATGTCGCAAGAAAAAGAACTCGCACACGATCACATCGAACCCCTTGAATTTATTGGGAAGCAATACTTAGAAAATCCCAAATTGCAACTCTTCTCTTTTAATAGAGAAGAATACATTGAAAACAAGGAGTTTACAATAGACCAGCTCACCGCCTTGTGCGACGGAAAGTATATCTATTGGTTAAATGTGCATGGATTGCATGACGTTGAATTGATTAAGTACATTGGATCAAAACTAGAGATTCATTTCTTGGTGATTCAAGATTTGTTGGATACTACATCCCGACCTAAACTACAACATTTCGATCAGTATATTTTCTTCACTATTAAAGCTGTTCAGGCGGTTGAAGGTGATAAAGTAGAGCTGGCCCAAATCTCATTTTTATTAGGTAAAGGCTATGTGGTTTCTTTTCAAGAAAAATCGGGCAATCATTTTCAACACATTCGTAAAATATTGAGAGCTAAAGGCGTGGTTCGTGAGCGAGGGTCCGACTTCCTGCAATACGCGCTATTAGAAGCTATTTTAGAAGATTACTTCTTAACCATCGATAAATTAGAATTGCGTGTAAATGAATTGGTGAAATTTGAAAACATTGAAAAAGCCGAACCCGAAACTTTGTTTCAGATAGAATCCATTAAAGAAACTATGAACGAACTAAAGCGCTCTTTACATCCTTTGAAAGAGGCCATGAGTAGCATTGAAAAAGGGGTAGCAGGATTCATCGATCAAGCCTCAGCAAAATATTTCGCCGATTTAAAAGACCAAGCTATTCAGTTGGTAGAGGAATTAGATTTCAACATACATAAGCTAGAAAGTGGTGCTAATTTGTTTTTTGTGTACCAAGGACACCGCATGAACGACACTATGAAAACGCTTACCGTCATCTCGGCCATTTTCATTCCACTTACCTTTTTGGCGGGTGTGTACGGAATGAACTTCGAGCACTTACCCGAATTGAAATGGCATTATAGCTATTATGCTTTTTGGGCAATTACAGTGACTTTGGTGATAGCTCTTGTGTTTTACTTCAAGAAGAAGAAGTGGCTTTAAAAGATTGGTCAATTTATTTTCCGTTTTTATTGTTTATCTCAATAAATAAAGTATCTTCGCACCCATATCGCGGGGTGGAGCAGTTGGTAGCTCGTCGGGCTCATAACCCGAAGGTCATTGGTTCGAGTCCAATCCCCGCAACACAACATGAAAAGCTTGGTTTTTACCAGGCTTTTTTCTTTTCACAGTTATCGGGCTCTATCCGTCGGCTGACGGACTTTGGTTCGAGTCCAATCCCCGCAACAGAATAAAGTAAAGCCTCAGTGAAAACTGGGGTTTTGTTGTTTTTATTCATTGTACTCATAACATTTTTACCTTAGCCCAATGCTAAACAATTTATGATGGAAATGAAATCCGTCGGCTGACGGACTTTGGTTCGAGTCCAATCCCCGCAACAGAATAAAGTAAAGCCTCAGTGAAAACTGGGGTTTTGTTGCTTTATCATGTTTCGATTTGCCCTAAGCCTGCTTTAGATTAATGCATCCAGATTATTCAAGATTTTAATTTCTCTAATTTTCTTTTCATCCCATAAAAGAAAACAACCCATCATTAAAAACGACATTGCAGGAATTTTGTAACGCACCAAAGTACCTATGATTGGTGTTACAACACCCGACAAGGTAAACAGCATTAGCGTAAATGAAAAGCAAAACAGTACAAAGCTTAGTTTAGTATTGTTTGGTTTTTTAAACCATATAAAACACAAAATAAAAATGAGAATAAGCAATACATTTTCTAGGGCAGAAGCCAGCATTACAGGCTTTAAACTATCCCATAAAAACGGCCGAAACAACGCATTGAACAAACCTTCAGGGATGTTGGTAATAAAACTCCATAAATCGTTTTCCAGAGGAATTGTTTTAATTACGCTGCCCGAATTCATTGTTTGTGCCAAACCATAAAAATTACTTTTCTGCCATTTAAAACCGTGAACAAAAGAATGGAAAGGAGTAATGAAATGGAAAACTAAAGCAGCTGCCGCAAAAGTTAAATGCACAATTGCTGCTTTAACAAATGGTTTTCTATATTCTTTTCTCTTCAGCCAAAACCAAGTAATAAGTCCTGGCAGAATGGTTACTGCCACATAAAACTTCACAAAAAACAAAGCGCCAAAACACAAAAAACTTAATAAATAATACTTTACAGATCGAATGTTTTGTGCCAATTGATCTACTGCGAAGCAAAGTAAACCTAAAATAAAAAAGAGCGGACCTTCTTTCATCACTCCCGACGACCAAAATACTACAGATGGAATTAGAAAAATGGCGATAAAAAGAAGTGATTTTCTATCACTGAACAAAGACTCGAATGCTTTATAGAAAAACAATTTCCCCAATAACGACAGCATAGCGAAGAAGAAAACGTGCACATAATAATGTCCGAAAGAAAATATCATGATAAAAGCATTCAATCTAATTAATGTTCGGTTGTCGTTGTACAAATACTTGTTGATGCTTATGAACCAATGATTCATATCGGCATAAATAGGTTTGTACATAATGTTATCGCATTTGTAGCCAATCATAATTCTTATGAAATCTACTGGGTGAGTGAACATCGTGTTGTAAAGCACTTTTGCGTCGTCATAATACTTAAAAGTGTCGGCTAAATTTCTTTGCGGATAATAGAAGGTGTAAATTAAACTTAATGCAACACCCGCCGCTACATGAAGCAAAAAAAGCAAAACCAAGGTACGTCTCCTTAAATTGAATTTAGAGAAGAAGGGAAGTTTCCACAACAGCAAAACAAAAACAACAAACCATATTAGCGTGATGAGTAAGTTCATTAAAATCCTAAATCTAAATCAAGTTTCTTTTTTAATTCTTCTAAGGCTGGATTCTTCTGCGCCATTTTCTTGAATTTATCGGCAGAGGTGTACAATCCTTTTTCTTCTGTTCCTTTTTCGATGAAGGTTTTTAAATCAACCTCGTAGTTATTGAGTCGGTGACGAAGAAAACCCAATAAATCGCCTTTAATATCTGTTATCTCATGCTCTTGCGCTTTATTGTCGAGTTTTAAATTGATAATATTTCTATCGGTTAATTTAGGAATATGACGCGTAAGCGTTGTATAAATATCTAAATCTCTTTCTTTTATTTCTTCTGCATATTCTTTCCAAACACTTATCAACTCAGCTTCAGTAAAGGCTTTGGTTTCTAAGGGGCCGTTCTTTTCCACAACAATTTCCTCCTTTTGGGGATTAAGCATTTTATTGATGCCGATAGACTTTAAGGTAACTTTTGGCCGGGCAACAATATTTGGTTTTGGCAACACAAGTTCAGCCGCTTTAATGGCTGGAGTGCTTGGAACTTTAGCACTAACTTGTAAAATGGATGTTGCCTTAGGCAAAGGAATTCTCAGTCGGCGAAGCTTTTTTTTTTAAGCTCTGCTAGATTATCCGAGCAAAGTTTAAGCAGGCACAATTCAACCAGCAAACGTTTGTTCTTGCTCGATTTGTATTGAATATCGGTGTCATTCGTTATCTCCAATCCGCACAACAGTAAATCATCAGAGCATTTAGCGGTTTGCTCTAAGTACAAAGCTTTGTTTTTTTCAGAAGTTTCTATGATATGTGTAGTAGCTGCATTTTTACACAATAGCAAATTACGGAAATGTTCACCCAAGCCTAAAATGAAATTGTGCTCGTCGAAGCCTTTGTCTATCACTTCATTTAAAAGCAATAATATTTCTGGAATATTCTTTTTCAATAAAAAATCGGTCGCTTTGAAATAATAGTCGCTATCCAATACATTTAAAGAAGAAATCACCGACTGGTAGGTAAGATTCTTATTAGAGTAAGTCACCAGCTGATCGAAAATAGATAACGCATCGCGCAAACCACCATCGGCCTTCTGCGCTATGATATGTAAAGCCTCACTTTCGTAAGCGATATTTTCCTTTTTGGCAATACCTTCTAAATGTAAAGCGATGTCGTTAACCGTAATTCTGTTGAATTGAAAAACCTGACAACGACTTAATATAGTAGGTAAAATTTTGTGTTTTTCTGTAGTAGCCAATATAAACACTGCGTGGGCAGGTGGTTCTTCTAATGTTTTGAGGAAAGCATTGAAAGCCGATTGAGAGAGCATGTGCACCTCATCAATCACATAAGCCTTCTTCGTGCCAATTTGCGGAGCGATGCGCACTTGATTCACCAAGTTACGAATGTCTTCCACCGAGTTGTTAGAAGCGGCATCTAGTTCATATACATTTAAAGACTGTCCCGAATTGAAAGAAGTACACGACTCACATTCATTGCACGGTTCTATATCTTTAGTAAGGTTCTGACAATTGATGGTTTTGGCTAAAATACGGGCACAAGTGGTTTTTCCAACCCCTCTTGGTCCACAAAAAAGGAAAGCTTGCGCAACTTGCCCACTTCTTATTGCATTTTTTAAAGTACCAACAATGGAAGGTTGTCCCACCACCTCGTCAAAAGTGGCTGGTCGGTATTTGCGCGCTGATACTACGAATGCTTCCATTGCCGACAAATATAATAATTATGTTCAATGTTTAATGTTCAATGTTTAAAGTTAGCAGAGTTGCATTCAATCTTTGATTTTCACTGAGATAGTGCTTTTTAAGAGCTTTTCGGTAGGTTTAGCTTACATTGAACATTGAACTTTAAACATTGAACTAGTTATTTTTCAACATCAAACTTTGAAAAAGATTTGCATGATACAAATTCTTTTGTATTTTTGCCCTCCGCTTTTTTTAGAGGCGGATTGAATTTTTTAAAAACTGATTGATAATGAATCAATACGAGACAATTTTTGTGATGACGCCGGTTCTTTCG
>CAMBXP010000049.1 GCA_945871895.1 Chryseobacterium gleum | reverse complement strand
AGTTTAGAAGATTATTGCGGGCGTATTCAATACGCCCCTACGGGAAGTGCTAAACTTAAATGTTGTAGGAGTTCCTTGAAGCTGAATCCCGAGAATCGGGCCAGGAAAAGATTCAGCAAAGTTCGCTTCGCTACACTTAGCAGAGGGGGAGTAAGTATCGTAAAAGATAATACAGTCAATGGAAGTACAATTGTCCGGGATAATCGTTTCATTATTTGTTCTTCTTCATCTCCTCTACACTCTCCATCACTTTAACCTTCAACTGCTCTTTAAAGTCAACAATACGTTGCAATACATCTGCATTTGAAGAACCAATGATTTGAGCGGCAAGGATACCTGCGTTTTTTGCAGCATCCAGAGCTACAGTCGCTACAGGAACGCCGTTTGGCATTTGAAGGATAGAAAGAACAGAATCCCAACCATCGATAGAATTGCTTGATTTGATTGGTACGCCAATTACAGGAAGTGGAGTAAGAGAAGCAACCATTCCAGGTAAATGAGCTGCACCACCAGCACCAGCAATAATTACCTTTAAGCCACGGCCAGCAGCAGATTTAGCATAGTCGAACATTCTTTCGGGAGTGCGGTGCGCAGAAACAACAGTGATTTCGAATTCAATTCCCAATTCTTTCAACACATCGGCAGCGTCTTGCATGATTCTTAAATCAGATTGGCTACCCATGATAATTCCTACTTGTGCACTCATGCTATAATTTTTAAGGTGTCTTTTACAAATCTTGCTTTTTCTTTGGCCTTGTTGAGGTCTTTGTCGACAATGGTAACGTGTCCCATTTTACGGAAAGGCTTAGTGTCGCTTTTGCCATACAAATGAATGTTGACACCTGGCGTAGCCATTACTTTTTCAATGCCTTCGTATTTTGCTGCGCCTACGTATCCTTTTTCTCCTAGGAGATTCACCATTACAGAAGGAATGGTGATGTCGGTGCTGCCAAGTGGCATTCCAATTAAGCAGCGTAACAATTGATCGTACTGCGATGTTTCATTCCCTTCAATGGTTTGGTGACCGCTGTTGTGCGGACGAGGAGCAACTTCGTTTACCACCACTTCATTATCTGGTGTAACAAACATTTCCACGGCTAAAATGCCTACCATATCTAGTTTGGTGATAATGTCTTTTGCCAATTGCATGGCTTGTTCTTCTACTTCTTTAGATATATCGGCAGGAGAAAAAAGAAACTCCACCAAATTTGCTTCGGGATTGAATTCCATTTCTACAGGAGGGTAGGCGGTAACGCTTCCGTCTTGAGCTCTAGCAGCGATTACCGATATTTCTTTTTTGATGTTTACCAATCTTTCTAAAACTGATGGGGCATCGAAAGCTTTGTCTAAATCGTTAACGTTTTTCAATATTTGAACTCCTTTTCCATCGTATCCACCTTTACGAAGCTTTTGAACGACGGGAAATTTATCGGCAAAAAGAGAAATTTCATTTTTATTTTCAATCAAGAAAAACTCAGATGTGTTAATGTTGTTCTTTTGGTAGAATAACTTCTGTAAACCTTTATCTTGAATGGTTTTTAAAGCGGCTGGCTGAGGAAAAACTTTAACGCCTTCTTTTTCTAATTTAGTGAGGGCATCAACATTCACATTTTCAATTTCGATACTCACCACATCGCACTTTTTACCGAAATCGTACACCATTTGAAAATCGTTCAAATCGCCTTTGTAGAACCAATTGCTAATTTCTCTGCAAGGTGCTTTTGGGTCGGGATCAACGAAAGCCATCTCTAAATTATAGCTATACGACTTCTGCAGCAACATTCTGCCCAGCTGTCCGCCGCCCAACACTCCAATTTTAAATCCTTTGTAAAAGGGTTTTTCCATAGTGGCGAAGATAATAAAAAGTTCAAAGTTTAAAGTTCAATGTTCAAAGTTAGCTAACCTTAAACGTTAAACATTGAACCTTGAACAAATATCCCTATATTAGCCACCTTGTTTTTAAAAACCACAATATGTTGAACATCGTTTTATTTGGCCCTCCGGGCGCAGGAAAAGGGACACAGTCAACCAAACTATTGGAAAAATATGGCTTGGTGCACCTTTCTACAGGAGATATCCTTAGAGCAGAAATGAATGCAGGAACCGAATTGGGATTGAAGGCTAAGTCTTTAATTGAAAAAGGAGAATTGGTGCCAGATGAGGTAGTGATTGGTATGATTGCCAATAAAATCAGCTCAAGCGCTAACAAAAATGGTTTCATCTTCGATGGTTTTCCACGCACTGCTCCACAAGCGCAAGCTTTAGATAAAGTGCTAGAGGGAAAAGGAACTGGAATTTCTTTGATGTTGTCGTTAGAAGTGCCAGAAGATGAGTTGGTAACTCGTTTGTTGGGTAGAGGTAAAGTAAGCGGTAGAGCTGATGATCAAGATACCAAAACCATTCAAAACAGAATTAAAGTGTACAATGAGCAAACATTGCCATTGAAAGATTATTATAAGTCGCAAGGCAAGCAAGTAGGTATCGAAGGAGTAGGCACAGTTGATGCTATTTTCGATGCATTGTGTGAAGCAATTGACGGCGTAAACGCATAATAAAACGTTCAAAGTTCAAAGTTCAATGTTCAAGGTTCTGAATCTTGCTAACATTGAACTTTGAACTTTAAACATTGAACTAAAGACATGGATTCCAATTTTATAGATTACGTTAAAATTTGCTTTAGATCGGGAGCTGGTGGTGCGGGTTGTATGCATTTTCATCGTGATAAAAACACGTCGAAAGGTGGGCCCGATGGAGGAGATGGCGGTAGAGGCGGACACATCATTTTGCGAGGAAGTCATCAGCATTGGACTTTAATCCACTTAAAATACAGAAAACACGTTTTGGCCAATGATGGTATTCCAGGTAATTCGAGCAATCAAACGGGTGCACGAGGTGAAGATATTATTTTAGATGTTCCGCTAGGTACCATTGTGAAAGATGCCGAGACAGGTAACGTTGAATTTGAAATTGTGGAAGAAGGGCAAACTTACACCGTTGCTCCTGGCGGTAGAGGTGGATTAGGCAATGGTAATTTCAAGAATTCTGTGAATCAGGCGCCAAGTCACCATCAGCCAGGTGAACCAGGTACCGAAGATTGGAAAATATTAGAGTTAAAAGTATTGGCCGACGTTGGTTTTGTTGGTTTTCCTAATGCAGGAAAAAGCACTTTGCTTTCTGTGATGAGTGCCGCTAAACCCGAGATTGCCGATTATGCCTTCACCACCTTGGTTCCTAACCTTGGTATCGTAAAGTATGGCGATTACAAATCGTTTATTGCAGCCGATATACCCGGAATCATTGAAGGAGCAAGTGAAGGAAAAGGCTTGGGGCATCGCTTCTTGCGTCATATTGAAAGAAATTCAATTTTGCTGTTTGTGATTGCTGCAGATAGCGACGACATCAAAAAGGAATATGAAGTTTTGATGAGCGAGTTGGAGAAATACAATCCCGAATTGCTCGACAAAAAGAAAATATTGGCGATTAACAAAAGCGATATGTTAGATGAGGAGCTGGAGGCAGAGATGAAAAAACTATTGCCTAAAAGAGTACCTTATATTTTCATTTCTGCTTTAAAGAAACAAGGCATCGACAAATTGAAAGATATGCTTTGGAAAGAGCTTAATTCATGATAGAAACCATTGTTCAGTGGGATAAAGACCTTTTTAATTTCTTCAACCATTGCTGCTACAATGGGCCAATGGATTTTTTGATGTACTGTGCAACCAACAAATGGACTTGGGTTCCTTTATATGCCGCTATCCTAATTTTTATCTATTCTAAATTCAAGAAGAAAACCTTGTGGATTGTGTTGGCCGTTGCCCTTACGGTAGCCTCAACAGATATGATTTCCACAAGAGTTTTAAAAAATAATGTTAAAAGATTGCGCCCTTGTCAGGAAGCAGCTAATCTCACTTTTGACGTGCGTACTTTGCCCAATGTGAATTGCAGTAAATACGGCTTTGTTTCTTCGCATGCGGCCAACAGCTTTGGTTTGGCTGTTTTTGTTGGTATGTTGTTTTACCACAAAAATAGAAAGTTTTTGTGGGTAGGCTTGGGGTGGGCATCCTTCGTTAGTTTTAGTCGTCTGTATTTGGGAGTTCATTATCCTTTAGATTTGCTGGGAGGTGCTATAGTAGGCGCTATTTGTGCTTTTTTTTGGTTTAGTATTTTTAAAAAATACTGGAAACAAGAAGTGGAATAGTTCTTGTTGTATTTTGAACTTCAATTTTGTACTTTGTTTTGAATTGACAATTAACCGTGTAACTTTACGTTTACTTGCGGGTTATAGGTTTGTAATGCATTGATTTTGAGATCTATTTTAAATATAAAATCCTTTTTGTTTTTCGTTGTGTTTATTGCGCACCAAACGCTGTTGGCGCAGTTAAAAGTGACCGACGAGAATGTGAATTTTATTGTTCAGAAATTATTGCTTTGCGACAGGATTCAAGCATCCAACATTACTTTTAAGGGTGACTTGCAGATGATAGGAAGCTTTGATGGTTCTAAATCTAATATTGGTTTGAAGAATGGGGTTGTGATGAGCACAGGGAAGGCAAAGGATGCTATCGGGCCAAACAATAACGCAGGCAGTGGCGGTTCAGATTTTGGTGTTGCCGATGATCCTGATTTACAAAAATTAGCGGGTTCCAATAAATGCAACGAAGCCGCTGTTCTAGAGTTTGATTTCGTGCCTTTAACAGATTCTGTTTCCATTAAATATGTATTTGCTTCTGAAGAGTATTTGGAATATGCCAATACCACATTTAACGATGTTTTTGGCTTCTTTTTAAGCGGACCAGGCATTTCTGGCACCTACAGCAATGGTGCTGTAAACCTCGCCTTTGTTCCAGGCACGTCTACTCCTGTTTCAGTAAACTCAATTAACAATACCAAAAGTTCAAATTTATATGTAGATAATGGCAATGGCCAGTCGGGAACACCTCAATACAACAGCAACATCGTTACTCAATTTGATGGATTTACTAGGGTGTTGGTGGCCAGATATCCCGTTGTACCTGGAAAAACCTATCACATCAAATTAGCTATTGCCGATGTATCGGATGGAATTTACGATTCGGCCGTTTTTCTGCAAGCAGGAAGTTTCTTTTCTAGCTTTTTCAATTTAAATCAAATCGTTACTTACCCCGAATTATATGAAGGATGCGATAGCGCTATTGTGAATTTTCAAATGAAACCTTTCATGTATAATGTAGGCAAAATTCCTATAGTGATGTACGGAACAGCTACCAATGGTGTTGACTTCGTTAAAATCCCTGATTCTATAGTGGTAAATCCCCTCACTGGAAAAGCCTCCTTTCGCTTGGTGCCTTTGAGTGACAATATTAGCGATGATTTCGAAAAGGTGAGTGTAGTTTTAAAGACTTCGGCTTGTGCTGATGACACACTGCATTTCACAATCCGACAGTTTAAACCTTTGGTGGTTACAGATTATGACACTTTGTATTGTGGCGGACCGATTACGCTTAATGCAAAGTATATGGGTGGAAATGTGCCAACACTTACTTGGGCATTAGATGGAAGCAGTAACAATACTTTGAGTGTAAATCCGGGTTGGAGCGCCAACACCTATACTTTTACTGTAGATGACCATTGCCGTCAAGGTCCAAAAGTTGGTAAGATTAGGGCGGTGGTGAACAACAAAAAGCCCGATGCAGGTAAAGATCAAAGATTTTGCAGTGGAACGGTTGCCAATATTGGTGGAAGTGCTGCTGCAGGCTATACTTACAGTTGGTTACCAACAACTTTATTGGCAAGTGCGAACACTTTAAACACCACAGCTACAATTCCAAATGTCTCTAATACCAAAAGTGTAAATACGTATATTGTAGAAAGTGACAATGGAATGTGTAAGGCAAGAGATACGGTGGTGTTAACTGTCATTCCTAACCCGCAAGCCATTATAGATCCTGTTCCTTTTTTGGAGTGTCCGGTTTTTAAATCTGCGATGAAAGAAAATTCTATTGTCGCTGATTCTGTAAATTATATTTGGTCGAGTTCTGTGGTGGAAACCAAAAACGGAAAAAATACGCCGCTTACGTTTGCCAATCCAGGTGTTTACGATGTGTCTTTGGAAGTGAAAAACTACAACTTGTGTTCTAGCAAAACTTCTGCTGCAAATCATGTTACCATCATGCCTAAACCTACGGCTAATTTCGATGTTGATCAGTATGAAGTGAACATGATATATCCAACAGTAACGGTAAGTGGTAGTCCGCTTAACGCCGACACCTGTTTCATGCGCATTTTCAGTGAAAAAGGCGCGGTGGTTTACGAACCAAGAGATTGCGATTTTGTGTATGATGTGCCTACCACTGGCAGCAACAAATTTATACAATATGTCACTGCGGCGAATGGTTGTAATGACACTTTAGAGCGAATAGTGTATGTTAAACCCGAATATTTTGTTTGGGCCCCCAACGCTTTTACCATGAATGATGATGGTTTAAACGAAGAGTTTAAAGTGTATTATTCATGGGCTATAGATGATTTTGAATTGTATGTATTTGATAGATGGGGACAAGAGCTATTTCATGGTGTTGGCGATGGCCGCCAAGTGACTTGGGATGGTCGAGGAAAAAATCGAGAAATGCAGCCTATAGGCGTTTATGTTTACATGTATGTTTACACTAAGCCTTTTGGAGGCGAAGTAAAAGAAACAGTAAAACAGTTGGGTACCGTTACCATCGTTAGATAATTTTTTCTTTCCAATTTTGAGGATTACTTTTAACAGATGAAAATTGCTTATCTCTCTACCTTTTATCCATTTCGCGGTGGTATCTCACAATTTAATGCTTCATTGTTTAGGGCTTTCGAACAAGAAAATGAAGTTAAAGCTTTTACTTTTAAGCGCCAGTATCCAGAGATTCTTTTTCCTGGGAAAACACAAATGGTTCAAGAGAAAGACAATGCCGATAAAATTCCTGCTCAACGTACTTTAGATACTGTAAATCCATTCACTTATATTTCAACAGCAAAGGCGATTGAAAAAGTTGACGCAGATATTTTAGTGATGAAATATTGGATGCCTTTTTTCGCGCCATCTTTGGGCTATATTTCTGGTAAAACAAAAGCAAAATCTATAGCGATTATCGACAATGCTATTCCTCACGAAAAGCATTTTTACGATGCGCCTTTATCTAAATATTTTTTAAATCGTTGCGATGGTTTTGTGGTGATGAGTGATTCGGTAAAGAAAGATTTGTTGAGCCTAAAACCCGATGCGAAATTCATTCAACATGCGCATCCTTTTTATGATCATTTCGGAGCAATTGTAAATAAGGCAGAAGCGCGCAAAGCATTGAAAATTGGCGAGAATCAGAAGGTGATTTTATTTTTCGGATTCATTCGTGCCTATAAAGGATTAGATGTTTTGTTGGAAGCATTTAAAAATGCAACATCAGATTATACTTTGGTAATTGCAGGAGAACCTTACGAAGATTTTTCTAAATATCAGCCTACAGTAGATGAGCTTAAGAAGCAAGGAAAAAATATTATCGATATGGTTCGCTACATTGATGATCATGAAGTAGCCACACTTTTTTCTGCTGCTGATGTAGCTGCACTTCCTTATAAAAGCGCCACGCAAAGTGGTATTGCATCCATCGCCATGCATTTTGAAATACCAATGATTGTTACCAATGTAGGTGGTTTACCCGAAGAAGTAGAGAATGGTAAAACAGGAATGGTAGTGGATAAAGTAGAGCCCAATTTGTTTTGGAAATTGGTGGAAGAATATTTTTCAAAATCGTTGAAAGAGAACTTTCAACAGCGCATTCGCGAAACGAAGGAAGAGCGCTCTTGGAAGAAATTGGCGGATAGGATAGTAGAGTTTTCTAAAAGTCTTTAAGATAATCCCTAATGATTTTTATTTACATCCAGCTCGTCATTGCGAGGTACCCCGAAGCAAACTTATTAGGCAATGCTAGTTAAAACGCAATGAGGTTGCTTCGGGGTACCTCGCAATGACGTGCTGGGTAAGAAATACTTGAAAACAAAAACGCTCCGAATTTTCGGAGCGTTTTTGTTTTTTTATTTATCAGGATTATTCAGCTTACTTTTCTTTACGCCGTAACCGAAGTAAATTAAGAGTCCGATACCCAACCAAACCAACAATCTTATCCACGTATCTCCGCCCAAAGAAACCATCATTCCCAAGCAGAAAATAATTCCCATGATAGGTACAAACGGCACCCACGGAGTTTTAAATCCGTTCGTTACAGTTTGAACACCATCAACAGTATTGTGGTTTTTAAACTTCTTTCCATAACGCATAATCAAAACACCAAAGCAAACTAGCACGAAAGCGAACAATGTTCCAATACTCGCCATTTCACCAACCACTTCGTCGGGAATAAATCCTGCTACCAATCCTGCAAAAACCATTAACAACATCGTCGATTTCGCAGGAGTTCTAAATTTAGGATGTACCTCAGAAAATACTTTAGGTAATAAACCATCTTTCGACATCGAGAAGAAAACTCTTGATTGTCCCATTAAGGTTACCATAATTACAGAAGTGAATCCGGCTAGAATGGCGAATATAATTACTTGTTGAAAGCCCTCGTATGGAGTGTGAGTTAAAGCAACAGCAACTGGTGCAATACCATCCTTTCCTTTGAATTCGGTGTAAGGCGCTAAGCCTGTTAAAACGTGCGCAAACAAAATATATAAAATGGTACAAATAGCTAAGGAAAGTAAGATACCTATTGGCATGTCTCTTTTAGGATTTTTCGCTTCTTGTGCAGCTGTAGATACCGCATCAAAACCAATGTAGGCGAAGAAGATAAATCCAGCTCCAGCAATAATACCGCTCCAACCATATTCTCCAAATTCACCAGTATTTGCAGGAATATAAGGAACGTAATTTTCTGGTGTGATGTAATTCCATCCTAAAATGATAAAGAGTAAAACAACAATTACTTTAACCACTACGATGATTCCGTTTACTGTTGCCGATTCTTTGGTTCCTTTAGCTAAAATCAAAGAAGCTAAAATGATAATGAAAACGGCTGGTAAATTAATCCATCCCGTTACTTCAACTCCGTTAATCATTTCTGTTTGAAAAGGCGACATGGTAAATTCTGCGGGTAATGCAACGCCATAGTGCGCTAAAAACTTCTGCAAATATCCCGACCAACTGATGGCGACCATTGATGCGGCGACCGAATATTCTAAAATTAAATCCCAACCAATAATCCATGCTATTAATTCTCCGAAAGTTGCGTAGGAATAAGTGTAGGCGCTACCTGCAACAGGTATCATCGATGCGAATTCAGCATAGCACAAACCTGCTAAAGCGCAGCCAATACCAGCAATTAAAAAAGATATGGTAACGGCCGGACCAGAATGCAACACAATTGCTTTACCAGTTAAAGAGAATAAGCCGGCACCAATAATGGCACCAATACCTAGTAATACCAAGGCCGTTGCGCCTAATGTTGGCTTCAATCCTTTTTCCTTATCGTCTGCTTCTTTTAATAAAGAACTAATGCTTTTTTTTATCCAAAAATTTGCCATGAGATTTATTTCTATATTTCGCTAAAGTAATAAATTAGAATAGTTATTTTTGCTTTCATCGCGATTTTCGTGATGATTAAGTAGATACCAAAACACTAGCGTATATGAGTACTTCAAATTCATTTAATATCGATTCAATTTCAGAGCCTCTAAACTTGTTGGATGTTGTAGAGCAAATGATTGAGTTGCCAGAGTTAACCAGCAGAGCTGAAGCCAATGAAAAAAATACTACAGTCGCTTTTCAACAAAAAAGTGATTTGATTTTTTTGATTGGAACATCTGTTGATGATATTGCTTCCTCTTTGTACGTGAAAGAATTTCATAACATCAAGAATTCTGGTGCATCTTATTTCAATGCGATGCAAGATCAGGAGATGCGAGGTGAAATTAAGAGATTAACTGGCGTTGGTATTTTGCAATCGGTGCATGAAGTAAGTGTTGGCGGATTGTTTTTTGCTTTGTTTGAATCGGCAGCTGTGAAAGAGTTAGGTTTTGACATTACATTGCCAATCGAATTCCGCCGCGATGCTTATCTTTTTGGAGAAAGTAAATCGAGAACGATTGTTACCATTAAAGATGTAAATCACGATGCTTTTTTAGAAGTGTTAGATGATTCAAAAGTGCCTCATACTTTACTCGGACACGTGACCAAAAATGAGTTGCGTATTGATGATGAGAGTTATGGTTTTATGGATGAGTTAAAAGTTTTGTGGAATAAATAATTTTAAGTCGTGCAAGAAATAAAGTCACAAGGTTATTCGGTTTTTGTAGGTGATGTTTTAGAGCAGCTGCAAACATTTTTAGAAAATCATACTACTCAATATTCTAAGTTTTTTATTCTCGTTGATGAGAATACACATAAACACTGCTTGCCACAAGTATTGCACGATGTGCATCATTTGGCTGAAGCAGAAATCATTGAAATTGAAAGCGGAGAGGTTAACAAATGCATCGATGTTGTATCGCAAGTGTGGATGACTTTGAGTGATGCAGAAGCAGATAGAAAAGCGTTGTTTGTGAATTTAGGCGGCGGAGTGATTGGAGATATGGGCGGATTCATTGCATCGACTTACAAAAGAGGAATTGACTTTTTAAATATTCCAACCACATTATTATCACAAGTTGATGCATCGGTTGGTGGAAAATTAGGTATCGATTTAAACGGATTGAAAAATCAAATTGGCGTTTTCAATTTTCCTCAAGGTGTTTTTGTGCACACTACTTTTTTAAATTCTTTGCCTTTTTCTCAAATTCGTTCGGGATGGGCAGAAGTGTTGAAACATGCTTTGATTCGTGATAAACAACAATGGAATAACTTGAAAGGGGCCGACTTACACAAAGTAGATTGGAACAAAGAAATTGCATGGAGTGTGGGTATCAAAAACGAAATTGTGTTGGAAGATCCACGTGAAAAAGGAGTGCGAAAATTATTGAATTTCGGACACACAATCGGTCACGCCATAGAGACTTTATCGATTGAACATATTGGCTTAAAAGATTTGCTGCACGGCGAAGCAATTGGTGCAGGAATGATAGCCGAGTTGTATTTGAGCAATATGTTGGCAGGTTTGTCAAAGGCAGAAATGGACGAGGTTGTAGAAGCCTTAGTTAAATTATATGAGCCTATAGCGCTGCGCGAAGAGTTTTTCGATTCTTATGTTCAGTTGATGGGCAACGACAAAAAAAATGAAGGAGGATTAATCAATTTCACATTGCTAAAATCAATTGGTGAAGGAGTGATTAATTACACGGCCGATAAAGCGCAAATTATTGAGGCCTTGAAATATTTTAATTCTGTGGTGAAAAATGCTTAGTCTGAAAAAAAACAATAGAAGCATCAAAGGAGAAATTGTACTTACCGCTTCAAAGAGTGAAAGCAATCGCGTGTTGTTGATTCGTGCGTTGTGTGATGCGTCATTTACCATTCACAATTTAGCTGCGGCTAAAGACACGCAAACGATGATTGAGCTATTGAATGAAAAAGGGGAGACTTGGGATGTTGGTCCGGCTGGAACTACCATGCGTTTTTTAACTGCTTATGCAGCCTTGATTCCTGGCACTCATATTTTAACAGGAAGCGAGAGAATGAAAAACCGACCGATTAAAATATTGGTTGATGCATTAACAGAATTGGGAGCGGAGATTGAGTATACAGGTAAACAAGATTGTCCGCCATTAAAAATCAACGGAGGAAAATTAAAAGGCGGAAAAATTTCTATCGACGGAAGTGTGAGTTCTCAGTATTTATCGGCTTTGTTGATGATTGCTCCAAAGTTGAAAGGCGGATTGGAGATGCATTTAACAGGAAAAGTAGCATCTGTCCCTTATTTAAATATGACCTTGCGATTGATGGAATATTTTGGTGCAAAAACATCGTGGAAAGAAAATATAATTACAGTTGAAGAAGGATCGTATACAGCGAAAGAATTTACGGTAGAAGCCGATTGGAGTGGAGCGAGTTATTGGTTTGAAATGGCTGCATTTGCCGAAGAATTAGATTTAACGATCAAAGGATTAAAAAAAGTAAGTACACAAGGAGATTCAGCTATTGTTGCGATGTACGAGCAACTAGGCGTACAAACCGATTTTTTTGAAGGCGGATTGCGCTTAACAAAAAACGGAAAACAATTGGTGTCTCACTTCGAAGAAGATTTCACCGATTGTCCGGATGTAGCGCAAACACTAGCTGTTACCTTAGCCGGATTAAATATTCCCGGCCGACTAACAGGCTTAGAAAGTTTACGAATTAAAGAGACAGATAGAATTGCCGCAGTACAAAACGAATTAAAAAAATTCGGAATAAAAGTAGATGCAGAAGGTGATTTCGCGATGACGGTTCATAAAGGAGAATTAACTAAATCATCGGCTCCCGTTCACACTTACGAAGACCACAGAATGGCGATGGCATTTGCACCTTTATCTATGCTGGTAGAAGGCGTTCAAATTGAAGAGCCAGAGGTGGTGGAGAAATCATATCCTGATTATTGGAATGATTTGAAGAAGGTGGGGTTAGAGTAGGGTATAATATTTCTATCAATCTTCTTTTACACCCAGTTCGTCATTGCGAAATTTTTGTACCCAAAAATGAAGCAATCTCATTAATTTTGCTGCATGGAAAATTCACTTAAATCAGAAATAAGAAAATGCAGCCTAAGCGAAGCATTGCGTTCTCGCGTTCATTCACCTCTCCCCATTTTTATACCCAATCTTTTTTCGTGGTTCAATAGGTTTTTGAATCAACTGTTTTAGCACCGCGAAAATTTGTTGAAGGGATAATCATGTTTTTTTTTTTTGAATACACACTTTGAAATGCAAAGTGCTGTAATAAAATTCAATTAGTCAATATGACAACAAAAATCATAAAATGGCTACAAGAAAAATCATTCTTGACTAAGCTAACAGAAATCATTTCTTTGTTAGCAACAGCACTTGTAATAGCTATGTCCATTGGTATTTGGCTCTTTCCGCAAAACTTTATTTTTGCTTTAGTGCGCTCGCTTACTCCGCAAATTGCATTGGGTGCATTGGTGCTTTTGGTGGTGCATCTTTTTCGTAACCGACTCAAATTATTTCTCACCGCTTACGGAGCGTTGATGCTGTTGATTCCTACTTTTCTCTCTTTGTTGTTTCCCGATAATATGGCTAAAATTCAAAAAGGAAAACCACGAATTGTTTTGGCTCAATTCAATGTTTTAAAATTTAATCATGAGCACGAAAGTGTTATTCAATCAATCAAAGCAAGCGAAGCAGATATTGTTTCTTTGCAAGAAGCAGAGGGAAGTTGGGCAAGAGATATTCATCAAAATATTGCTAAAGATTATCCTTATTCATTTTCTTATCCTTCTGAAAATTGTTGTTTTGACATTGCTTTGTGCAGCAAAATTCCATTGAAAAATGCGCAGTTGAATTGGTATTCCTATCGATTATATTTTTCATTCACCCGAATGTGTGGATTTTTATAGTGAGCTTAGTCTTAAGCGGACTAAGTGCTATCCCTCTTGTTTGGGGTGTTGATTTTGTGGTAGATATTTTAGAGGAAATTGAGTTTCACAGCCAAGTGTTCTCTTTCATGAAACAAGTACAAAATGTATTGATTTTTAATGCAGAACATTTCCCCTTTATGGCTTATGGTAACGATTGGTTGGCCTTTGCGCATTTTTTGTTTGCTCTGTTGTTTGTTGGTTTGCTGTTCGATGCAGAACGAAATCGATTTATTCTTCGCTTTGGCATGATTGCTTGCGTTTTAATAATTCCGCTTGCTGTTTTTTTTGGACACGCTCGCGAAATACCTTGGCTGTGGAGAATGATTAATTGCTCTTTTGGAGTTGTTGGTTTTGCTGTTTTGCTAAAAGTAGAATTGTTGCTCAATAGATTGATTCTTCATAAAAATTTACAAATCAAAACAAACAGTAGCCATGAGAAATCTGCCGCTTAGTTTTAATGTAATTGTTAGTCACTGGGAGCGGAAGCGACTTTTGTTTAATGTTGTTTGGGTCGTCAGCATCTTACTACTTTTTTTAGTTCAATATTTAGAAGATGATTCGAACTTAAATCCCTTGTCTTTTGGATTTCTTTTGATGATTGTCGCTTCTTTTTTAGCACTAGGAAATATAGCTTATTGCTGCACTTGGCTTTTAAATTATTTGGTACTTTTCATGAGCAGGCGCTTTGCTGAATGGTTGATGTTATATGGCTTTGTTTTGGTCATGATTCCACCCTATTTTCTCCTTTTATTTTTCCTCACTTAACACAAAGGTAACATTCAACTAACCTGCACTTTATACTGTGTTAGCATCTTTGCAACAAATGAAAATTATGAGAGTTTATTTGTTGTTAATTGCTGTTGTGCTTGGCTCTGCGCTTGTTGCTCAGTCGGGGAAAATTACAGGAACTATTTCTGAATTGCAAAATAGTCAGCTAAAACTTTTACCTAATACTACTGTTGCCGTAGCCGATACCGATATTGTTGAAGCAGCTGATGAGAAAGGGATTTACACGATTAAACTTCCAGCAGGAACCTATAAATTGTATTTTTCTCACGTAGGTTATGGTACCGATTCTGTTGTAAATATTGAGTTAAAAGCAGGTGAAACCAAAGTTATAAATTCGGTGTTGGTTTCTTCAGCCAAAACTACCAACGTGATAAATATTAGTGCCAAAAGAAAGGCTAATACGGAAGCTGCGGTAAACAATCAATTGAAAAAAGATGATAAAGTAGGAAGTGGAGTGAGTGCCGAACAAATTAGCAAGCAACCTGCTGCGCGTACGGCTACCGATGTTGTGAAAACAATACCGGGTGTTACCATTATCGATAACAGATTTGTGATGGTGCGTGGTTTAAGTGAGCGATATAACTCAGTAATGTTGAATGGTGTTTTTACACCAAGTACCGAGCCCGACAGACGTGCATTTTCTTTTGATATGTTACCAAGTGGTGCCTTAGATAGATTGTTTATTTACAAATCGGGTGCGCCTGAGTTATCTGGAGAATTTGCTGGTGCTGCCATTGAAGTGTTTACCAAAGATCCCGACACGAATTCTATTACTTTTGGCTACACGGCAGGCTACCGAGCAGGAACTACTGGAAGTGAGTTTTTTCAAGGTTCTACATCGCCAAGTGATATTTTTGGCTACGATAATGGAACTAGAGATTTACCTAGTAATTTTCCTTCTCATCTTAGCAAAGTTGCTAACCCTACAGTACTTAGTTCTTTGGGTCAGTCGTTACCTAATACTTGGACTGCCACTGAAAGCAAAGCACCCATTGATACACGTTTGAATTTTACTATTACAAGAAAGTTTGGTAAGAAGGTAGGCAATATTACCAGTGTAAACTACTCTAATGTAAGTGAGTTTTTCTCTACCTCTAATTTGAATTACAATACTTATGATCCTATCGCAAAGAAGAGCGATACTATTTATCATTTTACCGACAAGAATTATTTAAATAGTGTGCGTCTAGGCGTTTTACACAATTGGAATTTTAAACTTTCTGAAACGAGCACCATTGAGTTTAAAAATACTTTCAATCAGTTGGGTTCAAATCAGGCTATTTTGCGCACCGGACAATCATTTGAAGAGGGCTTTGATGTGAAGAATTATGCTTATAGATATTTGGAAAGAAGCATTTATACCGGACAATTAAGAGGTATTCATCAGTTTAAAAATAAGCTTACTAAATTAAATTGGACTACTGCTTATTCTTTGGCCAACAGTGCAGAGCCAGATTACAGAAGAATTAGAACTATTAGAGATATTGCAGCACAAGGCACAAACACGCCCTATGAAGTGGTTATTGCGCCTTCTGCATCAGTGTTAGATGCGGGTAGATTCTATTCCACTTTGAGTGAAAACATTATAGCTGCAGCAGCTAATTTTGAGCATAAATTTTCTTCTTTTTCTAAAACAGAAATTGCCAAAAAAGAAGGTGTAAAATTAAAGTTAGGTTTCTACTACGAACAAAAGGAAAGAGATTTTGCTGCGCGTTGGATGAGCTACAAAAAATCAAAAACATCGCAGTTTGATGCTACATTATTATCTAAACCTTTAGATGAGATTTTTGCGGCACAAAATATTAATGCAACTACAGGATTTAAATTAGATGAAGGTACCAACAGCAGCGATGCCTATACTGCGTCTAATCAATTGATGGCTTTTTATGGTGGTACTAGATTTCGTTTGGGTTCTAAATTGGATCTTTCAGGCGGTGCACGTGCCGAATACAACAGAATGAAATTGAATAGTTTTATCAATGCTAATGCTGTGGAAGTAGATAATCCTGTACTTAGTATTTTACCTTCAGTGAATGTTGCCTATCGTTTTTCAGAGGATACTTCTTTAATTCGTGCCGCTTATTCAAGAACTTTGAACCGTCCGGAATTTAGAGAATTAGCGCCCTTTGGTTATTATGACTTTACTAGAAATACAGTACTGTATGGTAATGATTCTTTGAAGAACGCATCGATAGATAATGTTGATTTACGTTATGAATTGTATCCAACCAAAGAAGAATTAATTTCATTTGGTGTTTTCTATAAGCGATTTACCAATCCAATAGAAATGTTTTTTGTGCCAGGTTCGGGTAGTGGGGGAACAAGAAATTTCACTTTTAAAAATGCCGATTTAGCTACTAGTTATGGTGCCGAGTTAGAAGTAAAGAAATCTTTGAAGAAATTTACTAAATCAAAACTTATTAATGATATGAGTGCTGTTGTAAATGCATCTTACATCATTAGTAAAGTTGAGTTGGGTGCTAATGCTGTGGGCCAAAATCCTAACCGTCCGATGATGGGGCAATCACCTTACATTATTAATGCTGGAATTTATTATGATAACGATAAGCAGAAAATGCAAGTGAGCATTTTATACAATGTGATTGGAAAAAGAATTTTCGCTGTAGGTACTTTTGGTACTCCTGATATTTATGAAATGCCTAGAAATCTATTAGATATTTCCATTGCAAAATCGATTGGCAAACACACTAACATTAAATTAAGTGTTCAAGATATATTTAATCAACCTGTGTTGTTAAAACAAGATTCTAACCTTGATAATAAGGTGAATGAGAATGACGAAGAAATTCAAAGTTTCCGTCGCGGACAGTATATTAACTTGGGCGTAACTTTTAAGTTCTAATTAAGAAACAATATTTTAAAAATGAAAGGGGATGGGTAAAGCCCATCCCCTTTCATTTTTAAAATATTTCATCTCCAATGTTATGTAAGGGTTAACACTAATCTAACTTTTTGATAATACCGCCTTAATAATATCCTAATAGTGCAGTTGTAGTTTTGAACCATTAAATATAAAACTATAAAAAATGAAAAAACTTAATTTAATTCCTGCTGTAGGTTTACTCTCTTTAGGAATTGCTCTTTCTTCTTTGAGTGGGTGCACAGATAAAGACAAAGAAGAAGCTGTAAAGGGCTGTACCGACCCATCTTCTTTAAACTATAATCCATCTGCTACTGAAAGTGATGGTTCTTGTACTTATCCAGTTACTGGTGTTAAATTAGATACTTTAAAAGGTAATATTACTGCTAATTTGACTTTAGCTGGTTCTTCTACTCAAAAATATATTTTGAAAGGATTTGTATATGTTAAGTCGGGAGTTACTTTAACCATTAATCCTGGTACAATAGTTTTTGGTGATAAAGCAAGCAAAGGAACATTAATCATCGAAAGAGGTGGTAAATTAGTTGCCGAAGGTACTGCTTCTCAGCCTATCGTATTTACTTCTAACCAAGCTGTTGGTGCAAGAGATTACGGTGATTGGGGTGGTATCATTATTTGTGGTAAAGCTGCAGTAAACTTACCTGGCGGTGAAGGAACTGTAGAAGGTGGTACTGGTGCATTGTTTGGTGGAGCATTAACTCCTGATGATGCAGATAATTCTGGTACATTGAAATATGTTCGTATTGAATTCCCTGGTATTCCATTACAACCAAACCAAGAAATAAACGGTTTAACATTGGCTGGAGTTGGTTCTGGTACTACTATCGATTATATTCAAGTTTCTTATTCTGGTGATGATTCATACGAATGGTTTGGTGGTGCTGTAAATGCAAAACACATTATCGCGCACAGAGGTTGGGATGATGATTTTGATACTGATAATGGTTACAAAGGTAAAGTACAGTTTGCTGTTTCTTTGAGAGACCCAGCTATTGCCGATCAATCTGGTTCTAATGGTTTCGAATCTGATAATGATGCAACAGGCACTGGTGCAACACCAGCAACTCATCCAATTTTTTCTAACGTGAGTGTTTTCGGTCCGTACTGCAATCCTAGTATTTCTGCAAATAATTTATACAAAAGATCTGCTCATTTAAGAAGAAATACTCAAACATGTATTTACAACTCTGTAATGGCTGGTTATCCTGTAGGTTTGTTAATTGATGCATCAACTACTGAGGCGAATGCAACAAACGCTGACTTGCAATTTAGAAACAATGTACTTTCTGCAATGACTGATACTTTAGCTACAGTTAACGGAAGTACATTTGATATTACATCTTTCTTTAACACTAGTGGTTGGGGTAATACAAAGGTAAATGGTGTTGCAGATTTATACATCCATTCTTTTAGTTTAACTAACCCAGATTTTACACCATACAACGCTTCTCCTTTAATGAGCGGTGCTGATTTTACAAATTCAAATCTTACAAGTGGATTTGAAGTAGTAACTTACAAAGGTGCTTTTGGTTCTACAGATTGGACTACTTCATGGACTAACTTTGATCCTCAAAATACAGTTTACTAGTATTTAGTATGTTATTTATAAAGCCGACAGTCAGCCGACTGTCGGCTTTTTTCTTAATGTTTATATAACATTCAGCTAAATCTGTGGTAATGCTGCGCACCTATCTTTAACTCACAATCAAAAAGACTTTATGTCGAAAGGAAAAATACTAATAGTAGATGATGAGCAAGATATCCTAGAGTTTGTGAGTTACAATCTTACAAAAGAAGGATATGTGGTGGTTAAAAGTGGCAGTCCGCTAGAAGCCTTAGATATTTGCACTAAAAACACATTTGATTTAATAATTCTCGATTTAATGATGCCCGAGATGGATGGCATTGAGTTGTGTTATAAAATTAGAAATGAAGTAGGTTTAAAAGATGTGTTTATTACTTTTTTGACTGCAAGAAGTGAAGATTATTCGTTAATTGCCGGACTCAACGCCGGAGCCGATGATTATATCAAAAAGCCTATTCAACCAAGGGTTTTGGTGACAAAAATAAATTCGTTGATGAAGCGAATGAAACATGCGCAAATAGACAGTGCTATTGTGGCCGAAAAATTACCTAATGGTTTGGTGATCGATAGAGAGAAGTTTGTTGTAATTCAAAACGGTAAGAAATATTATTTACCTAAGAAAGAATTCGAATTGTTAGAATTGCTTTCTTCTGTGCCCGAGCGTGTTTTTACCCGCGAAGAAATTTACTCTAAAGTATGGGGCGATCATTTGGTGGTAGGCGATAGAACTATTGATGTGCACATTAGAAAACTGCGCGAAAAAATAGGGGAAGAAATTATTTCTACTGTAAAAGGTGTAGGATACAGGTTTAATCCTGCTGCTTAGTGATTGAAAAATAGTTTTGTATTACTTAGTCTCCCATGCAACTTTACTTGAATAAAATAAGTGCCCGAACTTAAATTACTTAGAGAAATAGTTTGCGTGTAGTTACCTGCTTCCATTTCGTAGGATGTGAACTGTGCAATTTTTTTTCCGATATTATCGTATACAAATACTTCAGGAGTTCCTCTGTTTATTAAATCGAAATTGAAATACAATACACCCTCTTTTTCACTGCTCCAAAATATTTTAAATTCATTCGAAAGAGGAGGGGAGATGATGTCTTCATTGCAAAATTTTCGCATTTCATTTACCGCATTGTAAACGTTTAATCTTCCATTAGAAGAAAATTTATTTTCGAAAGTAGCTTTTACATCTGCGCCTTCTAAAATGAATTGTCGAATGAGCAAGGCTGCTGTATCGGGATTGTTTTTAGCTACAGTTAAAAAACTATCGCATGCTGCAGAATACAATACTGCTACAGCGCCCGCCACTTGAGGTGAAGCGAATGATGTTCCTGTGCTAAGTTGATATTTGTCGCCAGGCACACATACATAAATTTGTTGCCC
>CAMBXP010000048.1 GCA_945871895.1 Chryseobacterium gleum | reverse complement strand
TTGTTTTTTGCAGATGATATTCTGTGTAAAACTACACTTGGCTTGTAAATTTTATCGTCTAATTGTAGCTCTTTAATGATGGTTTTAATTAAACTCTTGGTGTCCGCCGTATCGTAAATCGTGAAGTTCGATGGGTAGTTTAATTTCTCATGCTCTTTTCTCAAAATTCGTGAGAAAACAGAGTGGAAGGTTCCCATCCAAATGTTGCGGGCATTCGGACCAACAATTTTTTCAATTCTTTCGCGCATTTCCTTCGCCGCTTTGTTGGTAAAGGTGAGGGCTAAAATATTGAACGGACTAACCCCATTGGCAATTAAATGCGCAATGCGATAGGTGAGTACGCGTGTTTTTCCCGATCCAGCGCCAGCCAAAACCATTGATGGTCCTTCGCTTCCTAGCACCGCATCAGCCTGTTCAGGATTGAGTTGTGAAATATATTCTTGCAAGGTGAAAATTTGAGAAAGTAAAATTAGTAATTATGTGTGAATAGGGGATAAGGAATTATTAACAGGTTATATAATGTTTGATTAGGGGATAGAAGTATTGAGATTGCTGTTGTTTGTACTGATATATTTTGATTCTGTAAGTGATTCAAAATTACTTTTAGCTAAAATGTTTGCAGATTAACTTTTAAGTATTGCTCCAGTTAAAATAATTGAAAGAACAAAAGGAATAATAATTATAAATACACTCGCAAAATAGTCGAAGAAACTTGCCTTTAACATGTCTCCACGTATAATTAAATGTAAGTCCCTGGCGTACAGTTTTCGCGAAACAAAATTAAAACAGAAAAGAAAGATAATGAATAGTAAAGGGGTTAATGCAATGAAATCATGCTGTTGAAAGCCGATGATTCTTATTGTTCCAAGTACTGCTAAAACCAGGCAAATAGAACTGTTTGAGATAAGTGTTGTCTTGTCATGGAGTATTTTTTTATACCGTCTATTTTGGGGTTTGCTTTTAAATGGATCTAACAAATAAATCCAATATATAGATGTAAAAATAAAAATTGCAATAGATGTATTGTCCATTTTCATATTGATACTGTTATGTTTTATTTCAAAATCAACCCTACTTCGTCTTCACCCCAATCACATTCGGAATCTTCCAAAAGTGATCATTCTTATCGTTCTCATAAGATCTAGAAACATAGCTGCCGTACTTCTCTATTTTTTTATTGGGGGTGTTAATGTACATGCTTGCTTCTGGTCCGCCTTCTAAGTAAATAGCACCCGTTATTTCAAATGGCATAGCCAACAAAAATCTTATCATTTCATTGTGGGTGTAGGGCGAACGACTGAAAATATAATACACAAATCCGTCTTTGTCGATGGCGCACAATAGCATACTGCACAATTGATTTTTCTTGTTCCAAGTCAGCGGAGAACCATTGCAGTCGATCATTCGCATGCCCTGACTGTAACTATAATAACACGTTTTTACCGAATCCCAGGGCGTGTGTTCTAAATCTAAAATTTGAAAATTATTAATTGTTGTATCTGCCGGATTAAATGCAATCATTCCACCGTATGATGGGTACAAAGTTGGATTGTTTAAATGATTGAAGTTTTGCATGAATCCTTTGTTGCTCAAAGTTTTATCTAAATCGTACATCCCCGCATTAATGATGACACTCATGCCAAATTCATTCGCCCATTCAGGCGCGGTTCTGCTTTTGTTTTCATGCTCAGATGCGGATAAAATAGAGAATTCAACTTTTTTAGGATCTATTTTTACAATACTCAATTTTGAGTCGTTTAGTATTGATTTTTTTGGTGCGTCAACATCGCTGAAAAATATGCCTGGAGTGAGGGAATCCCATGTAATGGTAATACATGTGCTATCCTGACTAAAGCCTTTGCAAAATAAAGCAAAGAGTAAAAAAGTAACTAGATAGTTTTTATTGAATTGCATTCCAGTCGAATTTTTTGGTTTTGAAAGGAAACAAATCAAAAAGTTCACCAGAGTAATAAAATTCGTAGGCAATCGATCCAAAAGAATAAATCTTTTCATTGATGGTAATACTTGATCCACCAACACGCGGATTGCTCTTGGGTTGCGATTGCTCGTAGCCAACGTTAAATAGGGTGGCTAGTATTTCCGGACGCTCATCAATTGGAAAGCCAGCTTTTTCCCATTCAACCTTCATTTGTTTCATGAATAAGGCCGCATACATATAGGAATAGTAGTGGCTTTTGTAAGAAGTAAGTCTTTGAAAACGCTCTCTATCAACAGAGTCGGTGCTGAAATCCAACAAATGCTCGTAAGCTTTTCCTAAATAAAATTTAGAAGTGCTGTCTTTAATATAAGCTTCAATTCTTTTGGCAGTAAAATCTTTAATGCCCGTAACACCCAATGAAAACTTGGTTTCTACAGATAGAATTTTTAGCGGACCAATCCATTTTTTATAGGCCTCTCTTTTTGAATTAAACAAACGTATTTGCTCGCCAACCAACACCGATACTATCAATCGTGGTTCTACACCGGTTTGTTTAGCAACAGAATCGATGATGGTTTTATCTTTCGAAACCGCGAATTTAAAATCTGTCCATTCAGCAATATTCATCCATTCGTAAATACTGCCGGTTGAATCTGTATTTGATTTTGAAGCCAACTTTTTATTGTATTCCGCAACCTCTAATAGATACGCTTTGTTGTTTTGTAAATGAAGTTCAGCTGCATCAATCATTCGCAATGCTTCTTTCTCGTTACCGCTTAATTGATAAGCAGCAATAATCAGTTCTGCATTTTTGGGCCAGTATTTATTCAATATTAGGGCTCTATGCAGCACTTCGTATTCTTTACGCGCAGTTTTGCTGGTGTCTTTCTTAAAAGATTGATTGTATTTGTCTTTTATTTCATCAAAATAGCGATTGTTCGAATCTACCGCTCCCTTGTCGTTGGTTAGCTTGAATTGCAGCGCTAGATAGGTTCCTGTGAAAAACAGGCCCGCCAATGCAAAAAGAACAATGATTGTCTTATAGGTAATTTTCCACCACTTCATAAAAAAGATGCATATTTCAGGGCTTGAAAGTATTAAAAAAAATGATTTCTTGAATTTATCGTGAAAAAATGCGGGTTTTATGACTACTTTTCAATCTTTTTTTCGCTCTGTAATCCTTGTTGTGAATAGGAAACTAACTAAAAATCAATATTTTTTAAAAATAATTTGTGAAGAAGTATTGGTATATTGAATTATTCTCGTAGCTTTGCCCTCCCATTTTTTGTGGGAAAAGTATATTTTTGAAGAAAAGAAACAGATTAATATGCCAACAATTCAGCAACTAGTACACACTGGAAGAACCAGTCAGGTTAAGAGAAGTAAATCAGCAGCTCTTAATTCTTGCCCTCAAAGAAGAGGTGTTTGTGTGAGAGTATACACTACTACTCCTAAAAAACCAAACTCGGCTATGAGAAAAGTAGCAAGGGTTAGATTGACAAACGGAAATGAGGTGAATGCCTACATTCCGGGTGAAGGTCACAACTTACAAGAACACTCTATTGTTTTGGTAAGAGGAGGAAGAGTAAAAGATTTACCAGGGGTAAGATATCACATTGTAAGAGGTGCGTTGGATACTGCAGGTGTTGAAGGAAGAGGACAAAGAAGATCGAAATACGGAACTAAGAAACCTAAGAAATAATAAGTAGCAATGAGAAAGGCTAAAGCGAAAAAAAGACTCATTTTACCAGATCCTAAATTTAGTGATGTGTTGGTAAGCAAGTTTGTAAACAACTTAATGTACGATGGTAAAAAATCAAGTGCATTAGATGTGTTTTACGGAGCTATTGATATAGTGGGTAAAAAAATTGAAGGTGTTGACGGAATTGAAACTTTCAAAAAAGCGTTGGATAATGTAACACCTAACGTTGAGGTTAAAAGCCGTAGAGTAGGTGGAGCAACTTTTCAAATTCCACAACCGGTTAGAGATTCTAGAAAAGCATCTTTGGCTATGAAATGGTTGATTGGATATTCTAGAAAAAGAAACGAGAAATCAATGGCTGAGAAATTAGCTGCAGAAATCATCGCCGCTTCGAAAGAAGAAGGTGCTGCTTTCAAAAAGAAAGAAGATACTCACAGAATGGCGGAAGCTAACAAAGCTTTCTCTCACTTCAGATTCTAATAATTACGACAATGAGTGATTTATTATATACAAGAAATATCGGGATTGCTGCCCACATCGATGCTGGTAAAACCACAACGACTGAGCGTATTCTTTACTATACTGGTGTAAACCACAAGATAGGTGAGGTTCACGATGGTGCTGCAACAATGGACTGGATGGTGCAAGAGCAAGAGCGTGGAATAACAATCACGTCTGCAGCAACTACTTGTTTCTGGAATTATAGAGATAACAAATACAAAGTAAATATTATTGATACTCCAGGTCACGTGGACTTTACCGTTGAGGTAAACCGTTCATTGCGTATCTTGGATGGATTGGTATTCTTGTTCTCAGCGGTTGATGGGGTTGAGCCTCAATCTGAAACAAACTGGCGTTTGGCTGATAACTACAACGTAACTCGTATTGGGTTCGTGAACAAAATGGACCGTCAAGGTGCTGAGTTTTTAACCGTAGTTAAACAAGTTAGAGAAATGTTAGGTGGTAATGCAGTTCCATTGCAATTACCAATTGGTGCAGAAGAAACATTTACAGGTGTAGTTGACTTGATCAACTTCCGTGGAATGATTTGGAATGAGCACGATAAAGGTATGACTTACCAAGTTGTTCCTATTCCTGAGGATATGATGGCGGAGGCTTTAGAGTGGAGAGAGAAAATGTTAGAGGCTGTTGCTGAATTTGATGACAAAATCATGGAGAAGTTTTTTGAAGCTCCTGAGACCATCACTGAAGCTGAAGTTTTAGCTGCTCTTCGTAAAGCTTGTATCGCAAATAAAATTGTTCCAATGGTTTGTGGTTCATCTTTCAAAAACAAAGGTGTACAAACTATGCTCGACTTAGTAATGGAGTTGATGCCTAGTCCGATGGACAAACCAGAAACTAAAGGTATTAATCCTGACACTGGTGCTGAAGTAATTCGCCGCCCAGATGTTAAAGATCCTTTTACTGCTTTAGCGTTTAAGATTGCAACAGATCCTTTCGTAGGTCGTCTTTGCTTCTTCCGTGCATATTCTGGTAGATTAGATGCAGGTTCTTATGTATTGAATACAAGAAGTGGAAATAAAGAACGTATCTCTCGTATCTTCCAAATGCACGCAAACAAACAAAATCCGGTTGAGTTTATCGAAGCTGGTGATATTGGTGCTGCTGTTGGTTTCAAAGATATTCGTACTGGAGATACTTTATGTGATGAAAAACATCCTATCGTTCTAGAGGCAATGAAATTCCCTGAGCCAGTTATTGGTATCGCTATTGAGCCTAAAACTCAAGCTGATGTTGATAAACTAGGTGTTGCATTGGGTAAATTGGCTGAAGAGGATCCTACTTTCCGAGTGAAAACTGATGAGGAATCTGGACAAACAATTATCTCTGGAATGGGTGAGCTTCACTTAGAGATTTTGGTGGATAGAATGAGACGTGAGTTTAAAGTTGAAGTTAACCAAGGTGCGCCTCAAGTTAGCTACAGAGAGACAATTAATGCAGCCGTTCAACATAGAGAAGTATACAAAAAACAATCTGGTGGTCGTGGTAAATTTGCCGACATCGTGTTCACAGTTGAACCTGCTGAACAAGGAAAAACAGGATTAGAATTTGTTAACGCCGTTAAAGGTGGTAATATCCCTAGAGAATTCGTTCCTTCTATTGAAAAAGGCTTTGCCGCTTCAATGCAGAACGGGGTCTTGGCTGGTTATCCAATTGAAGCTTTAAAAGTAACATTGTTAGACGGATCTTTCCACGCGGTCGATTCAGATGCATTGTCTTTTGAAATCTGTGCGAAAATTGCCTACAGAGAAGCTTTACCTAAAGCAAAACCTATTTTACTTGAGCCAATCATGAAATTAGAAGTGATTACTCCAGAACAAAATATGGGTGATGTTATTGGTGACTTAAACAAAAGAAGAGGTCAGATTTCAGGAATGGACGACAGAAGAGGAGCTAAAGTGGTTAGCGCAAAAGTACCTCTTTCTCAAATGTTCGGATATGTAACTGATTTAAGAACGATTACTTCTGGTAGAGCAACTTCAACAATGGAGTTCTCTCACTACGAACCAGCTCCACAAAACGTTGCTGATGATGTAATCGCGAAAGCAAAAGGAAAAGTAACTGCATAATAATAGATTAAGTTAAGCAAATGAGCCAAAAGATTAGAATAAAGCTGAAGTCTTACGATCACAACTTAGTAGATAAATCTGCTGAAAAGATTGTAAAAACCGTAAAAGCAACAGGAGCGGTAGTAAGTGGTCCAATACCTCTTCCTACTCACAAAAGAATTTTTACTGTGTTGAAATCACCACACGTAAATAAAAAGGCAAGAGAGCAGTTCGAATTGTCTTCTTATAAAAGATTGTTAGATATCTACAGCTCTACTTCAAAAACAGTAGACGCTTTGATGAAACTTGAACTTCCAAGTGGTGTTGAAGTTGAAATCAAAGTTTAGTGGAGTCGGCGAGTTATAAAAAGAAATAAGAAATTTTAAAAATCAATAGCCATGTCAGGTTTGATAGGAAAAAAAATAGGAATGACCAGTATCTTCGACGCGAACGGAAAGAATATTCCGTGCACTGTTGTGGAGGTTGGACCATGTGTTGTTACGCAAGTGAAGACAGTTGAAAAAGACGGTTATGCCGCTGTTCAATTGGCTTACGATGAGAAAAGAGAAACATTAACTCCTAAAGCTCTTCAAGGTCACTTCAAGAAAGCGAACACTACTCCTAAAAGAAAATTAGTTGAGTTTAGAGATATCGAAAATGCTCAATTGGGTGATTCACTTTCTATTGAAGTGTTTGAGGAAGGAGATGTTATCTCTGTAGTGGGTACTTCTAAGGGAAAAGGTTTCCAAGGGGTTGTTAGACGTCACGGATTTGGTGGTGTTGGTGGACAAACTCACGGTCAGCACAACAGAGGTAGAGCACCAGGTTCAATCGGTGCTTGTTCTACACCTTCTAGAGTATTTAAAGGTATGAGAATGGGTGGAAGAATGGGCGGTGATAGAGTTACTGTTGACAACTTACAAGTGATTAAAGTTTTAAAAGATAAAAATGTATTGGTGCTTTCAGGATCTGTTCCAGGTGCAAAAGGATCTTACGTAATAATTGAGAAATAACATGGAATTATCAGTTTTAAATACACAAGGTAAAGCTACTGGCAGAAAAGTTCAGTTGTCTGATGCAGTATTTGGTATCGAACCAAATGAGCACGCTGTTTATCTTGACGTTAAACAACATCTTGCCAATCAAAGACAAGGTACTCACAAAGCTAAAGAAAGAGGCGAAGTTAGAGGGAGTACGCGTAAATTGAGAAAGCAAAAAGGTGGCGGTGGCGCAAGAGCAGGTTCTTTAAGAAACCCATTATACAAAGGTGGAGGTAGAGTTTTTGGTCCACGTCCTCATTTGTACGGTTTTAAATTGAACAAAAAATTGAAAGAATTAGCAAGAAAATCTGTTCTTTCTTCTCAAGCTAAAAACCAGAATATCACTGTTTTAGAAGATTTTAACTTCGAAGCTCCAAAGACTAAATCATTTTTAGCAATCGTGGAAAGCTTGGAATTAAGAGACGAAAAAGTGTTATTAGTGCTTACAGAACAGAATAAAAACATATATTTGTCGTCCAGAAATTTAGAGGGCGTGAAAGTTCTTACTGTAAATGAGTTAAATACATACGATTTATTGAATACCAATAAAGTTGTTCTTGTAGAAAGCTCTGTTAAGGAATTAGAAAATACTTTAAGCTAAGAGAAATGAGTTCGATTAAGAAACCGGTTATTACAGAAAAGATGTCTTCTCTTCAAGAGAAGCTCAACCGATACGGATTTGTGGTTGATGACAAAGCCAACAAAGTGGAGATTAAAAAAGACATTGAAAAAATGTACGGAGTGAAAGTGCTTGCAATAAACACTTTAAGAACTCCAAGAAAAGTGAAGCAAAAGTATACTAAGAAAGGGATGATGACTGGTTCATCTCCTATTCAAAAGAGAGCAATCGTTACTTTGGCTGAAGGACAAATTATTGATTTATACAGCAACATTTAATAGGTTATGGGATTAAAGAAATTAAGACCGATTACTCCAACTCAGCGTCACCGCGTAGTTCCTACTTTTGAGGAAATTACACAGTCTACACCTGAAAAGAGTCTTATCGCTAAGAAAAGCAGTTCAGGCGGAAGAAATAGTAACGGTAGACTTACCATGAGATATACTGGTGGTGGTCACAAACAAAAATACAGAATCATCGATTTCAAAAGAGAGAAGTTTGGAATCTCAGCTAAAGTGGTAAGCATTGAGTACGATCCAAATAGAACAGCTCGTATTGCCTTGTTAAATTATGTTGATGGCGAAAAAAGATATATTATCGCTCCAGACGGATTACAAGTTGGACAAACTGTAGTTTCTGGTAAAGGTTCAGCTCCTGAAGTTGGTAACACATTGTTGCTATCAGAAGTTCCTCTAGGTACTGTGATTCACAATATTGAATTGAATCCTGGACAAGGTGGTAAATTTGCAAGAGGCGCTGGTTCTTACGCTCAACTTTTAGGTAGAGATGATAAGTTTGCAGTATTGAAAATGCCTTCTGGTGAGACTCGTAAAATATTAGTTACTTGTATGGCTACCATAGGTGCATCTTCTAACTCAGACCACTCATTGGTTGTATCAGGTAAGGCTGGTAGATCAAGATGGTTGGGTATCAAACCAAGAACTAGAGGTGTAGCGATGAACCCGGTAGATCACCCTATGGGTGGTGGTGAAGGAAGATCTTCTGGAGGTCATCCAAGATCAAGAAAAGGATTGCCAGCGAAAGGATACAAAACTCGCTCTAAGAAGAAGGCAACGAATAAGTATATCATTGAAAGAAGAAAGAAATAATTAGGTAATATGGCAAGATCATTAAAAAAACCACCTTTCGTAGAGAATAAATTAAACAAACGAATTGGTGCTGCTACGGAGAAAGGAAACGGTAAAGCTGTTATCAAAACTTGGTCAAGAGCTTCTATGATTACTCCGGACGCTATTGGTTTAACAGTGGCAGTGCACAATGGGAATAAATTTATTCCGGTTTATGTAACTGAAAATATGGTAGGACACAAATTCGGTGAGTTTGCTCCAACTAGAAATTTCAGAGGCCACGGTGGTAACAAAAAATAATAAGAACTGAAAGACAAGTAAGTCATGGGCAAAAGAAAAAGAGAAACAGCTGACGCTAGAAAAGAAGCAAACAAAACGCAATATTTTGCGAAGTTGAACAACTGTCCAACTTCTCCTAGAAAAATGAGATTGGTTGCTGATTTGATAAGAGGAATAGAAGTACACAAAGCATTGGGTATTCTTCAATTCTCTCAAAAGGAAGCTGCTACAAGATTAGAGTTGTTATTGCAATCAGCAATGCACAATTACGAAGCTAAAACTGGTTCAGCAGTGAACGAGGGCGAATTAAAAATTTCAACTATTGCTGTTGATTCAGGAAGAATGTTGAAAAGAGTGCAACCTGCACCGCAAGGTCGCGCTCACAGAGTGAGAAAGAGATCGAATCACGTTACTTTATTTATTGATAAAATTGCAAATTAATATTGATCATGGGAAATAAGGCAAACCCTATAGGGAACAGATTAGGAATTATCAGAGGATGGGATTCTAATTGGTACGGTGGAAATGATTATTCAGATAAATTAGCTGAAGATCACAAAATCAGAAACTACATTAGAGCACGTTTAGCGAAAGCATCTGTTTCTAAAATTGTTATCGAGAGAACACTTAAGCTGGTTAGTATAACTATTCATACTGCTCGTCCGGGTATCATTATTGGTAAAGGCGGCCAAGAAGTTGATAAGTTGAAAGAGGAGTTGAAAAAGGTAACAAGCAAGGATATTCAAATTAATATTTTTGAAATTAAAAGACCTGAGTTGGATGCTAAATTGGTAGGTGATAGCATCGCTCGTCAGATTGAAGGAAGAATTTCGTTCAGAAGAGCTATGAAGATGGCAATTGCTTCTACAATGAGAATGGGTGCAGAAGGAATTAAGATTTTGGTTTCTGGTCGTTTGAACGGAGCTGAGATGGCGCGAAATGAAGGTAAAAAAGAAGGAAGAACTCCATTACATACTTTCCGTGCGGACATCGATTACGCTCATAGCGAAGCACATACTACTTATGGTAGAATCGGAGTTAAAGTATGGATTTGTAAGGGTGAGATTTACGGTAAACCAGATCTTTCACCTAACGTTGGTGGCGGGGTGAAACCAAAAGGTAAATTCAAAACCAAAAACAGAAGAACAGAGAAATAAGTCAATTGTTTGATTTTAAATTGAGATAAAATGTTACAGCCAAAAAGAACCAAATACAGAAAGGCGCAGAAAGGCAAGATGAAGGGTAATGCCAAGAGAGGTAGTGAACTTGCTTTCGGAACTTTTGGAATGAAAGCGATGGAAGAGACCTTTATTACAAGCCGTCAATTAGAGGCTGCTCGTGTTGCCGTTACTCGTCACATGAAGAGAGAAGGTCAATTGTGGATTCGTATTTTTCCAGATAAGCCCATCACTAAAAAGCCGGCAGAGGTGAGAATGGGTAAGGGTAAGGGATCTCCTGAACTATGGGTTGCCGTAGTTAAACCAGGAAGAATTTTATTCGAAGCTGAAGGTGTTCCGATGGAATTGGCTAAAGAAGCAATGAGACTAGCTGCTCAAAAACTTCCAATCACCACAAAATTTGTAGTAAGAAGAGATTACGTTCAAGAATAATAGAAGTATGAAAGCATCTGTAATAAAAGAAATGACGACTGAAGAGATTAAAGCGCGTGTAGAGGCTGAATCTTCTAGTCTTGATAAATTAAAAATGAATCATGCAGTTTCTCCTTTGGAGAGTCCTCTTGTGATTAGAAGTACAAGAAGAACAGTCGCAAGATTGAAAACTGAATTGAACAAGAGACAAAAATAGTTTTGAAAAGAAAGCACAATGGAAGATAGAAATTTAAGAAAAGAAAGAGTGGGTGTAGTAACCAGCAACAAGATGGAAAAGTCTGTAGTTGTTACTATCGAAACTAAAATCAAACACGTTAAATACGGAAAGTTTCTTAAGCAATCAAAGAAATTTGTTGCTCATGATGAGAAAAATGAGTGTGGTGTGGGTGATACTGTAAAAATAATGGAGACTCGTCCTTTGAGTAAGACCAAAAGATGGAGAATTGTTGAAGTTGTTGAGAAAGCTAAGTAATTGATATAATATTTTTGAACCATGATACAACAGGAATCAAGATTAAGAGTAGCTGATAACAGCGGTGCAAAAGAAGTTCTTTGCATTCGTGTATTAGGTGGAACAGCGAAAAGATACGCTTCTATAGGTGATCAAATTGTAGTTTCAGTAAAGCAAGCTTTACCTTCAGGTAATGCTAAAAAAGGATCAGTTTCTAAAGCTGTGGTAGTAAGAACAAAGAAAGAGGTTAGAAGACCAGATGGTTCTTATATCCGTTTTGATGACAACGCTGTTGTATTGTTAAATGCATCTGGCGAATTGGTTGGAACTCGTATTTTTGGTCCGGTTGCTAGAGAGCTTCGTGAGAAAGATTATATGAAAATTGTTTCATTAGCACCTGAAGTGCTATAATAGTGAATGTATATGTCAAAATTGAAAATTAAAAAGGGAGACACCGTTAAGGTAATCGCTGGAGAAGAAAAAAACAAAACCGGTGTAATTAAAGAGGTTTTGGTGAAAGACAATCGTGTGGTTATTGAAGGTGTTAACTTAGTTAAAAAGCACACTAAGCCTTCTGCTAAGAATCCACAAGGAGGAATTGTGTCTTTCGAGGCTTCAATTCATATTTCAAACGTAATGTTGTTGGCCGATGGCAAAACAGCTAGTCGTGTTGGAAGAAAAGAAGTAGACGGAAAATTGAAAAGATTTGCAAAGAAAACTGATAAGATTGTAGACTAATGGAATACGTACCAGCATTAAAAAAGAGATACAAGGAGCAAATAGCTCCCGCTCTCAAAAACGAGTTCGGATATAAATCTGTAATGCAAGTTCCGAAATTGGAAAAAATTTGCATCAATCAAGGAATTGGAGACAGCGTTGCTGACAAAAGATTAATTGATAATGCGGTTCAACAAGTAACGATGATTACGGGTCAGAAAGCTATTCCTGCCTATTCTAAGAAGGATATCTCTAACTTTAAACTAAGAAAAGGAATGCCTATCGGAGTTAAAGTTACTTTAAGAGGCGATAAAATGTATGAGTTTTTAGAAAGACTTGTAGCTGTTGCTTTGCCAAGGGTTAGAGACTTCCGTGGTGTTAATTCTAAGTTAGATGGAAGAGGAAATTACACTTTAGGTGTTAAAGAACAAATCATTTTCCCTGAGATTAATATCGAGAAAATAGATAAAATTTTAGGTATGGATATTACTTTCGTTACTACTGCTGAAACAGACAACGAAGGGTATGCTTTACTAAAAGAATTTGGTTTACCATTTAAAAATTTAAAGAAGTAATATTGTATGGCTAAGGAATCAATGAAAGCCAGAGACGTAAAACGTGCTGCTCTAGCTTTGAAATATGCAAAAAAAAGAAAAGAATTAAAAGAGGCGGGTGATCATGAAGGTTTGCAAAAACTTCCGAGAAACTCAAATCCTATAAGAGTTCGTAACCGTTGCAAGTTAACTGGTAGACCAAGAGGTTATATGAGACAATTTGGTATTTCAAGAATTTGTTTCCGTGAAATGGCAAACAATGGTTTAATCCCTGGTGTGAAAAAAGCCAGCTGGTAGTAATAAAATAGATTTAGATAAATAGGTTGATATATGATAACTGATCCAATTTCAGATTACCTTACAAGAGTAAGAAATGCGATAAAAGCAAATCACCGTGTGGTGGATGTGCCAGCATCAAACTTAAAAAAAGAAATCACTAAGATTTTGTTTGATAAAGGATACATTTTAAGTTATAAATTTTTAGATGATACCGCTCAAGGTACAATTAAAATAGCTTTAAAGTACGACCCTAAATCTAAGGTTCCTGCTATCCAGTCTTTGGAAAGAGTGAGCCGTCCGGGTTTAAGAAAGTATTCTCATGCAGCGAAAGTTCCTAAAGTATTAAGCGGATTAGGAGTTGCGATTATCTCTACTTCTCGAGGTTTAATGACTGATAAAGAAGCTAAGAGAGAGAATGTAGGTGGTGAAGTTTTGTGTTACGTTTATTAAAATTAGAGCAATGTCAAGAATTGGAAATGCACCGGTAACAATCCCTGATGGGGTGACTGTAACAGTTGAAAAGAACAACGTAGTTACTGTTAAAGGTAAATTAGGTACACTATCACAGGCTTTAGACGCTCGTGTTACTCCTGTTGTGGAAGGAAAAGAAGTACTAGTAAAAAGAACAGCAGATGATAAACAATCTCGTGCGATGCACGGATTATACAGAGCGCTTATCAATAACATGGTAGAAGGCGTATCTAAAGGATATACTATCGAGCAGGAGTTGGTAGGGGTTGGTTACAGAGCTGCTAATAAAGGTCAGCTTTTAGAATTAAGCTTAGGATTCTCTCACAATATCGTTTTTGAAATTCCAAGTGAGATTGTCTTGAAAACTGAAACTTTGAAAGGGCAGAACCCTAAAATCACTTTGACTTCTTTCGATAAGCAATTGATTGGTCAGGTGGCTGCGAAAATAAGATCATTGAGAAAACCTGAACCGTATAAAGGAAAAGGTATCAAGTTCACAGGTGAAGAATTAAGAAGAAAAGCAGGTAAGGCTGCAGGTAAATAAAAAAGTTAGCTATGTCTAAGAAAGATTTAAGAAGACAAAAAATCAAGTACAGAATCCGTAAAGTGGTTACTGGTACTGCAGAAAGTCCGAGATTAACAGTTTATAGAAGCAATAAAGAAATTTATGCTCAGTTGATTGATGATTTAAAAGGAGTAACTCTTGCGTCTGCTTCTTCTACTGAAAAGGAGTTGAAAGATGTAAAAGGAATCGAACAAGCGCGTCAAGTAGGATTGAAGATTGCTGAGAAAGCTAAATCTGCTGGAATTACTGCTGTTCGTTTCGATAGAAATGGATATTTGTATCACGGTAGAGTGAAGTCTTTGGCAGATGCTGCGAGAGAAGGTGGTTTAAATTTTTAATCAATAGGTAGTATGTTAAAATCAAACGCAAAAAAAGTACGTTCATCTGAGATGGAATTGAAGGATCGCCTTGTAGGTATCCAAAGAGTTACAAAGGTTACTAAAGGAGGTAGAACTTTCAGTTTTTCTGCAATAGTTGTTGTTGGTAATGAAAATGGTGTAGTTGGATTTGGTTTAGGTAAAGCTAATGAGGTTACTGATGCAATTTCAAAAGGAATCGATGACGCGAAAAAGAATTTGATAAAAGTACCTATTTTGAAAGGAACTATTCCTCACGAGATGGAAGCTAAGTTTGGTGGTGCAAGAGTATTTATGAAGCCAGCGGCTCATGGTACTGGAGTTATTGCTGGTGGTGCTATGCGTGCAGTGTTGGAAAGTGTTGGTGTAAAAGACGTTTTGGCTAAATCAAAAGGGTCTTCTAATCCGCACAACGTGGTGAAGGCTACAATCAAGGCTTTAGAGAATTTGAGAGATCCTAGAACAATCGCCTTTAATAGAGGGATTACTATGGACAAAGTATTTAATGGTTAATAGTTAAAGAAATAGAGATGGCAAAGATTAAAATCACCCAGGTAAAAAGCGCGATTGACCGCCCGAAAGATCAAAAAGCGACTTTAGTAGCTTTGGGATTCAGAAAAATGCACCAAGTTGTAGAGCACGAAGCTACTCCGCAAATTTTGGGCATGGTTAATAAAGTGAAGCATTTAGTTAAAGTAGATTAATAATATTATATGAATCTTTCAACATTAAGACCAGCTAAGGGCTCGGTTAAAACAAAAAAAAGAATTGGTAGAGGAGAAGGTTCTGGTTTAGGTGGAACTTCTACTAAAGGACATAAAGGATCTAAAGCTAGAACTGGATATAAATCAAAACCAGGGTTTGAAGGTGGACAAACTCCGCTTCAACGCAGACTTCCTAAATTCGGATTCACCAATCCAAATAGAGTAGAGTACAAAGGAATTAACCTTGACGCAATTGCTGAAGTGGCTGCTAAAAAAGGGATTTCTGAAATCACTTTAGATGTGTTGATTGAAAATGGTTTGGTATCTAAAAACAAGTTAGTTAAAATTTTAGGTAGAGGTGAGTTAACAGCGAAACTAAATGTTTCTGCCAATGCTTTCTCTAAAACTGCCGTAGCTGCTATTGAAGCTAAGGGTGGCTCTGTTACTGTTATAGCGTAATGAAAAAGTTCATACAAACCATAAAGAATATCTTTAGTATCGAGGATCTGAAAAACAGAATCCTCTTTACTCTTGGATTAATTTTAGTTTACCGTTTAGGTTCATTTATCATTATTCCCGGTGTTAACTCTGAAGTGTTGGCGCAAGCTCACGAAGGTGGAGGTGCTCAAGGTTTGGTTGGTTTGATTTCTACTTTCACAGGTGGTGCTTTTAGTAGAGCTTCTATTTTTGCGTTGGGTGTGATGCCTTATATTTCTGCATCTATCGTAATGCAGTTGTTAGGTGTTGCGGTTCCTCAAATTCAAAAAATTCAGAAAGACGGCGAGAGTGGAAGAAAGAAAATTCAGACCTACACAAAGTTATTGACTGTTGTTGTTACTATGTTGCAAGCTCCAGGGTATTTAAATACTTATGTTGGTCCAGCGGTTACCGATAATGGTTTTATGTTCCAACTTACGGCAGTGAGTGTGATTATAGCGTCTACTATGTTTTTAATGTGGATAGGTGATAAAATTACAGATAAAGGAATTGGTAATGGTGTTTCTATGCTAATCATGGTAGGTATCATGGCTAGGTTTCCTGAAGCTATTGCAGGTGAATTTAATGACAGAGTAAATTTGGCTGCTTCTGGTGGTCGTATGTTTGTTTTCATTATTGAGTTAGTTGTTTGGTTCTTTATCATCGCTTTAACCATCATGTTGATTCAAGGGGTTAGAAAAATTCCTCTTCAATATGCTAAACAAATGGCGGTTGGTGCAATTAACCAAAGTGGAGCTCGTCAGTATATTCCTATTAAAGTTAATATAGCAGGTGTAATGCCAATCATTTTTGCTCAGGCTGTGATGTTCGTACCTTCTACTTTATTGTCGATGGACTGGGTGAATAAAGAAGGGCTTATCGGACAAGCTTTTGCGGCATTGAGCGATCCAAGAAACTTTTGGTACAACTTTGCAAACGCTATGATGATTATCTTATTTACGTTCTTCTACACTGCGATGGTTATTAATCCTCGTCAGTGGGCAGATGATTTCAAAAAGCAAGGTGCATTTGTGCCAGGAATTAAACCGGGTGCAGATACAGCTGATTATATTGATAATATTTTATCAAAAATCACTTTTCCAGGCTCCATATTCTTGGCGATGATCGCTATTTTGCCTGCTTTCGCTATGATGTTTGACATATCAACAGCTTTCGCTTATTTCTTTGGAGGTACTTCGCTGTTGATTATGGTAGGTGTTATTATAGATACATTGCAACAAATTGAAAGTCATTTGTTGATGAGACATTACGATGGTTTGATGGAGAGTGGCAAATTGAGAGGTAGGTCTAGCAATGCTGCTCCCGTTGGAATATCAGGTTAGGAGGATAAAAGAGAAGATGGTTTATTATAAGACGAAAGAGGAGATTGAATTAATAAGATTAAGTTCTTTACTTGTTGCAAAAACGCATGCCGAATTGGCGAAATTGATTAAGCCTGGAATTACTTCCAAAAAGCTTGATCAAAGAGCTGAGGAGTTTATTCGTGATAATGGGGGAGTACCTGCATTTAAAGGTTACAGAGGTTTTCCTTTTACCTTATGTGTATCTCCGGAAGACCAAGTAGTTCATGGAATGCCCAATAATGATGAAGTTCAGGAAGGAATGATTCTAAGTGTTGACTGTGGTGTTTTGATGAATGGTTTTTATGGCGACTCTGCTTATACTTTTGCTGTTGGTGAAATTTCTGATGCAAAAAAGAAATTACTTCGTGCTACGAAGGAATCTTTGTTGAAGGGAATTGAAAAAGCAGTGGAAGGAAATAGACTTGGAGATATTTGTTTTGAAGTGCAATTGTGTGCTGAAAGAAATGGATACGGTGTAGTTAGAGAGTTGGTTGGTCATGGAGTGGGTAAAAATCTGCATGAGGATCCGGAAGTTCCTAATTATGGTAAAAAAGGTTCAGGTATTGTTTTGAAAGAAGGTTTGGTTATAGCGGTTGAGCCGATGATCAATATGGGAAGAAAAGATGTGAAGTCTTTATCAGACGGCTGGACAATCAAAACAGTAGATGGTCAACCATCTGCGCACTTTGAGCACACCATTGCAGTGGGTAAAGAGAAGGTAGATATTTTGTCGTCCTTTGAGTTTGTAGAAGAAGAATTAAAGAAACAGAAAATAGAAGTATTATAGATACATGGCGAAACAAGCATCAATAGAGCAAGACGGAACGATAGTAGAAGCACTTTCCAATGCAATGTTCAGAGTAGAATTGGAAAACGGGCACATCATTACGGCTCATATCTCAGGAAAAATGAGAATGCACTATATTAAAATTTTGCCAGGTGATAGAATTAAGGTGGAGATGTCGCCTTATGACTTAAGTAAAGGAAGAATAACGTTTAGATATAAATAATTAGCAAGATGAAAGTAAAAGCGTCAGTAAAGAAAAGAAGCCCGGAAGACAAGATTATCAAAAGAAAAGGAAGGGTTTATGTAATTAATAAAAAGAATCCTAAGCACAAACAAAGGCAAGGGTAGGGATAAATTAATATTTTTTTATTAGTTTTGCGTCCCGATTTTTAAATTGAGGTAAAAAATAAGAATTATAACAATAAAGTATGGCAAGGATTGCAGGTATAGACATCCCAGATGGTAAAAGAGGAGAAATCGCTTTAACCTATGTTTACGGGATTGGTAAATCTTCAGCGAAGAAGATATTGACTAAAGCTGGTGTAGATGTGAATGCTACTTCTGGTGAGTGGACTGATGACGAAACTCAAAAAATTCGTGAAATCATCACTGAAGAGTATACTGTTGAAGGTGCTTTGAGATCTGAATTTCAATTGAGCATTAAACGTTTGATGGATATTGGATGCTACAGAGGTATTCGTCATAGAGCGGGTCTTCCTTTGAGAGGTCAAAGAACCAAAAACAACAGTAGAACAAGAAAAGGTAAGAGAAAAACTGTTGCCAACAAGAAAATGGTAACTAAGTAAGATAGATAAGTAAAGAAAGATTTTATGGCAAAAGCTACAAAAACGTCAAAAAAAGCCGGTGTAAAGGTTGAAGCTGCAGGTCAGTGTCATATTTATGCATCGTTTAACAACATCATTGTTTCTTTAACGAATGCTCAAGGTCAGGTTATTTCTTGGTCTTCATCTGGAAAGATGGGCTTCAGAGGTTCTAAGAAAAACACTCCATATGCTGCGCAAGTAGCATCTGAGGATTGTGCAAAGGTGGCTTTCGAAAAAGGATTGAGAAGAGTGAAAGTGTTTGTGAAAGGTCCAGGAGCTGGAAGAGAAAGTGCAATTAGAAGTGTTCACAATTCAGGTATTGAAGTTACTGAGATTGTAGATATCACTCCTATGCCTCACAACGGATGCCGTCCTCCAAAAAGAAGAAGAGTATAATTAATTTTGAATTCTGAATGTTGAATTCCGAATTATAAAAACTATAAATAGAAATAATAAGTCATGGCAAGATATAGAGGTCCCAAGTCGAAAATCGCAAGAAAGTTTAAAGAGCCAATTTTTGGTCCTGATAAAGTATTAGAAAAAAAGCCTTATCCTCCAGGGATGCACGGTGCTTCAAAAGCAAAAGCTAAGAAATCAGATTACGCTGTTCAGTTGCAAGAAAAACAAAAAGCAAAATATACTTACGGTATTTTAGAAAGACAATTCGCTAACTTGTTTAAAGAAGCAGCCAGAAGATCTGGTATTACTGGTGAGTTGTTATTACAACTTTGCGAATCAAGATTAGATAACGTTGTTTACAGAATGGGTATTGCTCGTACAAGAAGAGCTGCTCGTCAGTTAGTTGGACACCGTCACATAGTAGTAAACGGAGAAGTTGTAAATATTGCTTCTTACCAAGTTAAAGCTGGTGATGTTGTTGGAGTTCGTGAGAAATCTAAATCATTAGAAATTATAGTAAATTCAGTTGCTGGTTCTGCAAACGGGTTTTCATGGGTTGAATTTAATAAACACCAATTGGAAGGTAGATACTTACAAATGCCTCCAAGAGATGAGATTCCTGAAAACATCAAAGAACAATTGATCGTCGAATTATACTCTAAGTAATCTTTTTAACCTTAAAAAAATTTAAGATATGGCAATTTTAGCATTCCAAAAGCCCGATAATGTTGTGATGATTCAGTCAGATGAGTTCGAAGGTAGCTTCGAGTTTCGTCCACTTGAACCGGGATTTGGACTTACAGTTGGTAACGCATTAAGAAGAATTCTTTTATCTTCTTTGGAAGGTTATGCTATTACATCTGTAAGAATTGAAGGCGTTAGTCATGAATTCTCTACCATCAAAGGTGTTGTTGAAGATGTAACTGAAATCATTTTGAGATTGAAACAAGTTCGTTTCAAAAAACAGATTGAAGATGCAGATGCAGAAAAAGTAACTATCTCTTTAACAGGAAAAAAACAATTGACTGCTGGAGATATTGGAAGTTTTGCTTCTGGATTTCAAGTATTGAATCCTGATTTAGTACTTTGTACTATGGAAGGTTCAGTGAAATTGCAAATGGAAGTTACTATTGAAAAAGGAAGAGGATATGTTGCTGCCGATGAGAATAAATCAGCTAACACAGCTGTTGGAGCAATTGCAATCGACTCCATCTACACCCCAATCAAAAATGTTCAATACAGCATTGAGAACTATCGTGTAGAGCAAAAAACAGATTACGAGAAATTAGTATTAAATATTAAAACCGACGGTTCAGTTCATCCTAAAGATGCATTGAAAGAGGCTGCTAAAATTTTAATTCACCATTTCATGTTGTTCTCTGATGAGAAAATTACATTGGATACTGAAGAGAAATCGGCTGCTGAAGAGTTTGATGAGACATCATTACACATGCGTCAATTGTTGAAAACCAAGTTAGTTGATATGGATCTTTCAGTTAGAGCATTGAACTGCTTGAAAGCTGCAGATGTTGAAACTTTAGGTGACTTAGTATCATTCAACAAAAACGATCTTTTGAAATTCAGAAACTTTGGTAAAAAATCATTGACTGAG
>CAMBXP010000047.1 GCA_945871895.1 Chryseobacterium gleum | reverse complement strand
GGTACCTCAGGATGACATACTAGGTCTTCCTTACTGTGGTTGTCATCCTGAGGTACCCCGAAGGAACTATTGCCCTGCACATCAATTATACAACTTGACTTTATATCTAACTAACTAAATATATCTCATGAAATATCCATTTTTATTTTCCTCTTCAGAGAGAAGGGGCTTGTATCTGTTGTTGTTACTATCAGCGCTTTTTATCGCGGGTAAATTTTTCTTTTTTCCTGCGCAAAGTGTTTCCTTTGAGAAGGCTGTTGTGGTGCAGAAAAAAGATACAGTGTACCCAAAATCTTATCCTAAAAAAGAATGGAAGGTGTACGAAAAGAAAAAATATGAATCGAAATATTCTACTGATTACTCCACTCCCAAATCTGTTCACTTCAAATCTGTTATTGAGCCTGTCGAATTAAATTCGGCAACACCAGAGCAATTGATTTCGCTGAATGGAATAGGAGAGAGTTATGCTTCTCGCATTCTTAAATACCGAGAAATTATTGGGGGCTATGTCTCTAAAGAACAATTGCTGCAAGTGTATGGTGTTGATTCTGTTTTGTATCAAAAAATTAAAGATGATGTGTTGGTGAATTCTATCTTGGTTAAGAAATACAATATCAATTCGGATAGTGAAGAAGAATTGGCAAAGTTTAGGCGAATAGGATTTAAGCGTGCCAAAGTGTTGGTGAATTACCGCAAGCAGCACGGCAACTTTTCTTCGATAAAAGATTTATTAAAAACTCGTGTTTTCAGCGATTCTCTCCTATATTTGATTGAACCATATATTTTATTACAATGATATCAGAAAAAATAAAAAGCACTGTACGTGATGTACAGGATTTTCCAAAACCAGGAATCTTATTTAAGGATATTACTCCGCTATTGGTAGATTTTAGAGTAAGGAGACAGATTGTGAAAGCTTTAGCGGTTGAGGCAAGAAAATTAAAGGTAGATGCCATTATTGGAGTTGAAAGCAGAGGTTTTCTCTTCGGGATTTCTTTGGCAGATGAACTCAATGTTCCTTTTGTGCCTGTGCGTAAAGCAGGTAAGTTGCCTTTTACCAAAAATAAAATTGAATACGAATTAGAATACGGTACTGCTGAAATTGAAATTCATACAGATGCTTTAGTTAAGGGAAGCAGGGTTTTAATTCACGATGATTTATTGGCTACAGGAGGCACTGCCTTAGCTGCAGCACAATTGGTGAAATCTATAGGAGGTGATGTTGCTGGCTTTGGGTTTATTATCGAACTATCTGATTTAAAAGGAAGAGAAAAATTATTGAAGTACAATACTAACATTATTTCTCTAGCCACGTATTGATTTGCGAGTGGAGTAATCAATTCAACATTCACAATTCAACATTCAAAATTATTTCTCATGGATTTTAGTTTAAACGAAAACCAAAAAATGATTGCGCAAATGGTGCGCGATTTTGCTCAAAAAGAAATACTTCCTTTCAGAAATCATTGGGATGAGAAACAAATTTTTCCGGTTGATGTTTTCAAAAAAATGGGAGAACTGGGCTTGATGGGGGTTTTGGTTCCTGAGGAATATGGTGGGGCGGGATTTGGCTATAACGAATATGTAACAGCCATAACAGAGCTTTCTAAAGTGTGCGGTGGTATAGGATTGTCGATGGCGGCGCACAACTCTTTATGTACCAATCATATTGTATATTTCGGTAGTGAAGAGCAAAAAAGAAAATATGTACCCAAATTGGCTACAGCCGAATTTATTGGAGCATGGGGTTTAACAGAACCAAGCACGGGAAGCGATGCGGGTAACATGAGAACAACAGCCGTTAGAGATGGTGCTGGCTGGGTAATCAATGGTTCTAAAAATTTTATTACACATGGTATTTCGGGTGATGTGGTGGTGTTAATGACACGCACTGGTAAGCTGGGTGAAAAAAACAACGCAACAGCTTTTATAATCGATAAAGGCACTCCCGGATTTACTTCTGGTAAAAAAGAAGATAAATTAGGCATGCGCGCATCGGAAACGGCTGAACTGATTTTTCAAGATTGTAAAATTCCCGATTCATGTCGCTTAGGTGAAGTGGGTGGTGGATTTAAACAAGCATTGGCCATATTAGATGGCGGTAGAATTTCTATCGCATCATTGGGCTTAGGTATTGCGAAAGGTGCGTACGAAGCGGCGTTAAAGTATTCTAAAGAACGGCAGCAATTTGGCAAATCAATTTCCGATTTTCAAGCCATTGCTTTCAAATTAGCCGATATGGCAACTAAAATTGATGCAGCAGAGATGCTTATTTATCGCGCAGCCTATTTAAAAAACAATCATTTGCCAGTATCTAAAGAATCAGCTATGGCGAAATTGTATTCATCGGAAATCGCGGTAGAAGTAGCCACCGATGGAGTGCAAATTCATGGTGGTTACGGTTACATCAAAGATTTTCCTGCAGAGAAGTTCTATAGAGATGCTAAGTTGTGCACCATTGGTGAAGGAACAAGTGAAATTCAAAAAGTGGTTATTTCACGGGAAATACTCAAATAATTAAATCGTTCAGAGTTCAATGTTTAATGTTCAAGGTTAGCTGACATTGAACATTAAACTTTGAACATTGAACTAATTTATGCACGATTTCGATTATTTCAATTGGATAGTATTTCCCTTACTCATCTTTTGCTCAAGATTAGTAGACGTTTCTTTAGGCACAATGCGCCATATTTTTGTGGCCAGAGGCTTTAAGAAGTTTGCCCCCTTGCTGGGATTTTTTGAAGTTTTGTTGTGGATAGTTGTGGCCAAACAAATTTTTAATGAGGCCAACAGTTGGCATCACTATGTGGCCTGGGCAGCCGGCTTTGCTACAGGTAATTACATTGGTTTAATTTTAGAAGAACGTTTGGCTCTGGGTTTACAGATGCTGCGCATCATCACCGATCAAGATTGTGATTCTTTGGTGAAAGAGCTTAGTGCGGCTAATCATGGTATTTCTATTGTCGACGGACAGGGTTCGCAAGGCCCTATAAAGATAATTTTCACCGTTGTTGCGCGTAAAAATTTAAAGCAAGTGATAGGTGTGGTCTTAAAACATAATCCTACCGCATTTTATTCGATAGAAGATGTGCGTAATGCCCAATCGGGAATTTTTTCATCTACTAAAGATTATTCTTTCTTTTCGTTGAGAAGATTAGGTAAGCAGAAGTAGATTAACTTCTGTTCTGCCTATTGTATTACTAATTTTTGAACACCGCTATTGCTGCCTGTATGCACTTGTACAAAATAGACTCCCGCACCTAAATTAGAGTTGCCAATAGAGTATTGCTGCTTACCTGTATTTTGAATTCCTAAGTTTTTACTTTCAATTTTTTCTCCCAAAACGTTATAAATATTTACAGTGATATTTTCACTTTGCTTCAATTCGTAAATCAAATGAATGTTAGCAGTGTTGCTTGGATTAGGATAAATCACAAAAGAAAAACTTTCATTTTTTATTTCATTTACCGATACATTTAAAGCAGTGGAAAGTTTTAGGTACAATATGTTGTTGTAGTTTCCTAACATATTTTCCTCTAAGATGAAAGCACCAGGGGTGTCATCTTCCTGAACAATCACGTGCAAGTGACTATCTACATGCTTGGCTAAAGATGGGTATACATATTCGTGGAAGGAGCTTGCTTTTTCGGTTGCTGGTGTGATATCATTGGGCACTAAGCTCCAGTTGTTACCACCATCCTCAGATTTTATCGCGTAAATATGGCGGTAGTTGATAGAATCACCTACAGAATACCATTCTTCAGTAAAGGCAGAATAAACCAAGTAGAGGGCATTGTTTTGGTCTACTCCAGCAGAAGGCATTGATGACAGACCTACACCGTAAGATGGGAATTTGTAATTCACTTTAGCGGTAGAAATTGTTTGATCATTATCTAAATCGATGGACTGGGCAATTAAGTGCGGAAGAAATTCTGTCTCATTCCAATAATACAAACCATTTGTACCAGGATAATAAGAAATTGCGCTATCGCCTGTTACATCGTTTAATAATCGAGTAAATCCATACCAAATGTGGGCTTTACCATTGTTGTCAACCAATATTTCAGTTGCTCCATCGCAAGTGTAAGGCGTGTCGGTAACTAATGTTTTGGCTTCTTCAAACTTATCGTAAGGAAAATCAGATACTACTTTTTTGGTCCAGTGGTCACCATTATCTGCTGATTTAAGCACTACCACATCCATCCATTTACAAGCCAATACAATCGCTACATTATTGCCGTTTGCGTCAATGTTGTAGTAATCACCTTTAATAGAAACAGTCCATGAGGTGTCCACACCAGCAATGGTGTCGGGAGTAGTCCAGTTTACGCCACCATCAGTAGATTTAGCATACAGCATATTTCCATCCATTCCATATACTAAAGATCCGCCATCATCGGTCATTGGTGTTGCTGCAATTACATGAATAGTGTTGCCATCTGGGCCCCCTGTAACAGCTCTGCTCCAAAGTAAATGTTGCCCTGGAAATAATTTTTTTTCTGTCCAAGTGCCACTTCCCTTTGTATTTCTCGAAAGCATAAGTAAAGAAGTATCTGAATTACGATGCGAGATCACTACTTCTTTACCATTGGCCAACAACAAAATGTTAGGCCATCCTGTTTTTTGAGTTTCTATTCTGCTAATAATATTTCCTGCGTTGTATTTCCATGAAGTTCCGTTGAAATAGTTGTAGCCGGTGCCTCTGTCGTTCGGACTCTTTGAATTTGGATTGCCAGAATACATCCACGTGGCAGCTATTGTTCCATCGCTATTGTTTAAAATTCTTTTTTGTGAAGAGCCGTTGGTTTGTAAATCGAAAGTAGTAGTGCCAATAGGTTTTTCAGGAAAGTTTTGTGCTAAAAGTATAGGTGAAAATAGAGTGGTAATTAGTAATAGTAAACTTCTCATAAATGATTTTTTGTAGCAGGGAAGTTAAGCAAAAATGAAAGAAAATCAATATTTAATTGAGAGTTGAAAGCCTATTTTGTTTTACCTATTTCTTCTATTATGGGCGTTAAATCGATCGTTATTTGCTTGTAATCTAAAGCAGAAGGTCTACTTTTTACAAATAGATATAAGTAGTTTTCTATAATCTCAAAGTTATCGATGTAATAGTAGCCAGGAGCATCTGCTAAAATGAAATCGCGCTTAAATTCAAAGGTTTTTCCTCTTTTCCAATCTACAATGTAAATGTTGTTTTTAATTGCGGGGTAAGGTTGGTTGAGCACAACCACAAAATCTTTGTAAGCATCTACTTGCTGAATACTTTCCCACTCTAATTTTTGTATGTTGTTGTACAATCCGCCATCACTAACAAAAACCCACGAATACATTGAATCTTTTTTGATGAAAACGCCGTGAGCACTTTGGTAGAGTTTGAAATTGGGTGTAGAATCGAGTGTGAGAGGGTAAATAATGTTAACATCTGATTTGCTCATAGCTATTGCGCGCGTTTGAAACTTACCCAAATACGTGATGTATGCTGCCGATGAAGTATCTTTTAATTGTTGATTTTTATAGAGTGCATTTAGCAAGGTAGTGTCTTCAATTTTTAAACGATAATTTTCCGGCATTTCGGGTTTTGAAGCGTTCCATGAAGGTTCATAAGAGCTGCTATTGCTAAAGTATTTGCTATCTGATGTTTTTTTTGAAATATAGCTATCGAGCAACCAAACCAATGAATTATCGATGTTTTTGGTGAGTGGAATATTGAAAATTAAACTATCAATTTTGGGCAATGCTCTTTCCCCTTTTTCACTTCTGAAATACATGGGGATAGGAGTGATTTTTGTGATGCCGTGCTTGGTTTCTTGTCTCTGAAACTGAAATTTATATTGTGTTTTGGTGAGGCCGTCGGTGTAAATAGCATAATCCAACGTTCCTAAAAAATAGTTAACCACCAAGTCGTCATTGGCGCCATCTTCGTTAAAGTCTTTGGTGAATATTTTGGGTGAAGTTTGCGCGAAAATAGAGAACGACAATAGCATAAAGGCAGCGCTTGTAAATAGTTTAAGTTGTGTATTTCTGAACCTTTCTCTCATCTACTTCGAATGTATAAAAATTCTAGAAGCCTTGTAAATAAAGTGAAATATGATTTTCGCAATGCAATGTTGAAAACTTCAATCTTACTTTTTAAACTTACAAATGCCGTGCCTCGTTAAACTAGAAAACACGCAGCATGGATATTAATGAATATAAAAAGTTAGAAATCAAAGAAAGTCTTTTGGTTCTAAGCAGAAAAGGTTTGCTGATGGATGAGGTGGTTGTGCAAGGTATGCTGCGCTTGAAGTTGTATAGTTTAGCCAATTATTATGTACAAGCAGTGTTTAACAAACACGACAATACCTTATTGGAAGTAAAACCATTAATGACGCAAGACGATTGGGACCCTTATTTAGAATCTAAAAACCTAAGAAATTATTTCTAACATTGGCAGATGAAAAAATCTGCTTCAGTAGATGTTATAGGTGCAGCTTGTAAAGAGTATGTTGCGAAAGGTAAAGCTGCAGATATCGTTGTGCGCAGCTCTATCAATGAAGAATCTATTATTCCTGTTTCATATTTATTTAGAAAGTTTGCCGAGATGCCCGAGATCGAGCATATTGCACTTGCTGCTTGTAAAGGAAAAGTTTTAGAAATAGGTGCAGGCGTTGGGTCTCACGCCTTAGAATTACAAAGTAGAAATATGAAAGTTGTTGCTTTAGACAACTCACAAGGTTGCTGCGAAGTGGCGATGGCGCGCGGTGTAAAAAACTTTATTTGCCAAGAATTTCGTGATACGATAGAGGGGAGGTTCGACACGATTTTAATGATGATGAATGGTATTGGTGTTTGTGGAACGTTGGTTGGTTTGCAAGAATTTTTAGAAAGAGCCAAGGGGTTGTTGAACGAAAATGGTGAGATTATCTTCGATTCATGCGATATATTGTATATGTTTTTAGAAGAGGATGGAAGTATTGACTTCGATTTGAATGGCTCATATTATGGAGAGGTGGAATACCAAATGAGCTATAAAAAAAATAAGGGCGAATCTTTTAAATGGTTATTTATCGATGAGGATAAAATGCGAGAAATCGCTGAGAACCATGGCTATCATTTTACGCTTTTATTGAAAGAAGATGGGGGTATGTATTTAGGAGAATTGAAAATTTCGTCTAAGTTGAGCAGAAAAAATAAAGAGAATTAGTTGTGATTCTGTATGAAATCCATCTGCGACTTTACGCAAGTTTTTTACCTCTATTGCTCCATTTTTAATTTGTTTGAATTAAGGGGCGAAGTCAACAACAAAAAAATAACATTAGGAGGTTTCAAATAGCTAACACTTAAGAGAAAAAAATCCACAATTGCATTTTATCAAAACTTCTAGTAGCTTTAATTCATGTCAGAAAAAATAACATTGGTTGAATGTCCGCGTGATGCCATGCAAGGTTTGCATGATTTTATACCCACAGCGCAAAAAATAGAATATATTAATTTGCTTTTAAAAGTGGGATTTGATGTTTTGGATTTTGGGAGTTTTGTTTCTCCAAAGGCCATTCCTCAAATGCGAGATACAGCTGAGGTGTTGGGTAATTTAGATTTGAGTGCAAGTAAAAGTAAATTACTGGCCATTATCGCCAATGAGCGTGGTGCCGAAGATGCATGCAAGCATAAAGAAATTTCTTATTTAGGTTTTCCTTTTTCAGTATCAGAACAATTTCAATTGAGAAATACCAATGCTACCCGCAAGCAATCGATGGATAGGGTTAAAGGTATTTTAGATTTATGCAGTAAACACAACAAAAAATCGGTGGTTTATCTTTCAATGGCTTTTGGTAATCCTTACGAAGAAGAATGGAATACATCTATTGTAGTTGAATGGGCGCAAAAATTAAAAGAAGCTGGCGTTGGGTTGATGGCTGTTTCTGATACCATTGGAACATCAAACAAAGAATCAATCACTGCAGTTTTATCTGCCTTGCAAAATAATTTATCTGATGTTGAATTTGGTGTGCATTTACACAGTCACCCTTTGCATTGGCAAGAAAAAGTAGATGCGGCTTACAAAGCTGGGGTGCGCCGATTTGAAGGAGCTATCAAAGGGTTTGGCGGCTGTCCGATGGCCAAAGACGATCTTGTTGGCAACATGGCAACAGAAAATATAGTATTGTATTTAGAGAACAAAGGCTTGGATTTAGGCATCAATTCCACTTTGTTTTTGCAGGCCCAATCTATGGCGATGAAAATAATGAGCTAAGCGTTTCGTTAGCTTAACCTGAATCACTATTTTTGCGCTATGAATTTAAAACCATACCTCGCCATTTTCATTATCATGCTTGCTTTTTCCTGCGACAGCTTTAAGAAAGTGCAAGAAAGCACCAATTACGAGTACAAGTATGAAATGGCCAAAAAATATTACGACAAAGGAGATTATGAGCATGCATCGGAATTGTACAAAGAGTTAATGCAGATTTATAGAGGCACCCAAAAATCGGAGTTGATTTTTTACTATTGGGTGTATTGTGATTACCATTTAGAGGATTATCTTTTTGCAGCGCACCAATTTCGCAGATTTGTGCAAGCTTTTCCCAGAAGTGAATATGCTGAAGAAATTCAGTACATGATAGGTGCATGTTATATGAAATTTTCGCCGGCTTATTATTTAGATCAAGAATACACGCACAAAGCAATAGATGAATTTCAGTTGTTCTTGGATAAATATCCAAAAGGAACGTATTCTGCGCAAGCCAATGAAAGTGTAGATAAGTTGCAAGTAAAGTTAGAGCAAAAGGGCTTTGAAACCGTGAATTTGTATTATAAAATAGGTGAGTACAAATCTTGTATGGTTACAGGAGAAGGATTTTGTAATGATTTTCCCGATTCAAAAATGGTAGAGAAAGTACGTTTAATGATGGTGGAAAGCGCTTTCAATTATGCAGCACAAAGTATAGAGGAAAAGCAATTGGAGCGCTTTAAAGAGGTGATTGTGCTTTCCGATAAATTTATTGCAAAATACCCCGATGCTAAAAAATTGGAAGAGGCTGTAAAGTACAAAAGCAAAAGTATTGATAAGCTGAGCGATATTAAGTACAATTTGCCTAAGTATCATTTTGCAAAGGCCGATTATAAAAAAGCGATGACTGGATTTGAAGAGTTGTTGAAGGCTAGCGAGTTTAAGTTGCAGCGCAACGAACTAACTTATTACCGCTTAAAATCTCAGTATTTGTTTGCACAATCGGTGGAAGCAGATAAGAAATCAAATGAATTAAGCGGGTTTCGTTCTTTGTTCGAAAAGGCGAAAGATAATGTTGATTTTGCTTCATCGTCTTACTTCAATGAATTGGACAGAGATTACAATTCTGCTGGTAAGGCCATTCAAGATTTGCCCTCGCAAATTGCCGATGAGTATTACGACATGTTGAATTTTGAAAAGGCAGCGAAGTACTATTTTGCTTATGCAGCGCAAACTTCAGATAAAGGTGAGCAACAAAAGTATATCCTTCATGGTTTGGAAGCGAAATTGAAAGAAGCCGAGAAAGCAAATGATTTCGTAAAGCTTCAGAAATATGAGGAAACAATTCAAGCCTATACTAAATGGGAAAGTGTTTTGGCCGGATCTTCTTCTGCTTCTAAAGGCAAGGCCTATTACGAGCAAGCCTTGGTAGCAAAAAACAGCTATCCATTGGCGCTTTTTCAAGCCCAATATGATAAAAACAAGTACTCTTGGGTGATGTTGGAAGCTAAAAAGCAATTAGATGAAGGAAAAGTGGGGGAATTTCAGGATGAAATTGTATATTTGTGGGCTCTTTCTGAATACAAGGCAGCTAAAAAGTCGGAGAAGTATGAGCGTAAAGCCCAATACTACAAGGCACTTGAGGCAGTTAAAGAGTTGAAGAAAATAAGCTTTAAAAAGTCGGAAACTTTAACAAAGTTAGAGAACTTAGAAGCTAAGATGAATGCTAAAAATGAACAATTAAAGAAGTAAACCATGGATTACAAAAAAACAAAAGCGGCAAGCAGCACTATCACAAGAGACGTTAATGCTTTTACAAATGATGGTAATATCTACGAAGTAATCAATGTGTTGGCTAAAAGAGCTAACCAAATTGGTGTTGATTTGAAAACAGAATTGAATCAAAAATTGGAAGAATTTGCTACAGCTACAGATAGCTTAGAAGAGGTTTTTGAAAACCGTGAACAAATTGAAATCTCTAAATTTTACGAGCGTTTGCCTAAACCAGGTTTAATTGCTTCTAAAGAATGGGAAGATGGCGAGATTTACTATAGAAATCCGGCTAAAGAAGAGTCAGCAGCAGAAACAAAAGAAGTATCTAACGACTAATTAATTACTTTTTTGTCTTTCCATGCTTAAAGGCAAAAAAATACTGATTGGAGTTACCGCAAGTATCGCGGCTTATAAAATAGCCCAACTTGTTAGAATATTAAAGAAAGAAGAAGCGGAAGTGAAAGTTGTAATGACTCCTTCCGCTTTTGATTTTATTACCCCTCTTACCTTATCTGTATTATCAGAAAACAAAGTCTTATCTGCTTTTACTAATGAAGATGGTATTTGGAACAACCACGTTGATTTAGGTTTATGGGCCGATATTATGGTGATAGCTCCAGCTAGTGCCAACACTCTTAGTAAAATGGCCCATGGTGCTTGCGATAATTTATTAATGGCTGTTTATCTTTCGGCACGATGCAAAGTGATGTTTGCTCCTGCGATGGATTTGGATATGTACCAGCATCCAGCAACAAAAGAAAATATCGAAAAGCTAAAAACTTTCGAAAATATACTCATTCAGCCAGGGGTAGGCTTATTGGCTTCGGGCTTATCGGGAGAAGGCAGAATGGCTGAACCTGAAGAAATAGCAGAGCATATTAAATTTTATTTGAGTGAAAAACCTTTATTGGGTAAAAAGGCTTTGGTAACATCGGGCCCCACTTACGAGGCTATCGACCCTGTGCGTTTTGTGGGTAATCATTCTTCGGGTAAAATGGGCGTTGCTGTAGCCGAAGAGTTGGCTAGAAAGGGAGCTAAGGTTACTTTGGTAATCGGACCATCGGATGTGAAGACAATAGTGCCCAATATCTTTAGAGTAGATGTGCAATCGGCAAGAGATATGTTTGATGCCGCAAGCGATTTTGCCTATGATATTGCGGTTTTGGCAGCCGCGGTAGCAGATTATACACCTGTTGTAAAGGCTGCTCAAAAAATAAAGAAAAACGAAGAGCTATTCTCTTTAGAACTTCACAAAACAAAAGACATTTTACTTCATTTAGGCAGTATAAAAAAAGAGAATCAAGTGTTGGTAGGTTTTGCTATGGAAACCGAGAACGAGGTAGATAATGCTATTAAAAAGGCAAGTAAAAAGAATGCCGATTTCATAGTTCTTAATTCTGTAAATACGCAAAATGAGGCATTCGGCAGCGATTTAAATACAGTGTCATTTGTGAACACTAAAGGGAAATTTAAAGCGTTTGAGAAGAAGTCGAAAAAAGAAATTGCTATAGATATCGTTGAAGAAATCATCTTGATAAGTCAGAAAAATGAATAAAATAATTTGTTTACTGCTGTTGTTTTTATCTCCCTTGGTTTTTTCCCAAGAGCTAAATTGTACTATTGATATTAATTTTCAGCAGATTACAGGAGCTGATCCTTCGGTATATGAGAAAATGAAAAAGGATATTTTCGATTTCATGAACAATAGAAAATGGACCAATGATGTATACGCTCCAGTAGAAAAAATAGAATGTAATTTTTTTATCACCATTAGCAAAGTGGCAGATGATAACGCGTCATTTTCGGCAAGTTTACAGGTTCAGTCTTCTAGGCCAGTTTATGGAACCAATTTAAAAGCGGCAATGCTAAGTATTCAAGATGATAATTTCAATTTCACCTATTCTCTTAATCAAGCGTTAGATTATACTGATAATGAAGCGTTATCAAATCTTACCTCGGTTTTAGCGTATTACGTGTACATTATTTTGGCCTACGATTATGATAGTTTTTCTTTAAAGGGAGGCAGTGATTATTTGCAAAGGGCGCAGAACGTACTTAATAATAATTCGGGACAAGCAGGTTGGAATTCTAACGATGGAAATCAAGGAAGATATTGGTTGATTGAGAATTTAATGAACCCCATTTACGATCCCATTAGAATTTGCAATTACAATTATCATCGATTGGGAATGGACGTGATGTCTGCCGACCCAGTGAAAGGACGTCAAGTTATTTTTGATGCCTTAAAAACTTTAGAAGCTGTTAACAAAAGAAAACCTAATTCCTATTCTATGAAAGTGTTTTTCGATACCAAGAATCGAGAATTGGTTAGTTTGTTTTCCGATGAATCGGTAACAGAAAAACAGCCTCTGGTAGATTATTTATCGAAGCTAGACCCAGGTAACGCCATGCGTTATTCTAAAATTCTAGAGAAAAAATAGCTTATTTGGTTTGTCCGGGAATTGCAATCTCCACCTCAGTTTCTACCTTTTCTTCGTGCACAACATTTACGTTAGGTAATAATTTAGTCGCGGCAGCTTTGGTAGCAGCACTCCATTCGGGATGATCTTTCACATCAACTCTTTTTAAAGAAGGCATTTTTGCCAGTACTGCTGGTAATTTAGCCATATAGCGAGTGCCGTCGAGGTTTAAATATTTTAGTTTCGTTAATTTAACTATACTATCTGGAAGTGTAGCAAAAGTGTTGAAAGACAAGTCTAAACATTCTAAATTGCTAAATTTCATTACATCGGCAGGCAATACTTTTAATTTCTGCATCGATAGATCGAGACAAGTAATCGTTTCTGGAGTTTTTAAAGCCTCTTGCAAATCACTAATAGAATAAGGACAATTGCAATGGTCGCTGTTACCTGGTATAAATGCTAAAGAAGCTGAAATGGCAGTAATAATGAGTATAGCTTTTTTCATCATAGAAGGTTTATACGGTCAAGATAGAAAAAAAAATGAAATTATTTTTCCCAGGCACCAATATCTGGATTGTTGCCATCGAATCTATCAACATTGTCTGCATCAAAGCGCAGATACAATAAGTTGTTGCTAACAATGGTTTTTTCTCCAGCACTTAATGCGGGAGAATTTTCTTTGAGGTGGTAATTGTTCTCTGTATTTTCAAACAAAGGATCTTGATTGATTTTACAATTCACAAATTCGGCACCGCTGGTAGTTACTTTCTCTGGGTCGGTTTTTAAAATGCAATGATTGAAAAGGTAGTTGAATTGAGCTCCTTCTATTTTACTTAGTGAAAGTTCGCCAATTAGATTTCCGTAAATGATGCAATTGTTAAATGTTGCAGCACTAAGATCGCGAGGAATGTATTGCAAGCTTGCCGATTGAAACCAATTGTTGATGAGCAGGGCCGGAGTTTTTCTCTCTCCGTAGCTACTCGCCCAATAATTGCCCAATGTACAATGGTCCATTTGGTAGTTGCCGCCAATGGTAAATGCAGCGCAATAGCTGCCACAATTACTAATCACGGTGTTGTAGGCTTTAATGGAGGTTCCTCTGCCGAAGAGTCCGATTTTACTCATGTTTCTAATCCATGAATTTCGCAATTCTAAAGTTAGATTACTTCCATTAACAGTGTCGGCTTGAATCCCAATAGTACCATTTTTAATCACCGCAAAAGTTATTTTGTTTTTGGTACTTAAGGCAGAGAGATAGATGCCGTTCCATTGGCCAGGAATCTCTTCGTAACTAGGGTCTAATCTGTCGCCTTGCATTATTACTGGTTCGCTCATCGTTCCTTTTATTTCAAGGCTAGCGTCCTTACTTACATAGAGTGTGCTACCTCCGTGAAAATGTATTTTAGCACCTTTGCTAACAATGAGTTTATATCCTTCGTCTACAACACCAATACCATAAACAACATGAGGGGTATCGCTATTCCAAGTTTCATTGCCAATAGCAAAAGCCGAATAGCCAGGCTGAGGTTTATGAAAAATGGCCCTTTGTCCCCAAGCAATTAAATTCACTTGTTGACTATTGGTGTTGGTTTCAAATACGACTTGCTCTTCAATTACATAAGGGGTATTGCTGTTGGCCGGATCGATGGTAACTTCTGCAAAAATAAATAGGCTGTCGTTGGCTGCAATTTCAACATCATGGTGAGATATGCCCGAAACGCCATCAACATTCAATCGGAAATAGGAGTTACTACCGTTTTTCAATGTGATGGAGGAGATTTTTATTTTCTTACTGTGTTTGTTGTGAACGGTGAAACGATGTGTGCTAGAGCCAATGGTGGCAAAAACGGTGTCGAAAAATATAGAATCGGAAGAGAAGGAAAGCTTGTCGGCAGCATCGGTAGTTGTTACATCTCTTCGGCATGAATAGATGAGTAAGGCGCTTGCAGCTATTAATAAGGTGAATTGGAAAACTTTTTTCATTCTCTTACAAATATAAGCTTACATTGTTTAAACTTGAATAAGTAGAGTACGTTTTAATAGCAAATATATTTTGAGATGATCAGTATTAAGACAGAGTTGTTGGATAAATATCAGTTCGATATTGTGCTGAAGTATCCATTTCATGTGGATGTTGCGAGAGATAAGTACAAAGTAAAACTGTATTATTTTTTACCAAGAAACTTATTGATTGATAGGTATAATTACAAGGAGGAAGATTTTTTGAAAGACGTGCAAAATATGTTGCATTTTTCTGTGCCCCTTATTTCTAAAGATAAATTGATAAGTGAAGCTGCCTTTAGTATCCGCCATATTGAAAAGATAATTCACCAATCGGCAGATCATAGAGACGATAAAGAGTTGCTGCAGAATTTTGAATTTACAGTGAAATTATTTGTGGTATCGTTTAAAGAATTTGCACAAAATTTTTTAAAACGAGCGCAAATTGGAGAACCTATTGATTATGCTTTGTTCATTAAAGAATCGGAAGAGATTTGGAGTGAGTTTAGAAAGCTGAAGGAGATGCTCTTCAGATTCAATTTTGTTAAGCATAGAATGAATGTTTTTCATTACGCAGATGAATATATCTGCATTTTTTTATTGTCGTTTTCATACCAAATGTTAAGGGTTAAAGAGGTGCAGTTGTTAAAAGATTTTATACGCGAAACATTGGCGTATCAGGAAGCTGCTAAATATCCTTCTCAAATAGAGCCCGATGGAGAGAATGAGATTCAGGTGTATAGAATGAATACTTTTCGAAAGTACTTTTTAAACGGACTCTTTCTTCGTCCCCAAGTGAATAGTAAGGAAATAAACAGAGCAAGAGAGTTTTCTTTTGCTATTGGTGCTGCGGTGGCCATGATTTTTGCAACTGGAGTGGCTTTTTACTTTCAGCAGGTGTATGGTCAGATTTCATTTATGTTTTTTGCGGCCTTGGTGGTGGGCTATATTTTTAAAGATAGAATGAAAGAGTGGGTGCGCAATTATGCGGTAGAGAAAATGGTGGGAAAAATGTATGATGTTAAATATGAATTGTTTAGTGATAATAAGGCGAAGGTGGGACATAGAACGCAGCGCCTTTCATTTATGAAAGAAGAAGCGGTGCCTGATGAGATTTTGGCTTGCAGGCAAAAACACAATATGGATGAAGTGGAGAGTGAGGGCGTTGGTCACAATATTATGCTCTTTGAAAAGCATACCAATTTGTATACAGAGGAGATTGAACGTATTTTTAATACCATGGGCATCAATGAAGTGACCGATATTTTAAGGTTCAATTTAACTGGCTTTACCAAGAATATGGAAGAAAATGACCGCGATTTGTACTATTTGTATGAAAATAACATACGTAAAGTACAGGCAGATAGGGTATATCATATTAACTTGGTGATGCAGTTTGAAAGTCCCGAAGAGACTGTGTTTAAGCGCTATCGTTTAGTGCTTAATAAAAGGGGGATAAAGAGAGTTGAAGAAATTTTCTTGGATTAAAACTTGGTCAAACCAAAAACTTCACTTATTTTTGTCGCCCATTAAAGAATTTTTTATGAAGAAAGATACGCATCCAGCAGATTACAGAGAAGTAGTGTTTAAAGACATGACAAACGGAGATATGTACTTGACTAAGTCTTGTGCTGCAACTACTGAAACAGTTGAATACGAAGGCAAAACTTACCCAGTATACAAATTAGATATCTCTATGACTTCTCACCCGTACTTCACAGGTAAGATGAACTTGGTAGATACAGCTGGTAGAATTGATAAATTCAAAACTAGATACGCTAAATACGCTAAGAAAGACTAGTCTTTTAAGTTATATAAGAAAAGCTGCTTCTGTAAAGAGGCAGCTTTTTTGTTTTCTATCATTTTATTTTTGGCAACTGCATCTTCATTGATGAGTTTATTGATCTTCACTAAAAATTCTAAAAAAATGCTCAAATTAGAAGCTTGTAAAGCAAGATGAAAGATTTTTATGATGTTGTTATTATTGGCGGCGGCCCCGCAGGAAGTGCATGTGCATTAGCTCTTCACGGGGCAGGGTTGAGTGTTGCTATTGTAGATAAAGACGTTTTTCCTCGCGATAAAGTGTGTGGAGATGCTATACCCGGACCAACATTTAAAACCATGGATAAGATTAATGCAGAGTGGGGAAGAACTTTGAGGGAATTTGCACACAAAGAAGATATTCGTACTTCTCGCTGTTATGTGCCTAACGGAAAATATTTTGCCATCAATTGGAAAGCTTATAGCTACAATTCTCCTCGATTGAATTTCGATAATTTTTTAATGAATCTCGTTCGCACAGAAACCAAAACTGAAATTTTTGAAAACAAAAGATTGAAGGAATTGGTGGTGGAAAAGGACTTTGTGCTGTGCAAGTTTTTAGATAATTCTTCTTGTAAAGCAAAAATGGTGATAGGTGCCGATGGCGCAAATTCAGTGGTGAAACGTTATGTGCCTCTTTCTCAATCTTCAAAAAAATATACTTGCGCTGCTGTAAGACTGTACGCAGAAAATGTGAGCGATTTAGAACCCGCAACCAATGAATTCTATTATCTTAAAAATTATTTGCCAGGTTATTTGTGGATTTTTCCTTTAAAAAATGGAGGCGTGAATATAGGCTTTGGTTTGCAGTTTAAAGATGATAAAAAGGCAGAGAAAACTAATTTAAGGGAAACCCTTCTACATATCATAGAGAACGAACCGCTCATTAAACATCGCTTCACCAATATGAAGTTTTTAGATGATGTGAAAGGTTTTGGTTTGCCCATGTTTGATGGCGAAAGAATAATTTCGAACGACAGAATTTTGCTGTGTGGTGATGCTGCATCATTGATTGATCCATTAATGGGCCACGGTATTGATAAAGCATTCATAAGTGGTTATTTGGCAGCACAACAAATAGAGCGGTGCATACAATCCAATGACTTTTCAAAATCATTTTTAGCGCAATACGATAGGGCTGTGTATAGCAAGGTGGGTAAAGATTTGAAGCGAAGTAAATTTATCCTTCAATTGGTAAATAAATCACCAAGGGTAATCAACACCTTCGCCAGAATAGCTCAAAACAAGAAGTTACTGAACTGGTTGGTGAAAGTATCGAAGGTATAAAAGTAAAATATGCTTATCCGTAATTGTACCAGTTAAATTATTTTCAAAGTGGCCTCATCCTCAGTCCTTTCCGTGAGCTAACGGACCACTGCTTAAAAATGCTTTTCAAACACAGTCACCCTTCTCTTTTGGAGAAGGGCAGGGGATGAGGCCCAATGATAACTCAATAAAAAATTTATTCTACCACAAATAAATCTTAAAGTATCTTTTTTTATATAAAATGCACACTATCAAATCACTAACATGCCTTTGGTGTGTTTTGAAAGTTGTTTTAATCGTTTTCTCAATTTTTTACCTTGAATTAAAACTTCTTTATTGTACCTTACAACCATGTTACATCTTAATATTTTTACATGAAAAAAATTAACGTATTGATTTTCACCATTTTATGGGGGGGGGTAAGCGCCCAAGTAGGTATAGGTACCACCTCTCCTAACGCCTCGGCGGAATTAGATATAACCAGTACCACCAAAGGTTTATTACCTCCTCGTATGACACAAGCCCAAAGAGATGCCATAGCTAGCCCAGCGGCAGGGCTTATGGTTTGGTGTACCAATTGTGGCTCATCGGGAGAATTACAGGTTTTCAACGGTACTACTTGGAGCATTTTAAGTAGTGCAGTTGGTGCTATTTCTACACTTACTTGTGGTTCGGCAACTAACAATGGAACCTTAACATCAGGCACAGCTGCAAGTGGAGTAAACAGTGTAGTTCCTTACACTGGTGGTAATGGAGGACCTCATAGCGGAAACGGCGTTACTTCTACAGGCGTAACAGGCTTAACAGCCACTTTAAGTGCAGGTACTTTTGCGAGTGGAAGTGGTAGTGTAACGTATACCATCACAGGTACACCATCTGGTGCAGGTACCGCTACTTTTGCTTTAAACATAGGCGGACAAACCTGTAATTTAACACGTACAACATACGCAGTTGGTACAATAACAGGATTGACTTGTGGTTCACCAACCAATAATGGTACTTTAAGTGCAGGTTCGGCGGCTAGTGGCGTTACAAGTATTATTCCTTATACAGGTGGTAATGGTGGTTCGCATAATGGACAAGCCGTTACTTCTACAGGGGTAACAGGATTAACAGCCACCTTAAGTGCAGGTATTTTTGCAAGTGGTAGTGGTAGTTTAACGTATACCATTAGTGGTAACCCCGTTTATGAAGGTACCGCATCTTTTGCTTTATCTATTGGTGGACAAAGTTGTACTTTAACCCGTACAGTTACTTGTATGTCTGGTGCTACAACAGTTGTAGATGTAGTTTCTCCTACAGGAAAAACTTGGATGGATAGAAATTTAGGTGCAACGAGCGCCGCTACATCAATGAGCGATCAAGCAGCATACGGGGATTTATACCAATGGGGACGATTAAAAGATGGGCATCAATGTCGTAATGCAACTTCAACGGCTACTTTAAGCTCAACAAATGCGCCTGGTCATGGTAATTATATAACAAATGGTTCAGATCCAGGAGATTGGAGAAGCCCTAAAAATGATGCTTTATGGCAAGGTGTAAATGGGATAAATAATCCTTGCCCAAGTGGGTATAGGTTACCAACTACTACCGAAGTTAAAGCTGAAATTGCAACATTTAGTGCCGGATCTCCTACAGGAGCTTATAATAGTGTACTTAAATTTACTTGGGGTGGTGGTTCACAATATTGGACTGGTACAATCAATGGTAACTACAGCGATTATATTGAAAATCATTTGAACAACGTGAACTTTTATGTTCAAGACTCTCCTTATAATTCTGAACGTTCCAAACGTCGCATTGTTCGTTGCATTAAGAATTAATACATTGATTAGCGATTTAACATTATATCCTGCCATGCTTACACATAGTGTGGCAGGCTATTTTAAAGCAATTGATTGGTTATAAAACAGTACCGCTAATGTATGGTATAAAAAAGTATGGGTTTGTGATAGGTTTAGTTTTTATGGCTATGCTCAGCAATGCCCAAACTATTTCGGGTAAACTCACCTTTTTAGCCAATCAAGAAATAGCTTTAGAAGGCTTTAATGGTTTGCAAACTTATGCTATTGCTACAACAAAAATCGATGCCAATGGTAATTTTAAACTTGCTTATGCCAGCACCGATTTAGGTATGGGCTATTTAAAATCTACAGACAATAAACCTTTGCTTGTAGTTTTAAGCGGTGAAGAAATTGAATTGCTTGGCGAATCATTAAGCAATACACAAACCATAAAAATAACCAAGGGCAAACAAAACCAATGGTTTGAACAATATGCCCAACAGCACCCACGCCGTGAACAAGCCCTAAGTGCTTGGGATTATTTAGAGAATATATATACTACAGATTCGCTGTTTACGGTGCAAGCAAAACCTCGTAAAGCTATTCTGAAAGAAAAACAACGTATTCAAAAGCAAGACCAATTGTTTTTACAATCGCTGCCTCCAAATAGCTATGTAAGCTGGTTTTTACCTGTGCGTAAACTAGTAAGCTCGGTAGCAACCATTGCGCAATACCGCACTAAAGAAATTCCGGCTACTATGGCTGCTTTTAGGGCTTTAGATTATACCGATAAACGCTTGCATAAAAGTGGTTTGTTTAAAGAGGCCATTGAAAGTCATTTTTGGTTACTAGAAAACTGTGGCAAACCTTTGGATTCGGTTTTTATAGAAATGCAAAAATCTATTGATACCATGATGGTAGGTTTGGTAAAAGACGAAAAAAAACTCAATGAAGTAAGCGATTATTTGTTTAATTTATTAGAGCGACATAGTTTATATAATGCATCGGAATATTTGGCAATAAAAGTACTCAACGAAGTAAGTTGCACCATTAACAGTGACCTTGCCAAACAACTGGAAACCTACCGAGCAATGAAAAAAGGCAATACCGCTCCAAATATTGTTTTTCCAAAATCAACCATCTATCCAACAGCCAATTTTACGCCTACCCAATTAATTGATATTAAAAGTAAGTACACATTAGTTGTTTTTGGAGCGAGTTGGTGCCCAAAATGCAAAGAAGAAATTCCAGAAATAGCTAAGCTTTACCCAACTTGGAAAAATAATGATGTAGAAGTGCTTTTGGTATCACTAGACGAAAATGAAATGGATTTCATCAACTTTGCTTCCGTTTTCCCTTTTATCAGTGTTTGCGATTATCAAAAATGGAATAGTCCAATAGCGCAAAATTATTATGTATTTGGCACACCCACCATGTATTTGTTAGATAAAGAACAAAAAATTATTCTTCGTCCCAACACAGTAAAACACATGGAATCGTGGGTAGATTGGAATTTGGTTAAAGCGAGTGCTTTGCCAACTTTAAGTGTAAGTAATAAATAATATAAATAAATATGATAGCCAATTCGAAAATCATTAAACTATTAAGTGTAGCATTTTTACTGCAACACTTTGCTGTTCATGCGCAAACTATAACTATTGTAGGAACCATGTCTTTAGGTAATGCAAATTTAGTAAATAACGCA
>CAMBXP010000046.1 GCA_945871895.1 Chryseobacterium gleum | reverse complement strand
CATTGGGCACCCGTAAGGGGTGCCCCTACAAACAAAAAGCTCCGACCTAATGATCGGAGCTTTTTTAATTTTAGACTGCTTAAACTAATTACGCATCAATCTTAGCGTATTTAGCATTTGCTTCAATGAATTCTCTTCTTGGAGGAACTTCATCACCCATTAACATAGCGAATGTACGATCGGCTTCTACTGCATTTTCAATGGTAACCTGACGAAGAGTTCTGTTTTCAGGCTTCATGGTAGTTTCCCACAATTGCTCTGCGTTCATCTCTCCCAAACCTTTATAACGCTGAATACCAACACCTGTCTCTTTTCCACCGCCAGCGAATTCTTTCACTATGGCTTCACGTTGCTCTTCTGTCCAGCAGTAACGCTCGTTTTTACCTTTTTTCACCAAGTAAAGCGGAGGAGTTGCTATATATATGTATCCTTTTTCAATCATCTCCTTCATGTAACGGAAGAAGAAAGTAAGAATTAAAGTAGCGATGTGAGAACCATCGACGTCGGCATCACACATGATGACTACTTTGTGATATCTTAATTTTGATAGATTTAAAGCTTTTGAATCTTCTTCGGTACCGATGGTGATCCCTAATGCTGTATAAACGTTTTTAATCTCCTCATTCTCGAAGATTTTGTGTTGCATTGCTTTCTCAACGTTTAAGATTTTACCTCTTAAAGGAAGAATAGCTTGGAATTTTCTATCGCGACCAGATTTAGCAGTACCACCCGCTGAATCTCCCTCGACAAGATATATCTCGCATAAAGAAGGATCTTTTTCAGAGCAGTCGGATAATTTACCAGGTAAACCACCACCAGAAAGAACGCTCTTTCTTTGCACCATCTCACGTGCTTTGTTAGCCGCAACCCTAGCTTGAGCAGCCAAAATCACTTTACTAACAATAATAGCCGCTTCAGAAGGATGTTCTTCTAAGTAGTTAGATAACATTTCGCTTACTGCCTGATCAACAGAACCAGAAACCTCCTTATTACCTAATTTAGTTTTGGTTTGACCCTCGAATTGAGGCTCTTGAACTTTAACAGAAATAACAGCAATTAATCCCTCGCGGAAGTCATCACCACTAATTTCAAATTTCAATTTAGAAAGCAAGCCCGATTTATCAGCGTAAGTTTTTAAGGTTCTTGTTAAACCTCTTCTAAAACCAGCCAAATGGGTACCACCTTCGTGCGTATTGATATTGTTTACATAAGAATGGATATTCTCAGTGTAAGAAGTATTGTATTGCATAGCAACTTCCACAGGAATTCCATTTCTTTCTCCTTCGAAGTAAATTACGTCTGCAATTAGTTTTTCTCTTGCAGAATCGAGGTACTCCACAAACTCAGGCAAACCTCTATCAGAATAGAAAGCATCACTTCTTTGTGTGCCATCATCCTTTTTAGAATCTTCTCTATTGTCTACTAAATTGATTTTGATGCCTTTATTCAAGAAAGCCAATTCGCGCATTCTGTTCGCGATGATTTCATATGAATAAACCGATTCTGTGAAGATAGTAGCATCAGGCAAGAAAGTCACTTCGGTACCTCTTGTTTCTGTTTCACCAACGATTTTAACATCGTATTTTGGTTTACCACAGCTGTATTCTTGTTGCCAAATTTTTCCTTCACGGAAAACTCTAACTTTTAAATCAATAGACAAGGCGTTAACGCAAGACACACCCACACCATGCAAACCACCAGAAACCTTGTAAGAATCTTTATCGAATTTACCACCGGCGTGCAACACAGTCATTACAACCTCTAATGCCGATTTATTTTCTTTAGTGTGATGCGCGGTAGGAATACCTCTACCGTTATCGACTACAGTGATTGAGTTGTTTGGATTGATAGATACGTTAATCGTATTACAATGACCAGCCAAAGCCTCATCAATGGAGTTATCTACCACCTCATACACCAAATGGTGAAGACCTTTAACGCCTATGTCACCAATGTACATGGCAGGTCTTTTTCTAACCGCTTCTAAACCTTCGAGAACCTGAATACTGTCCGCTGAATATGAATTATCTTGAATTTCGCTCATTTGAGATATTTTTTTAGTGTTGCGAATATAACACTTTTATATCTCTGAGGCTGGCGAAAACACTAGCGATTTAACGCATTTTTCAACAACTAATTAACAAAGTAAAAACAGTAGGTATTTGCTCTGCTATTTTCTTAAAAAGAATAGCTTGCTCCTGCCAAGAAATTAATACCATAATTAGGGTATTGATTCCATCTTCTGTATTGTTTGTTTAGAAAGTTGTTTACGTTAACAAAAGCATTCAAACGCTTGCTATATTTGTATTCAAAACCAATATTGGCATCTACAACGCCAGGCAGCTCGGTAGCTACCACCTTATTGTCCATATCGTATTCTCGGGCAAACATTCCCCCTAAATAATAAACATCAGCGGTAATGAAGATTAAGTTTTGAAAATTGTATTTCCCAGAAAATCCAGCTGCAATAGCAGGCAATTGCCATGCTTTCAATTCGCTGTAAGTAGTGTAATTTCTGTAATCTCCTTTCAATGCAATGCTAATTTTTGGCAAATCGAGCGACAACTGGCCATAAAAACGCGACATAATTACTTGATCGGTTACGATATTAAATTTGCTATTTCCGTAAGTATCAATATCGTTAACATACAAAGGCAAGTTCTTCATCTTATCGGTCTCTAAACCAACATTAAAATTCACCTTAGAGCTTATGTTTCCTCTTAAACCAACAAAGGCATTGTTGAAATGACGGGTGTTGTTAAGTGCCATAGTGGTATTGAAAAACGGATTGGTGTTGGCGTGCTCCCAATAGTCATATCTTTGAAAACTTCCTTGAAACTTCCCGTAAACCACAAACACGTCTTTAATTAAAATGTATTCAAGCTCGGCCAGAGGAAAGAAAACGTGTGTACCCGAAGTATCGTCTTGCAAAGAATAAACACTTGCACCTAATCGACCATTAAACTTTTCGGTACGGTACTTAAACACAGGCTTAATCATAGCAAGCACAGAGTTTTTTGCTTTAGGCAGAGCGCTATTGTTGTATGTAAACCAATCCACAGTAGCGAAAACATCTAATTTTAGGTTTTTAAGCTTGGTATCATCTAAAGCCTTGAGGTTAGAAGTAAGGAGTCCGTTAAACGCTACCCTATTCTCTTGCATACCATAATGATCAAAAATATTGTAATAATCTAAGGTAAGCTTGTGGTAAGGGATTTTGCTATCACGGTGCGTATTAGACGCCCCAATTTGCATATGTCCCATTGCAAAACCTTGCTTATTTAAATCTTCATTGGCTTCACTAAAAGGAAACAAGGAGCCGTAATACCTATACGTATTGTAATTGTAGCTCATATCGCCAAAAAGCGTGTAATTCTTCACGAATCTTTTTCCCGAAAGCTCCAATTGCGTTTGTGTAAATCTAGCTCTTGCTGGAGCAGATACTTTCATATCCGACCCAAAATGATTAAACCCTATACTATATATATAGTCTTTTGAATATTTAGAACCATAGTTGAACTCTGTAAAAGGAAGATTCTTAAAATCAATTACCCCTAATTTCACAAAGCCATTGTACAGTTTAGAAACTTCGGCGGGCGTTGTTCCTAATTTAGGCGCTGTAATAGGCTTTAGTTTAAAAGTAGAAGGCGCTTTTCTTTCTACCATACCGTATTTTAACTCACTATTGATTTTGATCGAGTCGTTAAAAACCGGATTGTCGTTGATTTTATCAGATTGCTCTATTTCAATTTTAACCTTATCTGAAGTTAAATTGGTACCGCTTTGCGCCCACACATTTGCCACAACAAGAGTTAAAGCAAATGCTAGAATTCCTTTTATGTTGTTATTTACTTTCTCCATTGTTTTGCTCATTTGTTGGATTACTATTTTCGTTCAACTGTTGATTATCGCTATTGATAATGATTTCTTCTTCTACAGGAGCAGCTGGTGCAGCAGGTTTCTCTGAATCTTCAATCGCTTTCAACTTGTCTTTAGCTTGTTGTTTAATGGTTAAATCGTCGCCTTTGTAATTGTCGATTACCGACTGCAAAGCGTATTTAGCTTGAAACTTATCGTCTTTGGCCAAGAAGTCATCCGACAATAAAATTAAACCTCTACTTACCCACGTTTTGTAATTGCTGTATTTCTTAGCGAAATCATAAATAGCATCTATCGATTCATCGTAGCGCATTTGCACATATAAGATGTAAGCCAATGAATAGGACGCTTCGGCAGCTCTTTCGTTTTTACCACCTAACAACACCGCATTGAAATGCTCTTTAGCAGCCGTCCAATCAAACAAGGCCAAATGATTTCTTCCTAAAACGATATGCGCTTCTTGCTGCTCTGAAGCATTACTCAACTGATTTTTCAATACTTTTTGAGCGTATGTAATCGCTTTATCATGACTTTGCATTGCTGCGTAATCGCGCATTAAACTCAATTGAGCTTCATATTCGTAAGCAGGCACTTGCGAAACCTCCTCTAAAGAAGAAAAATACTTAATGGCTTCATCGTATTTCTTTTGCCATTGGTAGATGCTAGCTGCTTTGTACAATGCCACTTCTGTATGCTCTCCTCTTGGTTTTTCTAAAACAAAAACATACGATTCTAGAGCTTTGTCAAACAACTCTTTACTGTACAAACATTCGGCAAGAAAGAAATGTGCCTCAACAGCAAAGAATCCTGATGGAAACTGCGCTAAATAATCTTGAAAACTCATAACGGCACCTTTCACATCATCGGCAACATATTTATTAATGGCAATTTCATACAACAAACTGTCTTTTTCAAATGACCCCAATTTAGGCGCACCAATAGATTCTCTAAATTGCTCGTATCTCTCAGATGTGCCAGAAACAACACATAAATCTTTGTAGATCTCTAATAGATTTTTCACCAAAGGAGAAGTAGGATTTTCTTTAATCGCTTTCTCGTAATAAGCCAATGCCTCAGCATTTTTTGATTGAGCTCTATAAATTGACCCAATACCTTCGTAAGACTTTTGAACCAACTCGGCATTGCTCGCATGCTCGGCAATCACTTTACTGTAGTATTTTATCGCATCATCGTTTTTACCAGCAAAGGTGTAAATCTCGCCTATTTTGAATTTAGCATCATCAACATAAGGAGATTGAGGATATTTAGTTATTAATGAAATCAACACATCGGCCTGATCTGTTGGTCGGCGAGATAGTTCATAAGAATAAGCCAAGTTATTCATTACGTAATCGGCTCTCAAATCTCCGTTATTCAATGCTTTTTGATAGAAACCAGCTGCAATAGAATAAGCATTAGTCACCAAATAACAATCGCCCGATTTAATTAATGCATCGTTCATTTTAGGAGAACGTAAATTCGCGTTTTCATCAAAATACTTTCTGAAAGACTCAGCTGCATTCTTGTAATCTTTTTTATCAAAATAACAGTAGCCCATATTGTAATACACTTCTTTTTCTTCATTTAATGAAGATGCTACTGGCGAAGCCAAAAACTTATTGTAGCTAGATAAGGCAGAATCAATTTTTTGCAAACGATAGTAAGCCTCTCCTTTCCAGTAGTGCGTTTGCGCAGTGATTTTAGGATCTACAGGATACGCCAAAGATTTGCTGAAATAGTACAATGCCTCAATAAAATTTTGTTTCACACTACCCTGAGACACCATCACTTTTTCATCGTTAAAAACCTCAATGGCTCTGTAGTAAGCAATGCGCTGATAAGCATAATTCAATTGAGGCGTTTTCTTTTGAATTTTGTCGATTGCAGTTATCGCCTGACGGTAATCATTCGTTGTTAAATACACCTCCAACAAATATCTTCTAGCATCATCAATCCTTGCAGAATTAGGGAAACGACTGATGAAATCTTCTAGAGCATAAATCGCTTCATGAAAAGGATCGAGTGACAATTCGTAGGACAATTTAGCGTAATTGAAAGTTGAATTTTCGGCAATCACTGTATCGAAATCGGCTTTAGATGCAAAACGAAAAGCACCTCTGGCGGCCTCTTTGTTATTGGTTTTCATATAGCAATCTCCCAGATAATACAACGACATTTGTCCGAGTGCAGTTGTTTTATCCACTACCTTCTGAAAGTACTTAAGTGCTTCTTCATACTGTGTCACTTTGTAGTAGCAAAAAGCCAACAAATACAAATCATCTGGGTTAGTAGTATTGGTAACTTCCACATATTTTTTCAAATAAGGCAAGGCTTCCGAATATTCATTTAACGCATAATGTCCGTCACCTATCAACCTTGCAATTTCAGCCACTCGCGCAGGCTTTGCGCTATCCAACAAAGGCGTAGCGTAATTCACCAACTCTCTATATTTCTTTTGTAAATAGTAAATCTGAGAGATGTAATAGGGCACTATGGGGCCGAAATCAGGATCATTCTTCAACTGCTGAAAACCAATTAATGCTGTTTCATAATTGGCTTGTGTATACTCTAAATGAGAATAGTAAAAAAGAGCGGGCACTTTATACTCCGACTCCTCGGCTTTAGCTGTGTACAATTGCGTTTGAGCCTTTGCCGAATCACCTTTCATCAAATAGGCGTAACCTAATTTAAAATTAAATTCTTTGATTTGCTCAGCACTTAAATCATGTGTTCTTACTTGCTCAAACCATTCTACTGAACGCGGCCATTTTTGCTTTCTGTAGTTGTACACACCCAAATAAAATCGAGCATCTTTCACCATAGGAGAATGAGGATTGCGCTTCATAAAAGCCATAAACAATTCCTCTGCATCTTTGTTGAATAGTTTAAACGAACACATCGCTACATAGAACTCGGCATTCATTTTAACCTCAGCAAAAGGATCATTATTTTCTACCAAAACCTGCTGAAACTCACGTTGAGCAGCACTGTATTTTTCTTTTTGATAGAGCTCCATAGCCCTTTTATATCCTGCGTCGATATTGGTATAAACAGCAGTTCGTTGTCCAACACCAATTTGAAAAATGAGTTGGAAAACGAGTAACGAAAAGATGATTCTATAATTCATTGAAATGACTTTTATTCAGGTTAAATGTATGCAAAGCGAAAGGGGAAAGAGATAAGGCTATTCAATAATTATTAACCAACCCATGTTAAAACGATTTATTTACAGCATTTAGTGCATTTTAGGCCGATTCCAACAACTTAAAATTTTATATTTGCTACCAATAGGAAAAGCATGTCGACAACTTCCACCAAACATAACATCTATCAGTTGTTCATCAACAGTTGTAAAAAACATGCCAAAAAAAAAGCACTATATATCAACCAACAGCGCTATTCTTACCAAGAATTTTTAAGTATTATTTCGGGCATTAGAAAGCAAATTAAAAAGTCAGCTGTAAAGCAGCAATTGATTGGCTTTATTGCAGATGAACACATTAACACTTACGCTTCAATTTGGGCAATCATTTCGTTGGGTGCCGGATATGTTCCTCTTAATAAAAAACACCCAATTGATAGAGTTATCGACATCATTAAAGATGCCGAAATAACAAGTATTTTATACGCCGAGGAAAGCGCACAAATCCATCAACTCAAGGAAGCATTAAAAGGTGAAGTGAACTTTGTGAAAACAGAAACTGTTGTTGAGGGTGAGCTTGATTTCATATTTACAGAGGCTAAAGCAGAAGACATTGTATACTTGCTTTATACGTCGGGTAGCACAGGAAAACCAAAAGGCGTTGCAATCACACATCAAAATTTAATGGCCCTTGTACAAGTTCATTTGCTTAATCCAAAGTACGATTTTAATGCAGAAGACAGGTTTCTTCAAATGTTTGAACTCACTTTTGACTTCTCTGTTTTACCCACTTTATTTCCACCTTGCGCTGGTGCTAGCATTTATGTAGTGCCTCAAAACGGAATTATGTATTTAGAAGTTTTGGAAACCTTAACGCATCACAAAATCACCAAGGCTTACCTGGTGCCTTCAGTAATAAACTATTTGCAAGATTATTTTCATCAGATTGATTTACCTCATTTAAAATGGACGCTCTTTTGCGGAGAAGCTCTTTATGAAAAGGCTGCTTTAGGCTGGCAAAAATGCGCACCTAACAGCCAACTAATAAACACATACGGCCCCACAGAAGCCTCTGTTTACATGACAGAATACACTTTAGAACAGAACAATATTGAATCATTCAATGGTATAGTAAGCATTGGAAAAGCTGTTGATGAAATGAAAGGTATTGTAGTCGATGAAAATCTATACGAACTGCCAAAAGGCGAGAAAGGAGAATTGTTGATTTTCGGCGCACAAACGACTACAAAGTATTGGAAAAACGAAGAGAAATCAAAAGAATCATTTGTATACATTGAGTACAAAAGTCAGAAAATATTGGCCTACAAAACAGGCGATATTTGCTTTGAAAATGAAAAAGGGAACTTCTTTTATTGTGACAGAAAAGACCATCAAATAAAGATTAACGGCTACAGAATAGAATTGGGTGAAGTTGAATTTCATGCTAAAAACATATGTCCGCAAAACAATCTTGTGGCATTCGCAGCGACAAGCAAAACAGGCACTAAAAGTGTAGTTCTTTGTATTGAAAAACTGCAAGAAGACAAGCGAAAAATATTGTCATATTTAAAGGAGAAACTACCTCCTTACATGATACCCGGAAATATTTTTAGTGTTGAAAAAATACCTCTTAATAGTAACGGCAAGATAGACCGTGAGGCAATAAAATTAAAGTACCAAGAATTTATTTATGAGTGAGGATATTAATCAACGTATAAGCTCTATTATGCAAGTAGTTTTTGAAGACAAATCCATTGTCTGCTCAAACGAACTTACGGCACATGATGTGGAAAAATGGAATTCTGTAAGCAACATTACCTTTATTGCCGCCGTAGAAAAAGAATTTAATTTTAAGTTTAATATCATGGAAATAATGAGCTTAAAGAATGTAGGCGACTTAATACGCGCTATTCAAAAAAAAATAGTGTAATTTTCGGGCATGGTATTAAACTCACTATATTTTTTACTTTTCTTTCCAATAGTGGCATTGCTGTATTTTGCTTTACCTGTTAAACAGCGCTGGAAATTGCTGCTAGCTGCTAGCGTTTATTTTTATTGCACTTTCGATTACCGATTTTTGGCGCTCACCGGCATCTCAATTTTTAGCAGCTTCTACTTTTCTTTAAAAAGCAACGAATCTGCAGATGAGAATAAAAAGAAGCTTTATTTGCGACTTACTATAGGCCTTAACTTATTACTGCTTTGCGTTTTTAAGTATTATAATTTCTTCATCGAATCGGCCGCCCAACTGTTCGACAACGTAGGCTTATCTTTTTCTCCTACTTTATTAAATTTCGGATTGCCTATTGGTATCTCTTTCTACACCTTTCAAATTATTGGTTATGCTTTCGATGTTTATTATGGAGAAACTAAGGCAGAAAAAAACTTAGGAATTTTCAGCTTGTATATCCTTTTCTTTCCGAAATTAATTGCTGGTCCGATCGAACGCTCCAACAACCTTTTAAAACAACTCAACCAAGAGCATCATTTTGATTACGCGAGAGTGACTAGTGGCATAAAACTCATTGCTTGGGGTCTATTTAAGAAGATATGTATTGCTGACAGACTGGCCTACTTCACTGATGCTCTATTTAACAATCCTGCAGAAAATACCGGACTAAAAGCCATTCTAGGATGCTATTTTTTTCTTTTTCAAATTTATGCTGATTTCTCGGGATACTCTGATATGGCAGTTGGAGCCTCCAGAGTATTTGGTTTCGATATCGTAAAAAACTTCAATCATCCGCTAATCAGTCAGAACCTCACCGAATTCTGGAAAAGATGGCACATCTCACTTTACGCATGGTTTAACGAATATTTGTACAATCCCATCTCTTTCAATCTTCGTTCGTGGAATAAGTGGGGAATTGTATTCACTATTTTCGTAACACTTACGTTGAGCGGACTATGGCATGGAGCAGCGCTAACTTTTATCGTTTATGGATTCTTTCATGCGTTGGGTTTAAGCATTGAATATTTTTATGCGCCTTATAGAGAAAAGACAAAAACCATTATTCCTGCTTTCATTTACAAGTATGCAAGTATTCTCATCACCTTCCACTTTTTTCTCTTTACACTCATTATTTTCAAATCCAATTCAATTGCTGAAGTAATTCAAATTATTTCATCATTTAGTGAATTCAATAAGTCCCAACTAGGTATTTATTTGTATCATGAAAAAGAAACCGAATTTATTTTATCATTCGTAATGATTGCCCTCCTTTTAGGAATGGAATATTGGCAGAGAAAAACCGACAATTATTTATCTTTTCATTTAAAATTACCCTCTGTAGTTAGATATATTATTTACAGCATCTTTATAATTATTTTGGTTTATTTCGCTGTATTCATGACCAATGATTTTGTATACGCCCAATTTTAATGATTAAAATTTATTTGAAAATAGTAGCTTTCACTCTTCCAGCAATCATTGCTGTAATAATGTCTTGCGAACTATTCTCTGAAAGTTTTGTGGATTATTACTACGCGAAAGTAACCCATGAAGGGAAATCTTTAATTATTGGAACATCTAGGGCTTCTCAGGGCTTAATTCCCGATTCTATTATAAAAGGAACAAAATTTGGCGGTCCGATGCTCAATTTCGCTTTCAGTTCATTTGAATCTGCTTTTGATGAAGGTTATTATAATGCGATAAAAGAAAAATTAGATGACAATATCAAAAACGGACTCTTTATTATCGAAATTGACCCAGCAGCAATTTACATTGACGAGAGCATGCCTTCAAGTAAGAAATTAAGTAACCAACTTCTTTTTCATGGTAATCCGAATTATGAATACATGTATAGAAATATCAATCCGTTTTATCAAATCATTGAAAAAAGAAACTTTAGAGACATCAGAAGCACTCAACATCCTAATGGATGGATGGAAGTTACACTGCCTTTAGATTCCATCTCCGTGAAATCGAGAGGCGAAGCCAAATTAATGGCAGCGCGTGAAAGCTTTCCTAAATACACAATATCAAAAGAGAGAATACATTACCTGAGAGAAACCATTCACTTGCTGAAAAATCACGGCAAAGTAATGATGATTAAAATTCCCGCGTGGTATCCCATCCAGGAGGTGGAAAACAGTTATTCACCAGATTTAAATAAAATACTTCAGCAAATTGTTTTTGAAATGAAAATTAAATATTATGACTTTACGCCGAACAGCAACAACTACAGCTATGTAGACGGCAATCATTTTGACAGAAAATCAGCTATAAAATTCAGTGCAGAATTAAACAAATTAATTTTAGAAAATGAGTGAATTAATTTCAATTAAAGCATTAGATATTTATCAACGCGAACAGAAAGTTCTTGATAACATTAATCTATCAATTCATGAAGGTGAATTCGTCTATTTAATTGGTAAAACAGGTAGTGGCAAAAGCAGCATATTAAAAATGCTTTATGCCGAACTTGAACCAAAAAGTGGTGAAGCTAGAATTATCAATTACAACTTAAGCAAGATAAAAAGAAGCGAAATACCTATGTTGAGAAGACAATTAGGTATAATCTTTCAAGATTTTCAATTGCTAAATGACAGAACTATTGGCGACAACCTTCGCTTTGTTTTAACAGCTACAGGCTGGGAGAATAAAAGTGAGATTGAAACCAGAATTAAAGAAGTTTTGTTTGAAGTTAACTTAGCAGAAACAGAAAACAAATTTCCTTACCAACTATCGGGTGGTGAACAACAAAGAGTTTCTATTGCTCGTGCTCTATTAAATCGTCCGCGAATAATTTTAGCAGATGAACCAACTGGTAACTTAGACCCAGAAACCTCAGAGGGAATTATCAAGTTGCTTTTCAATATTAATAAAGAAGGCACAACGGTAGTAATGGCAACGCATGACCATCAACTCATCAAAAATTTTCCAGCTAGAACAATTCGTTTCGAAGGTCAACAAATTCACGAAGAAGGAAACAATAACGCATAAAGGGCTTTGCCATTAGAAGCGTTTGAAAAAGCGCTCGATTCTATTGATTTTCTTTGGACTACATCCTGACTCGTAAAGTTTCTTATTGATAATTCATTCAACGACTTTATCCACTCATCTGGAGTATTAGCGATAGTGCATAAATGGCCTAAAGATGTTCCTGCCACCATAGTATCGTTCACCAAGCAAAATCTACCAGAAAACAAAGCCGAAAGTAATTTCAATTTTACTCCAGTACTTTGAAATGTGGGTAACACATTTATCTGCGCTTCTCTTAATAAACGATGTATTTCATTGGTACTAAGTGCAGATTCAATTTGAACGTTGCTAAGAGTTGCTGCGCATTCAAGTAATTCTTTGCTAGCATTTGCTCCTGCAATAACTAAACGATAGCTTGTCTTACTAAATACTTTATTCACCAAGAAAATTGCTGCTTCGTTATTTTCGGCTACATCTAGCTTACCATGATAAAAAGCAAAATCTCCCTTTCCTTCCATTGAAACAACCTCATCAAAAGAATGAAATGCGCCAATAAAATGAGAATTACCAAAAGTAGATTGAAGGTAATTGTGATCCTTTTGAGAAATCGCTAAAATCTTAACATCTTGAAGCTTTAAAATCCTATTTTCATAGCGCTTCAACTTCCTAGACTCAAAGAAAAAGAACATTTTATTCAACCACTTTTTTTCAGCTTTATACAAATGAAAGTAATAATCACTTTCAATATTGTGCATTCTTAAGAACTTGGAACGGTATTTTAATTTCGGATGTTGAATGAAAAAAGTAGAATGCAATCCTTCAAATACTATTGGATAATCGTCTTCCAACAAGCGCGACAACAAAGAATCATTATGGCGCGATTTAACAATGAATGGCAACAGTGAAAACTGATCTAAAAAGCTTTTTTCTCTTTCATAAAAATGAACTTCTTCGCAAATTGAAGTAAGGTCTTCCTGCTGTCGTCCATCATAAGTAAAAGCATGTAAAATTACAGATACCCCTAATTCTTTAAGCTTAACAATTTTATAGTAAACATCAATTACTCCGCCATAGTTAGGCGGAAATGGAACAGCGAAAGAAACAAAATGAACAACCTTTTGATTAGAATGCATTTGCTACAATTTGTTCGAACTTAATTTTTTCATTTTCCCAACACAATTCTTCTGCTGCTTTTCGTGCATTCGCTTTGTATTGCGCTAAGGTTAATTCATCTTCAAATATTTCAGTCAACCGCTTCGCTAAGTAATTAGGTTCGTGATTAGAAGCAATGTAACCCACTTTATACTTCTCAATCACATTCTTAAGTTCTACTAAATTAGATGAGAAAACAGGAATCCCACACTGAATGTAATCAAACAATTTATTGGGTAAACTATACCTGTAATTCAAATTAGTGTCTTTATCTAACGACACACCCAAATCGGCAACTGAAGTGTATTTCACCAATTCCTCGATAGGCATTTTACCCTTAAAAAAAACTTTTTCTGACAAGCTATGTCTCCACACCATATCCTCCAGAGTTTCTATAACATCACCACCACCAATCACCAACAGTATCTCTTTCGTAGAATGCATAAAGTATATAGCCTCCAGCAACTCTTCAGCTCCTCTATCTTTATTGATGCCAGCCCCTTGTAGAATAATAATTTTTTTGTCTGCGGGTAAACCCAACTCAGCGCGTGTAACATGAGGTATGTTTTTTTTGAAAGGTACATTTCTCACTACCATGATTTTATTGCCGTACATAGAGCTGTAAATATTTGCAATCGATTCATTCACAGTAATCACATAATTCAACTTAGGAAAAATAATTTTCTCTATAGTAAGCCAAATTTTCTTTACGATTGGTTTGCTTTGAATTTCTGGAACTTCGGTAAAATACTCGTGACTGTCATACAACAATGGCTTTTGTTTAATTTTAGAGACTAAGAAATTCGACAATAAAGTATCTAAGTCATTGCTCAGCAAACCATCAAATCGATGAAACATCAGGAAAAAAAACAGTCGGAAATTATACTCCGCATAAAACAACGCCCCTTTTCGAAAAAGCAATCTCATTCTTTTCGTAGAATAATTTCGAGCACTAAGAGGTAAACTCCCTGGAAGTTTCCTACCTACCAACAACACATCAAAACCTGATTGCACCAATGTTTCACAATGACGATGAACTCGTTGATCGGTGCTTAAATCATTAATTACAGAGACTATTATCTTTTTCAAATCAACTTCAGTTTGTGCAAAAATAAAAAATCAATTGAGGTGGTCTAAATATATTGATATTTACCTTTATTTCATGACAATACAAAGAAATGTTTCTTTACTCAACTTCAATACCTTTCATATTGAAGCCAAAGCCAGTAATTTTGTTGAAGTTTCTTCAGAGGAAGAGTTTGTGCAACTTATACTCAGCGGGCAAACTGCACAAAATCAACTTTTGATTATTGGTGGTGGCAGTAATATGCTGTTCACAAAAGATTTTGAAGGTTTAGCCATCAAAAATAATATCAAAGGTATTCAAAACATTAAAGAAGATGATGAGCATGTTTTCATTAAAGCTTCTGCTGGAGAAGTATGGCATGAATTCGTTCTGCATTGCATTTCAAAAAATTATGGAGGCTTAGAAAACCTATCGTTAATACCTGGTAGCGTAGGCGCCGGACCAATACAAAACATTGGAGCATACGGCGTTGAATTGAAAGACACCTTTTACGAATGTGAGGCGATTCGTTTACAAGATGGAAGTAAGCGGGTTTTCTCTCTCGAGCAGTGTAAATTTGGTTATAGAGAAAGTGTTTTTAAGCACGAATTAAAAGGACAATATTTCATAAGTTCAGTAACCTTCAAACTAAGTAAAAATCCGACTTTCAAAACCGACTATGGTCAAATTCAAATTGAATTAGACAGAATGGGAATAAAAGAATTATCGGTAAAAGCCATAAGCGATGCTGTATGTAATATACGTCGCTCTAAACTGCCCAATCCTGCAGAAATAGGTAACGCTGGTAGTTTTTTCAAAAACCCTGTTGTTTCAAAATCTCATTTCGCTAAAATAAAAGAAAAATATCCCGATGTTAGTTCATATCCTAACGGCGAAAATATTAAGTTGGCTGCGGGCTGGCTTATTGAAAAAGCTGGATGGAAAGGAAAAACAATAGGACAATGTGGCGTTCATAAAAACCAAGCTTTAGTTTTGGTAAATTACGGCTCAGCGTTAGGCAAAGAAATTTTCGATTTATCTGAACAGGTGATACACTCTATCAAAGAAACCTTTGATGTTGATTTAGAGCGCGAAGTGAATATACTTTAAACAATAAAGGTGCTGGAAAACCAACACCTTTACTTTCATCTATTTTAAAACTATTCAGCTTTCTTTTTAGCCGGAGCTTTCTTTTTAGCTGCTGGCTTTGCTTCTTTTTCTACCTCAGCTTTTGGTTCTTTTGCCGCTTTAGCCTTTGCGGGTTTTGCTGCTTTAGGCGCTTTTTCTTCAACAACAACCGTTTCTGTTTTTACTTCTTCCTTAACATCAGAAGCCTTATTAATTCTATCGTTTTGATGCAATTGATTGTACCATTTGATGATTTTTTTTATATCAGAGTCATACACCCTCTCTGCATCATAATTTGGCACCACTGCTGCAAAATACTTTCTTAATTCCTCCTTACTAACTGTATCAACTATTGCAACTGCCTTGTAATCTTCTTTCTCGGCAAGTTTAGTAAACACTTCTAAGAGCGTAATATCTTCATCAACAGAAAAAACGGTAATATCTTCAAGTGAGCTCACTTTGTAAGTTGTGTATGCATTAAATCTTTTACCATCGGTTAACGATTCAACTATAACACCTTGTTTGCTTTGTGCAATGCTTTTGAAAAGTCCGGGTTTACCACTAATCGCGAAAATGCCTGTAATATCCATAATGTCTTTTAAATTTTTTGGAAAGTTATAAAAAAAACTTTGAGGAAGGAAGAAAATAAAAGCACTACTTTACTACGCTCATTTTACCAGAAAAAGCAGCGGACTCTTCTTTTAACGCATAGTAATACAATCCATTGGCTAAATCGTCTGCATAAACTAAAACCTTATAAACACCTTGATAATATTGTCCAGATAAAATCTGCTTAACTTTTTTACCTCCTTCATCATACATAGAAACATCAATGTTTCCTGTTTTCTCTAATTCGAATTCCAAAATAAAATAGCTTGATGCGGGGTTAGGAAATGCCTTAAAAGTACTTTTTGAATCATAACTAAACACCGAATTGCCATTGCTATTTTCATTATCATCTTCGTCAAGAATCTTTTTAATACTTATCGCCTTTGTAATTTTGCAAGCATTGGCATCAGTAACCTCTACAGAATAAGAACCTTCGCCCAAATTGCTAACAATTGAATCTGTTGTTGCGTGTGCATCTGTCCACAGGTAAGTATATGGATAAACACCGCCCAACACAATTGCCGCAGCGAAGCCAATAGCATTAGCTGTATCGTCAACAGCATTCACTGCAACATTTATCATCGAAGGTTGTGTAATGTTGATGGTATCATTAACCGAACATCCATTGGCATCAGAAACAGTAAGACAATGAGTTCCTGCTGGTAAACCAGGATTTGAAACACTTGCAATAGAAGGGTTATTCCAATTGTAATAGTAAGAAGGAGATCCTCCAGAAATAGAATAAGTCACGTCACCAGATTTATTACCAAAGCACTGCACATCTGAAACAGAAGTTCTGTTTAAAAGAATAGCAGAAGGTTCATTAATGGTGTAAGATTGATATACTACAAAATTCATCTTGTCTTTAATTTGAGCCTGATAAGTGCCTTTAGTCAAACCTGTTAAATTGCTAGAATTAACGCCAGGCATACCTGTCCATGACACCGAATAAGGCTGCTTTCCATTAGATAAGGCTAAAGAAATTTTTCCGTCAGCGGCATTGTAGCAGGAGATATCTGACAATAAACTTAAACTTGCTTTAACACTGCGTAAAGCTTTGTAATTAGCTAAGGCATTTGTTGCACTAGAGCTAATATCATTTAAATCGTCTCCGGCCACTAATGCGAAAGTCACCCATAATGAATCACCACTATTAATATTTAGCCCACTTGCACCAATCATGGTAGATACATCGCCAAAAGTAGCTGAAGTTCTAGCCACGCCATTGTTCATTGATGCAAATTGTTCTGCTGCAGTAAAACCATCAATTGTATTAATACTTCCTCCTGTTCCATCATTGTTGAAAGCGTAGAAAAAAGGCGTTTCATTACTCAACATTTGAACCCCGTAATAGGCACTTCCATCTTTGTAGGCATACCCCAATCTTTTATTTGATAAATATCCAGCTTTATTGCTTGTTCTATCTATTATATCGAAATCGGTGTACATTCCTACCTTTAAATGAATCAAATTAGAATCTCCTTTATTTTTAATGCAATACTCAATTATCACATACTTATCTTTTCCCGAACTATTCCAACTCAAACATTTCTGAGTTACCTCTAAGTTAAGCTTATCTGCATTAGCAAAGTCATCATTAAAGGTGCTAGTAACATCAAAATCAGATTCACCAGATGAGGTTTTACTCACTTGGAAAGGAGTATTGAAATCAAATTCTCTTGCAGATGATACATGCACACTATCGGTAGCAATAACCAACCCCATTTCATAAATAGCCGAAGAAGAATTTTTATACTTAAAACCATTGCCTTGTTTACCAAAAGTATAGCCAATAGAACCCGTATTTGTTAAAGAAGTTTGAACTAAATTCTTTTCAATATCAATGCAATCTCTATTCACATGTATAGCTATAGTTTCCTTCCAGGTATAGGTACCATCGGTAATGGTTACTAAAAAAGAAATTAGTTCGTTTTGTGCAGCCGAATTCATGATGACCATTCTATAAGGAACACTTCCTTTCTTCGATTCAAGGGTAGCAAAACCACCATAAGAAGAAACTGAATCGAGAATAACGACATTCGGACTAACACTAGAAATCTTAGCAGTAACAGACGAAGTAGTAGAAAGAAAATTTTGTAAATCTATCCAAAAAGGAACCGTATCACCTGCTTGCATAACACCATCATCACTATATATTTTTACTGGACCAACGCATGGAGATTGAGGATAGGCGACAGCCTTTAAAACATTCAATCTTCCTGTTCCCAATTGGCCTTGATAAGTTTGATTAAATGGAATAGAATACAAATTATCTGTTGTAGATTTTAAGCGGGCAACAACCTGTGCTGCGGTATAATGAGGAAATTCAGACCAAACTAATGCAGCTGCTGCTGCCACTTGTGGCGAAGCAAATGAGGTTCCTCCTCCAATTTTAATGTATGTATTTCCTTGGTAGGTAGTCCAAATCGCCTTTGATGGAGCACAAATATCAATCGATTGATTGTAATTTGAACCATTGGTTCCACTGAAAACCCACTTATAATCGTTATCTTCTGTGCCTCCAACGCTAACTACATTCTCATACGAGGCAGGATAAAACAACCCTTGATTGTTATCATTTCCAGCAGCCGCAACAATAACACAGCCCTTATTGATTGCTGCATAATTTATTACTTCTTGATTGTAGATAGAATAAGCGCCCGCACTTCCCCAAGAGGCGTTAATAATTTTACAACCATGATCAGCTGCATAAACAATACCATCATACGCAGCTGTTAAATAACCCGAAGAGTTGGTGATTTTTATAGGCATCACTTTAGTATTGTAGCCTACACCTGCTCCCATCGACATATTATTAGGCACCGCAGCAGCACAACCAGCAACCCATAAGCCATGATAACCGCCCGCAGTTGGTGTTGGATCATTGTCATTTTCTCCTAAATCCCAACCATTAAAATTATCTATTTTACCATCCAAATCGTTGTCTATTCCGTCGATAGGATCGTTATAATTGTGCTTAATATTTGCAGCAATATCTGAATGCAAAATATCAATTCCAGTATCAACAATACCTAAAACAACATTAGTATCTCCTGTTTGATAATACCAGGCATCATAAGCCCTTATAACATTGAGATAATAAGCATTAAATGCCAAAGGATCGTCTACACCAAAGAGCAGTTTTGGAATATAAACTGGTTCTGCATACTCTACCATGCCAAAAGAATACAATTGATTAATTACTTCCTCAATCGTATAATTTCCGGCATAATCAATTTCAAAAATTAAGGAAAGATCTACAAAACCTTCGTTTGTGCGCTCTAAAATTCCATGCCCTGCAATAGCCGAAGAAGAATGAGTGGGAAATTTTCTAGTTAAATTACCATTGATAATGGCCAACATTTTCTTAAAATCGGAATGATTAATCTGATTTTTTTGAATCAACAATTTACCAGCACCATTTACTTTAAATACAACGTGTTTATTGAGATAATCTTCGGGTACAATATTAGATGGCATTTTAAAATACGTCGATTTTCCCTTCAAAGCACCTATTTGAGAATAGGAATAGTGAAGAAGCGTAAAAATCAATAAAATAGAGAGCGCGCTCTTTAATTGCATAAATGTGGCTTAAAGATTGTTCTAAGTCAATCTACCTATAAGGTTATTTCAATGTGCTATTATCAATTTATAATAATTACTACTTTGTTCACTATTCACTTTCATAAAATAAATACCCGAACTTAAATCACTTACATTGATAGTGTGTGCCGAAGAGTTTTGCTGCGAGGCATAACTATAAAAATGCACCAATTTGCCAGATTCATCAAACAAAGAAACAGCAAGTAGGAGATTGTCTTTCGCTTCTATATAGACAAAAGCCTCTTCGTTGGCTGGATTGGGAATAACTTTAATATTTACATTAAGTTCACTTACAGATGTAATATCCTCAATAATTACATGAATAGAATCCATGCATCCCCACGCATCTAAAACGCGAGCAGTGTATGTTCCCGAACACAAATTAGCAACAACTGAAGTTGTTTGATTTAAATTGTCGTTCCATGAAATAGTATACGAAGGAACACCTCCTGTTACATCAATGGTTGCTGTGCCATCACAATTTCCATTTACTGCTGCAGAATCGAGTAAAGTTACCTGCAAAACAGATGATGGCTCAACAACATTTACCGTAATATTGGTTTTATTATTAAGTAAATCTGAAACTGAGCAAATATATGAGCCAGCTTGCAAACCAGCGGCAGTTGCTCCAGTTTGATTCAATGGATCATTCCATTGATAGGTAAATGGTGGTACACCATAAACGGGAGATAAAGTCACACTTCCATTTGCGCCGCCTTTACATTTTACCACTTGAACAGTAGTATCAACTGTAATAGAACGTATGGAAGTATAAATTGAATCGGCAAGAAATCCACTAGCAATCAAATCATTCAAACTTTTACCTGCCACTAAACCAAATGCTACTGCAATAGAATCTCCATTGGCAATAGTGAAAGGCCCCTCACCCACTATATCAGAGACATCTGCACCGCTTGGAAGTCCAGCCACATTGCGCGCATCTCCATTGCTTATAGCCTCGTGAGCTATGGCATCTGTTAGACCTGCAGCATATAAATCATAGCTTCCATTAGCTCCAATATTGTCGAAAGCATAATGAGACACATTGTATTTGCCTGTGATGCATTTAGTCCCGACGAAGGTACTTGCCGCATCAAAAGCGTAACCTATCTTGTTAGTTGTGTCAAATGCTGCAACATTAGCTAAACCGCCAGAAATTTCCCAATCGGTATACAAACCAACGTAAACACTATCTAAATTAGAACCACTGCTATTTATAATTTTGTATTCTAAAACTATGAGATCTTTCAACCCATTTTGATTCCATCCTAAAGCTTTGGTTTTAACAGTAACACCAAGTTTAGTTACCCCAGCAGGGTCATCGTTAACAAAACCCAAAATATCTTTGTCAGATTCTATTCCAGGTAATTTAACGATTGTATTATGAATTGAATTAAAATCATCATAATCAGAGTAAGACACGTTTTTCGAATTATCAGTTACAACTAAGCCCATTGAATAGATGGTGCTTGCCGAACCTTTGCGCAAATATCCAACTCCATTCTGCATAAGAGGCTGCATATAACCCAATTTAGCCCCATCCCCTATCGAAAGCGTAAGATTATTTACATCCATATTTAAAAAGCTTGGATTCAGCAACACTTTAAATGCCTGTGCTTCCTTATATCCAG
>CAMBXP010000045.1 GCA_945871895.1 Chryseobacterium gleum | reverse complement strand
CTTCAACAGCACCTGTCCATCTACCTATCATTAAACTTGCCCAATACAATGAAACATAAGGAGCAGTATCTTTAGTTTTAAAATTTAATACTTCTTCCATGAAGCTGGGTAAATTACTAGCTGTTGCTACCTCAACGCCAACATAAACGAAGATGGCAATCATTCCTAAAACCAATTGTGGATATGCCAAAGCTGATTTTCTTTCCTTAACTGGAGCATTAGAATGTATTGATGCTGTGCTTTCTGAAAGAGCATCTTGTTCTGGAGTTTCAGTAATAGTTGGACGATCGGGTAAGGAAGAGAATTTTAGAAAAATAGCAACAGCTAAAAAGGCTGCTCCTAATATTAAATAAGGAATTTTTACCGATTCAATGCTGGCTTCTGTGTCGCCTGCAGAAGCAGATCCAAAAATGGCCAAGCCCACTAACAAAGGGCCAATAGTTGTTCCTAAATTATTGATTCCTCCAGCCAAAGTTAAACGTTGCGAGCCACTGTTTAATGAACCCAAAGCGATGGCCAGTGGATTGGCAACTGTTTGTTGCAAGGAAAAACCTAGAGCAACAATAAATAAACCTGATAACATTAATGGGAAAGAGCCGTTGTTTGCTGCAGGATAAAACAACATAGTCCCAACAGCTGAAATACATAAGCCCAAAGCTAATCCGTTTTTATAGCCTATTTTATTCGTTAAATCTTGTTTGATTAAGAAAGAAATAATCATGTATAATATTGCGCCAACAGTGTAAGCAATGTAAAATGCTAAAGAAACCAATTGCGCTTCGGCGCCTTTTAAATCGAAGGCTTTCTTAAATACTGGAATTAAAATATCGTTACTCGCCGCAACAAATCCCCAAAAGAAGAATACGCTTACTAGCGGAATAAACTGTGCCCATTTGGTGCTTGAATTTTCTGAACTCATATAAATAATTTTATTTGCTGCAATATATATAAAATAGGTAGTGAATGAAAATGTTGTTTCCTAAGTGTTTGATTAGTAGTGACTGACAAAGTACTGCCTTGCTGGAAATACCCGGGGTTTAGATGTTTTCGGAGCTTAGCACTTCCACCGTTTTCCCCATCTTCTTTTGAATGATATTAAAATGGTGTTCATCATCTGCCGATACAAAAGTAATGGCTTCACCTGGCGATTCTGCTCTTCCTGTTCGGCCTATTCTGTGCACATAATCTTTGGGTGAACGCGGCAATTCGTAATTGATAACGAAGGGTAAAAACTTAATGTCGATACCGCGAGAAATCAAATCTGTTGCTACTAAAACTCTTATAGAGCCGTTTTTAAATTGCTTGAGTGCTTCTGTTCTGCCGCCCTGACTCTTACCACTGTGTATCGCTTCGGCGTTGATTCCGTTTTTGCGCAATTTGGCAGCTACGTTATCTGCCTTGTAAGTGGATGAGGTAAACACCAACACTTGTTTCATGTCGCGAGAAAGAATTAAATTTCTCAGTAGCGGACCTTTTTTCTCATCGCTTACACTGTAAGCTGTTTGCGTGATGAGGTCGATATTTAATTTCTCTTCTTCTATCTTGATGACCAATGGTTCTTGCAAAATCATTTGATTGATTTCGTTCACGTTGTCACTTAAGGTTGCCGAAAACAAAAGATTTTGTCGGCGAGTTGGCAACAGTTTCAATATCTTATTTACTTCATCTTGAAATCCTAAATCCAACATCTTGTCGGCTTCATCTAACACTAAAGTATCAACGGCCGATAATTTCAAAGCGTTCGATTCTACCAATTCAATTAATCTACCCGGAGTAGCTACCAAAATATTTACACCTTGCAAACCCATCATTTGCGGATTGATAGATACGCCGCCATACACCGCCATCGATTTAATTCTTTCGGGAAGCGCCAAACTAAATGCATAAAAAACTTCGCGCACTTGCACCGCCAACTCACGCGTAGGAACCAATACCAAAACATCAATGAATCTGTTTTTCGACAATTCTTTTTTCTGCAAATTCATCAAAATAGGCAACACGTAAGCCGCCGTTTTTCCCGATCCTGTTTGTGCAATGCCCAACACATCTTTTCTTTTTAAAATAGCTGGTATGGCTTGTTCTTGAATAGGGTAGGGTTCGCTGTATTTTTGGTGTGCTAAAGCTTTTAGTAAAAACGGATGTATGCCTAAAGATTCAAATGTCATGTTGTGATTTTGTGTAAAGATAATGCTTTGAATGTTGACGTAAAGGAATTATATTCACGAAAAAACAATCTTATGACAACTCCAACAAGAGCAGGAAATTCTCCAATTGCAGTAGAAATTGAAGAAGGAAAAAAATACGCATGGTGCGCATGTGGCTTATCAAGCAAACAACCTTATTGCGATGGATCGCACAAAGGAAGTGGAATGGCTCCAATAGTTTTCACAGCAGATGAAAGCAAAACAGCTTATTTATGTGCATGCAAACAAACAGGAAATGGTCCGTTTTGCGATGGGTCGCATAGCAAGTAACAAAGAACTTGCTTTTTAAATTAAGATGTACTTACTTTGTAATTACATTAATATTTTTTTATGGATGTTTCTTTAATTTCAATTGGTAATTCAAAAGGAATTCGTTTATCGAAGACCTTGTTGGAGAAGTATAATATTACCGACAAGATAGAATTGATTCTAGAAAAAGGGTATATCATCTTAAAACCCAAAACTGAATCTCGCAAGGGATGGGAAAAGGCATTTAAAAAAATGCATGAGAATGGTGATGATAAATCTTTGATGGGTGATGTTTTTGAAGATGAAAACTTTGAGGAATGGACTTAAAACAGTATCAAATCATTTTAGTCAATCTCGATCCAACCATAGGGAGTGAGATGAAGAAAACCCGACCATGTGTGATCATCTCACCAGATGAAATGAATAAATATTTGCAAACGATTGTTGTTGCTCCCATGACTGCTAATTCTAAGCACTATCCAACAAGAGTGGAGGTTAAACACAACAAAACCAAAGGTTGGGTAGTCATCGATCAAATAAGAACCATTGATAGAAAACGAGTAGTCAAGATACTCGATTCTTTATCTGAAAAAGAGATGTTTAAAGTAAAAGAAGTTATTCAAGAAACTTTTGTGGATTAATATTACTTCCAATACTTCTCCACCCATTTCTTCTGATCAGCGGCGTTGTAAAAAGTCCAAGCTACAATTCTACTCACCTTTTGTCCTTGTCCCATTTCAATAGTTCTGTGTTCTGCTACTTCGGCGATTTTTAAGCATTCGTAAATCTCTGGTAAATGTGCCGACTTTGAAATGATGGCCGAGAACCACAATACATGACTACCAAACTGCCGACTTTCACGAATCATATTCGTTACAAATCTTCTTTCGCCACCCACACACCAAAGCTCATTGTTTTGTCCGCCAAAATTTTGCTCCACTTTCGTTACTCTTTGTTTTTTCAAACTTGATAGTTTGCGAATGGTTCCTGCTTGCGCTTCTTCGGCCGATGCGTGGAAGGGAGGATTGCAAATAGATAAGTCGTAGTATTCTCCTTTTTCTATGATGTTGCCAAAATTTTTCTTGTCGTGTGTTTGCCAGCGTAAAGTTATTTTTCCTTTTAGAGCTTCATTCTCATCCACAATTTTTTGTGCCGATGCGATGGCCACTTTATCGATATCGGCACCCACAAATTTCCAACCGTATTCTGTTGTTCCAATGATAGGGTAAACACAGTTGGCACCAACACCAATATCTAACGCTTTTATTTTATCTCCTGTAGGAATCTTACCGTTGTTGATAGAAGCCAATACATCGGCAATATGGTGAATATAATCGGCTCTGCCGGGTATGGGCGGACACAAATAATTCTCTGGAATCTCCCAGTATTTAATTCGGTAGAAATGTTTTAGTAGGGCTTTGTTTAGCATTCTAACGGCATCGGGATTGAAAAAATCTATCGATTCGTCGCCATATTCATTCAACTTCACATAAGGATCTAACTCCTTGCAAGAGACAATTAATTTCTTGAAATCGTAGCGCTCACGGTGTTTGTTACGTGGGTGTATTTTCGATTTCTCTTTTGGGTGTTCTCTTTTATCGGGTTTCATGGGGTAAAGGTAATAAAACTATGCTTGGGTTCTCTGGCGCTCGTCTCCAGACGAGTGACGTTCCTACTGCGGCGTTTTTAACGCCTTTTTTTTGCAAAGTAAAGAGGCAATGAAATTGCCGGAGTAGGCAAGTCACTCGTCTGGAGACGAGCGCCAGGGGAGAGGTGCTTAAAATAGAGGTATCCCATTGCTATCATGCGTTAATGTATAACTCATGAAATCTAAAAAGGGTCTCATTGCTTTAAAAGCATCGTTTGCTTTTTTGGCGAAATCATCACTCAGCACTTCTGCGTCGCTAAAATCTTTGCGAATTAAAAATTGTTTTAATTTGATTAAATCGGCTGCAGCATCATCGGCTTTAAATCCTTTGGGTACCGATTTTAATGCTTCGCCATGCAAACCATGCTCGCCAAAATTATCTCTGAAAGATGTAGAGTTTAATATTTTTCTTATCGTTTTTTCATCTGCAGATATTCCTTCGCGCATGAGTTTTAAATCACTTGGTTCTGGACCCATAAAACCTGCGCCAACAAAAGTATTTCCTGGTTCAATGTGCAAATAATAACCTCCTCGCAGTTGTTTGGTGGCTCTTTTGAAATGCAATCCCCAGTGCGATTTATAAGGCGATTTATCTTTAGAAAAACGAACATCGCGGTAAATACGCATCACTGATTTTTTACCCGATTGGTTTTCAATGTTGTCGTGTTTGCTAAGTAGTTCCAGCAATTCATCAGCAAAAGAAATTACAAAATTATATTCTTCTTCATAGGTGGTTTTGTTAGCGCCAAACCAATCTCTATCGTTGTTTTTAGCAAGATTTTTTAAAAAAGTAAAGTTCGATTTTGTTATCATGATTTCTTTAGTTTATGATAAATTTCACAACTCTCCACGTGTGCGCCAGGCAAGATACCAATACTCATTAAAAATTCATTCACAATTTCGCCTCCAGTAAATTTAAAAGTCTTCTTAAAAATTTTAACCCATTCTTCTTTCGTTTTTGGATGATGATATTCTATCCATTTTTTGAAAGAACCAAATTCTTTTTGCAGTTCTACAATAACGTTGGCATTGTGAATGGCTGCGTGTACTTTGAGTTTATTGCGAATGATGCCCGCATCGTTTAGCAATCGTTCAATATCTTTTTCGTTGTAAGCTGCTACTTTTTTGATGTTGAATTGATGGTAAGCTTTTTTGAAATTTTGTTGTTTTTTCAAAATAGTATCCCAGCTTAATCCTGCCTGATTGATTTCTAAAATCAAGCGTTCAAACAATTCGTTGTCGTCGTTAATAGGAAATCCGTAAGCAGTATCATGGTAAATGCGATGCACATTATTGGCATCGAAATGAGCCACCACATCGCAATACGATTTTGTTTTTTCCATTTAGCTGATTGAAGGTAAAATGTTTTTCAATGATACTTCAGCATGAGAAACATCGCAAACGCATTTTCCATTTTTGATGACCAACAGCTGCGGTGATTCGTGAAACACATTGAATTTACTGGCGATTGCGTTGCTAATATCTCTATTGGCAATTAAGTCGAGGTAGTAAATATCTAAAAGTGCATCATCACTATTTTGCATTTCGCTGCTCAAAATTCTTTTGGCCATGCTACTTACCGAACAACGCGTGCTGTGTTTAAAAAGCAGTTGTGGTTTGGAAAAAGAAGCAGCTTCAATTTCTTGAAGCTGCGTTAGTGTATCTAAGTTTTTAAATTGCATATTATTCAACTTCTAAAACGAGTCCTTTTAAGTAAGAACTCTCTTGGTGAAAAAGATTAATTGGGTGATCGGCAGGTTGAGAAAGTTGGTGCATCACACGCACTTTTTTTCCTGCAAGAATAGCAGCCGATAAAATGGTTCCATAGAACAAAGGCATGTCGATGGCTTGAGAACAAGAGAAGGTAAACAAAATGCTACCCGATTTCATTTGCTTCAAGGTAGTCATGTTTAATCTTTTGTAGCCCTGCACCGCATTGTGTTTTACATTGTGATGTTTGGCAAAAGCCGGAGGATCAAGAATCACTACATCGTAAATAGAGCAATCGTTTTTTTCTAAGAAATCGAAAGTATCTGCGGTGAAAGATTCGTGTTTTCCGTCGCAAGGATTTAGAGCAACATTGGTGTTTACCAAATCCATTGCTTTGGCCGATGAATCAACACTATGCACCAAATTCGCACCTGCTTTTAAAGCATAAACAGAGAAACCTCCCGAATAACAAAAAGTGTTCAATACATTTTTGCCTTTTGAGTATTTCGCCAATAAATTTCTGTTCTCGCGTTGATCAACAAAGAAACCCGTTTTTTGTCCGTCTTCCCAGCTAATGTGAAACGAATTCCCATATTCTAAAGCTGTGTGCGTAGGTTCAGCTTCTTTCAATAAATAACCGTTTTCTACTTTTTGAGCGTAATCTTTAGGCAATGTTTCTTTGCTCTTGTGAAAGATCACTTGAAGGGCCTCGCCCATAGCATTTTTCAATGCTACTTTAATGTTTTCAAGTGCCAAATACATTCCAATGGAGTGTGCTTGAATTACAGCAGTGTTGCCGTAAACATCAATGATTAATCCGGGCAATCTATCTCCTTCGGCATGAACCAATCGGTAGATGTTTGTTTCGGGCATAATTACATTGATTAGTTTTCTGTAATCGTAAGCATTTTGAATTCTTTTGTTCCAAAAATTTTGGTCGATTTTCTCCTCTTCAAAAGTGATGATACGAATGGCGATAGAAGAATTATTTTGATAATGTCCGGTACCCAAATACTCATCTTTGTTAGAGTAAACAGTAACCACATCACCATCTTCGGGTTCCACTTCTTTGTTGTCGCTGTGTCGGCGGGTTTTCTTGATTGCTCCTGAGAAAATCCAAGGATGAAATCGTTGGGGAGAAGCTTCTTTACCCGAACTTAATATTGTTTTTAAATCGCTCATATTAATCGTTTTTATGCAAGCTTGAATTCAATTCTATTGTTTTCGGATTGGGTTTGCACACCAATCTTCCTTTTGAAGTATCCACTAAGAAAAGTAATTTGTCTTTACCACTAAGGTCTATGCCTTTCACAATATTATCGCCATCTTTCACCACTTCACCAGCAAGGTTGATAGGTTCGTTGGCTGCGTTGTACAAATATACTTTTGATCCAGCAGTTACGTAAACTCCGGCTGCTATAGTGCAACCAAAACCTAAAGAAATACCAGTACCTGAGTTAGCGCCCAGCAATGATTTCTGACCGATTGAAATTACTTTTTTATTTCCGCCTGATAATGTTCCCATGATAGAAGCACCACCACCAACATCAGAATCCTTATCTACCACAACTCCGGCAGAAATTCTGCCTTCCACCATCGAAGTACCTTTGGTGCCAGCGTTAAAGTTGATGTAGCCCGAAGGCATTACCGTTGTTCCTTCGCCAAGGTAAGCGCCTAAGCGCACCTGAGAACCTGATGCAATTCTAATTCCTGTTGGAATATGGTAATTGATCATGTAAGGGAATTTGTCAACGTGAGTTACCAATAGTGGAGAGTGAGAACCAATATGTTTTACCGATTGCACAGCTACATCTTCTGGCAACATCGGACCTTTGCTTGTCCATGCTACATTGTTTAGTTTACCAAACAAACCATCTAAATTTAAAGAATGAGGTTCTGCTTTTCTGGTAGATAAGCAATGTAATTTAAAGTACGCTTCTTCTGCACTTTCTACAGCTTGTGCTCTATCGAAAAGAAAATAGGCCATTATTTCAATATCGGCATAACCGTTAGAAGTGGTGTAATTGTCGATTAATGCATTAATGGTTTCAATATTAGGGTGCTTGCCATTGTCGCCATGAAAAGGAGAGAAGTGAGAATATATTTCACTTAAATTTTCTAGTGATACAGGATGATATCCGTTTTTAAAATCTTGCACTTTAAGCACGTCAATTAAAACGGCTGCTGTGCCAAAATTCTCACTAAAATTAACAACAGGATAAGAAACATCTAATGTTTTTCCGTTTTTACAACGGCGAACACCAAGGGCAAAAGCCAAAGGTCTAACATATTCAGCGCGAGCTTCAACCGAAGCTACATATTCTTTAAAGTCTACTACAGTTTCCATGATTAAAAAATTGATGCGCGAAGGTAAGAAAAAAGTTTAAGGTGGGGGAGAGGAGTTTTATAACTCTATTTTACTTCTTGTACATCTTCTGCGCCCATTCATTAAACGCCATTTTTGCGTGCGCATTGGTATTAAAGTAATGCAGCACAGCGCTTAAATGTTTTTCGGATATATATTGTCGGATAGGGGCAAGCACCAATTGTTCTTCATTTAAAATTACGATACTTGGAAAAGCCAATTGGTTTTGCAATAAGCCATACACCAGTTGATGATACTCTTTGCCTGGATTGGTATTCACGAAATATCTATTTTGAAAGAAAATACTATCGGTACTTAGCACATCGAAATCAACACAGTAATAGTTTTTGTTGAGTGAATCAATCACATCTTGCGATTGAAAAACAGAAGCGCTCATTACTCTGTCGCTTACAAAGGCATTGTTTTTTAAATGAACCAAAATCTTTTTGGGCGATTTTTTTTGCATTTCTACCGCTTTTTCTAGAGATAGCCAATTTACATGTGTGGAATCATTTGGTTTGCCTCCAAAGGCGCGATGAAAATCGCCAGTAAAATCATTGATGTTAGCTGTTTCATTTAATCGTTCTGCATTGTACACCAAAAAGGGGATCATTTCGTTCGGACCTTGATAGCCAGGAACAATTAACGTTGGCGTGCTTTCTTGATTAAGGAAAATGGTGGTGGGATATGATAATTTTTCTCCCATCAAGTGAACTGCTAAATCATGTGTTCTACCTCGGTTGTAGTATTTTTTACCCAAATAATTGATGGTGTCTTTTGCTTCGGCATTGAATTTTACGGCGTAAAAAGCGCTGTTGATGTAGCTAATAATATTGGGGTCGGCGTAGGTTGTTTTGTCGAGTTGCTTGCACCAGCCACACCAGTCGGTATAAACATCTATCAACACAGGTTTCTTCTGTATTTGTTGCAGTTTTTCAAGTTGATTGAATGTAATCCACTTGATGTTTTCTTGAGCTTCTACATTAAAAAAACAGAAAATGCTAAGTAAATGCAGCAACAACAAATTTCTCATCTGTGTTTTATTTTAAATGTTGAAAAGTGAACACGGTTCTGCCCTTGTTTTTGCTGCTAAATACAGCCTCTAAGGTGATGCTTCCATCTGCATTGATTTGTCCTTTGTAATAGGTAGATAAAGCAACTGAAGGTTTTTCGCTTTTACCTATACTGTTGTTCGAGCGGTAAATGATATTGCTATTTTCCATTCGGTATTCACCAGCGAAATCGCCAGGAATGTTGTTTTTTATCAAGTCGGCAACCTTATTGATGTCGGGGCTATTTAGTATATAAGTGCTGGCTTTCCCTTCGCCTTTAAAAACGATGTAATGGTATTCTGTTTTTTGTTCGGTTTGTATTTTACCAAAGTACACTCCATCGAACTGTGGTAATGTTGCGTTTTGAAGGGCAGAAGAGAAAGAGAAAAATAAAGCAGCACAGAATAAAATCAAAAAGTTTCTCATAAATAAATTTTTAAGTACATCGATAAAAATACGGAAAAGCAGACTTCCAATCAATTTAATTTTTTGAAACCAAGAACTGTTCCATCTTTTGCAAGTATCTTCTCAGAATTATTTTAAACCGTAGTTGTTCTCTGGCGCGTAAAAAGATCATGCGGTTATTTCTTTATGATTATCCGCAATTTTACCTTTAAACTTAATTGGGCCTCATCCCCATCCCTTCTCCAAAAGAGAAGGGTGACTGAGTGTGAGAAGCATTTTTAAGCAGTGGTCCGTCAGTTGACGGAAAGGTCCGAGGATGAGGCTACTTTGAAAATAATTTAACTGGTGCGATTGCGGCTAATCAATTATTTCTTCTCAATCAAATAATACCCACAAGTAGTACAGTAATTTCTGATATAAGGTATAGCGCTAATAAAGCCAAACTGTTTACGCGGCGTTAGCTTGAATTTGTATTTGTAAATAGGGTTAATCAAATACAATTTCTTGTTCACTATTTTGTAATCGTTCTCTTTGCAAATTCTTTCAAATCTTTCTAGCGAAATTCCAGTCGATTTAATATCCATCAATTCTTCAATGGTAGAATCTTTTTCGCCAAACATTTTCAATACTACTTTGTACATGAAACGCGGCAGCAAATGAAAGTAGGGAAGAAGATGTAAAATCTTGCTTTCACAAATTTGTTGGTGTCCGCCAAAGGGCATTTGCCAGGGTGGAAATCCGAAAAATATTTTACCGCCTGGCGCCAACAATTTCTTCATCTCGGCCAACACTTTTTCTTGCTGCGGTATATGTTCAATTACATCTTTTAAAATCACCAAATCGAAAAGAAAAGGTAAATCTTGGGAAGGATTGATATCGTAAATATTTTTGTTGATGAGCGTAAATTGTTCTGTTGGAATTTGAGCCGATAAATAATGATTGGCCAAATCTAAGCGAGCTTGCAGCAATTCTATGCCCACACCTTTAGCCCCTTTTTCTAAGAAAGAGCAAAGCACTCCCCCTTCAGCACATCCTATTTCTAATACCTTTAAGTTCGAATCAATTTTTACAAATTGTTCAACAAAGGGATGAATGAATTCGGCCGCATTGTCTTTTTGCTGTTTGAAATATTCGTCTTTATCGTGATGAAAAGCAAATGCCATTAGTTGGTGTGGTAAGCGATTAATAAATTAACTGGATTCTTTACAATGACTCCAACAGAGCATCCGAATTTTTGTGCAACGGTTTTTAAATTTTCTTCAAAGTAATGTGCAATAGAACCCACGAAGTGGATAGGTATGTTTTGATGTCCCTCGTACTTGCTAACGTGACGTTTAAAGAATTCTTCCATTCTTTCTTCAATCATTTGCTTGATAACAGGATTCGATTTGTTTTCGTTAACAAAGGTGCTGTACGCCGCGCAATAAGCATTTGGGTGCTTGGTGCTGTATACTTCGTCGAGTAATTTCTGACGGTTCATGTTGTATTGCAACTCAAACTTTTCTTCTATTTCTTTGGGTAATTCGCCGTATTGGTAATACTTTATTAACTCTCTGCCTAAATCGCCACCACTACCTTCATCACCCAATAAAAATCCTAAACTGGGGTTGTTGGCTATAATGTTTTCTCCATCAAATAAACAAGTATTTGCACCTGTACCTAAAATGCAAGCGATACCTTTGTTTTTTCCACACACAGCGCGTGCCGACGCCAATAAATCGTGTGAAATAAATAATTCTGCCTTAGGAAAAAACGGAAGCAAAGCATTTTTAACTATACGCTGCTTATCCTTGCTAGAACAGCCCGAACCGTAGAAATAAACATTAGTTATTTCATTCCAGTTGAACGTTTGCTTGGAAAATTCGGACTTTAAAAGAACAATGATTTCTTCGGTAGAATAGAAATAAGGGTTGAATCCCTTAGTACTTACTTTCACTATGTTTTTATCAGTGTCTACAAAACTCCAATCGGTTTTGGTAGATCCCATGTCGGCAACAACAATCATATAATTCCTCTATTAGTCTGCTAATATATCAAATTAACTAAAATAAAGAGTAGAGGTGTTTCGTGTTGTATATTTTATAATATCTTAGATGAATCTTTCAAAAAGAATATACTATGCTTATGAAATTAAAGGTAACAATAGTGGCCATTGCCGCTGCCTTATGTGTTTTTGGTTTTTATGCTTTACAGCCAGAAGAAAAGAAAACTAAGGAGCAGGCTATTTTAGAATATGTTTTCACATCTACCCAGAACTATCATTATTTAGATGTTAAAATTGATGATGGTTTTTCTGAAAAGGCTTACAATCAATATCTAAAAACCATCGATCGCTCCAAAAGAGTTTTATTGGCTTCTGATGTGGAGCAATTAAGCAAATATACGCGCTCAATTGATGATGAAATAAACAATGGCGGTGCTTTAGATTTTTACAATGAAGCACAAGTTATCATTACGAAAAGAGAAGCCGAAATAGAGTCTGTTTTCAAAGATATTTTAAGCAAACCTTTCGATTTCTCTATTGTCGAATCGGTGGAAACAGACGAAGAAAAAAGATCTTTTCCTGCAAATGAATTGGAGCGTAAAGAGTTGTGGAGAAAACTATTGAAATACCAGGTTTTATCGCGCTATTACAACTTAAAAGAAAGAATAGAAACAGATAGCGCTAAAACCAAAAAAAGCGATATTGAGCTGGAGAAAGAGGCCCGCGAAAAGGTATTAAAAAGCTACGAAGAATGGAGTAAAAGCTTAAAACAAGTAGATGCTGCCGAACAGTTTTCATTGTATGTAAATGCCTTAATGAGTGTGTACGACCCACACACCAGCTACTTCGCGCCAGTAGAGAAAAAAGACTTCGATATTCATATGACAGGTCGACTAGAAGGAATTGGTGCAACACTTCAAGAGAAAGATGGTTATGTTAAAGTAACAGCCATTGTGCCTGGCAGCGCTTCTTGGAAACAAGGAGAATTAGAAGCTGGTGATTTGATTTTAGAGGTGGCACAAGGTGCAGATAAACCTGTTTATGTGGCAGATATGCGATTGGATAAAGTGGTGGGTATGATTCGCGGACCAAAAGGCACTGAGGTTAGATTAACAGTTAAGAAGGTTGATGGAACCACCAAAATAATTCCAATTATTAGAGATGTTGTTGTGCTGGAAGAGACTTTTGCTAAGTCGGCAATTTTAACCCGCGATGGAGATGACACTAAATATGGTTATATTAATTTACCTAGTTTTTATGCCGATTTTACCGGACAAGGCGGCAGAAATTCGGCAAGCGATGTATTGAAAGAGGTAGAGCGTTTGTCGGTTAACGATATTGCAGGTACAGTAATAGATTTGAGAAACAATGGTGGTGGTTCCTTGCAAGATGCAATACAAATGATTGGGATTTTCATTGAATCGGGACCGGTTGTTATTGTTGATGATAAAGCGGGAAGCAGTCATGCTTACAAAGACCCAAATCCGGGTATTCAAGATACCAAACCATTGGTGGTGTTGGTAAATGGTTTTAGTGCTTCGGCTTCAGAAATTTTTGCTGCGGCTATTCAAGATTACCACCGCGGCGTGATAATAGGTACAGAATCAACTTTTGGTAAAGGAAGTGTGCAGCGTTTTTATGAGTTGAGTCAGTTTAAGTCTGCCTTAAATCAAACCGTGGGTGATGATGATTTAGGTTCTGTGAAAATTACGCAATCTAAATTTTTTAGAATCAATGGTGGCGCAACGCAGCTAAAAGGTGTGGTGCCTGATATTGTTATGCCCGATTTGTATTCAGGAATGAAACAAGGTGAAAGGGAAGAAGATTTCCCTATGCCATGGACTAAAATTAAAAAGGCGAAATATGCCGTTTATAAGTCAGAGCCTCACTACAAAGAGTTGCAAGTAGCGGCTAAAATGAGGCTAGATACAACATCATTTTTCAAACTATTGAATGATCATTTAGAATTGCTAAGAAAAGAAGAGAAAAATACTTTACAATCTTTAAAGTACAGCGATTATGAAAGAGACATGAAAGATTTGCAAGCCAGCAGTGAGCGAATGGAAAAAGCCATTAAGGGATTGAAGTCGGTTCATGCAGATTACCTTAAAGATGAGAAGGCTAAAATTGACAGTGATAAAGCCCTAAAAGATAGATTGAGTGCCTTTCATAAAACACTTCTTAACGATGAATATATTTATCAGGCCTTAATTACCTTAGGGCAGATGAATTAAAAGGTATGAGCATAAAAAAGCCTAAAACAGAAATGTTTTAGGCTTTTTTTATGTTGCTTGATTAGAACTCAGTTTTATAGAGTCCGCTATCCATCATCTTCTTTAAAATCTCTCTGCAAATCCATGCATCAGTAGCTGCATAAAGCACTTGAGCGTGGGTAAGAGGGTCTTGCTCCCAATTAGACGTTTGTTGCGATTTACTAATTCTACACCCTAAGAAAATACCGCTTAGGTTTTTGGCTCCTATGTTTTGAAAACCCAGTTGAGTGCACAAATTATTTAAATCAATCATCGATTTCTCTTTGAATGGTTTGAATTTACGCAGGTCGGTTAAATCTTGAGCGATGGCAATACCTACCTTAATGATGTCTTTGTTTTCTAACAAATTAACAAACTCTATAGGTAAACCTGTTTTTTGAGGCTTCACCAAATATACCGTTGAGGCAGTTGCCAATTGAACAAGGGCAGTATGGTTGTACTGCCCTTTCTTAAAACAAGGTTTTGTTTCGCTGTCGATACCTACAATGCTTTCTGCAGAAATCTCTTCGAAAGCTTGCGCTATATTTTTTTTGTCGTCGAGAATTATAACTCTTCCATCGTAGCTATGCAAAGGCAGTTGCGTGATTTGTTCTTTCGTTATACTTTTCTCGAAATTCAAAATATTATTCTTTTCGTGTTCTTTTGTTGAGGTTGTAAATATTGGTTAATCTAGCCAATGCTGGTATATCAAAGTAATAGGCCACACCGGCGTTCAACCATAAGTTGGCATTTAAACTAGTGATTTTTTCTGTAACAAACCACGACCAATGATCTTTTCTCCAGCTCATGCCAAAGCCTAGGTTTATACCTTGAAATGATTTGGTGTTGTCGATTACTGGCTCAGTATCACCAAAACGCCAGGTGGCACCGGTGAGTCCGAAAAAAGCTACCTTCCCAATAGGAACAATGTTTCGCGTGATATTTACTTCAAAAAAATATTCGGCTTTAGTCGTTTTGTTTGCGAAATAATAGGTGAATTCTGGCCCCAGATATGTTTTGGTATTGATGTTAAAGAGGAAGCGACTGTTCAAGCCATATTTCCCAATCATATCATTGTAAGATCCTCCTAGTCCGCCTTGAAACATGCGAAATGGAGCGTCGTAATCGTCGTCGTTAGTGACTTTTTTGCTTGGTGTTTGGGCATTTGCGAAGGCAAAACCGAGTAGAAATAAGCTTGTAAATAAAATAGTTTTCACGTGGTCGAAATTTGTTTTCATACTTTTAAATTTTTCGTTTCGAAAAGAAGACCACCCACTAAAAAAAAGTAGGGTAAGCTACTTGCGTCGCACCGCTCAACCACCTGCCCTTGCTTCCTTCCAGACCTGGGGGAGTTCAGCAGGAGCTGGTCGCACAAGACTTACCCCGCACAAAAATAGAAAAAAAGTTGAATTTTCTTCATCAAATATTACAAGTTCTCACTAAAGGGCTGAAAATTAACCGTAAAGTTTTATTATTTTCGCCGCATGCCTATGGTATTAAAATATTCATTGAACTTCGGACTCCTCTGGGGTTTGTGCATTGCTTTCTCGGATATGATGTTTTACGTGCTTCCTTTTCAACTGGAAGTGGTTAACCTTTTAAAGTTAGGGGTGATTGTTTTTAGTATGTACCTTTTTCTGAAATACTTTAGAAATAAAGTAAATAGTGGTTTTTTGTCTTTGCCAGAAGCCATACGTTTGGGCACCAATACAGGAATTGCCGCTGGTGTAATCATGGGTTTTGTTACTTTTTTGTTGGTGCAGTATGGTCCGCAAGACTTGATTGATAAAATGATGCGTGATTTGTATACCGGCCAGAAATTTACGGCAGAGGAACAGGCTATGGTTTACGAAGGTTTTCGTTCGCCTCTATTAATCATGATGGCCAATTGTTTCACCATGGCAATTTTTGGTTTCGTTACCTCGTTGATGTTTGGTTTTATGCTTAGAAAAGAAAAAACTATCTTTAAAAACAAGATTAAGGAATAATGCAAGATATATCTATAGTCATACCACTTTTTAATGAAGAGGAATCTTTAAAGGAGCTGCATGCCTGGATTGTTAAGGTGATGCAAGAGAATAAGCTGTCTTACGAAGTGATGTTTGTTGATGATGGAAGTAGAGATAACTCTTGGAAAGTGATAGAAGAAATTTGCGCTGCAGATGCCAATGTTCGTGGTATCAAATTCAGAAGAAATTATGGGAAATCGGCTGCCTTACAAACCGGTTTTGAGAAATGTAATGGACAGGTGGTTATTACTATGGACGCCGATTTACAGGACAGTCCGGATGAAATCCCAGAATTACGCAAAATGATTTTAGAAGAAGGCTTCGACTTGGTGTCGGGCTGGAAAGCAAAACGATACGACCCCATCAGTAAAACAATCCCCACTAAATTGTTTAATTGGGCGACACGCAAAATGAGTGGTATTTATTTACATGATTTCAATTGTGGGTTAAAAGCGTATAAAATAGAGGTGGTAAAGGCCATTGAGGTTTATGGCGAAATGCATAGATACATTCCTGTGATTGCAAAATGGGCTGGCTTTAGAAAAATTGGTGAAAAGGTGGTGATTCACCGTGAACGCAAATATGGAGTAACTAAATTTGGCTTAGAGCGCTTTTTATTTGGCTTCTTAGATTTGCTCTCCATCATGTTTGTTTCAAAATTTGGTAAAAAACCAATGCATCTCTTTGGGGCTTTGGGCACCTTAATGTTTGCCTTCGGCTTTATTTTTATCACTTACTTGTGGGGCGTTAAAATGTTTTCAGATTATTCTGTAATTACCGATAGGCCTTCGTTTTACTTTAGCTTGGTTGCTATGATTTTGGGAGTGCAGTTTTTCTTGGCAGGCTTCATTGCCGAGCTAGTATCGCGCAACTCACCTCACCGTAACCACTACGAATTAGAAAAAGTATTGTAACCAATTTACAATTCGCCGTTAATAAAATTAGAAACGAGGACTTAAACCTAGGAATGAAAATTGTTTACCTTCCTCCAAAATTAACAGCATGAAGAATTTCATTTTAATTATTGCCTTACTGTTTAGCACCCAAGTGTTTGCTCAACCTGCTGCTGAAGCGCCGAATAAGCTAGATGCTAAAGGCAAGAAAGACGGTGTTTGGGTTGAGAAATACAAAAACGGTAAAAAGAAATTTGAGGGTACTTTCAATCATGGTGTGCCTGCGGGGCAGTTCAAACATTACTACGAAAAGAACGGAAAGTTAGAGGCGCAACTGAACTATTATCCAGATGGAAAGAAAGCGGCAGCGTTTTTATATTATGCCAATGGAGTGGTTATGGCGCAAGGACTATACAACGACAAGAAGAAAGATAGTTTATGGAGGTATTATGCACAAGATAGTGTGCTAGTGTCGCAAGAGTTCTATAGAATGGGGGTGAAGCATGGCGAATGGAAGTTGTATTACAGAAATGGAATCAATTCAAGTTTGGAAACCTTTAATAATGGTAAAAAAGAAGGAGCCGTTGCAGAATGGTTCGATAGCGGTAAAGTTAAAAGTGAAGGAACTTTTAAAAATGGTAAGCAAGAAGGGTTTTACACTACTTATTTTCCAAACGGCGTTGCATCTACCTTGGGGAATTATAAAAACGGATTGAAAAACGGAGAGTGGATTTATAACGGTTACTTAGGTAAACAAGAAAAGAAGGAGATTTACCAAAACGGAATTTTGGTCTATACTAGTGAACCGCGTATCTCTTATTGGGATACTTCTGAAACGGTGATTAGAAGTAAAGAAGTATTTAATCTAGATTATACCAGCAACTATACGCATTACTATGAGTCTACTGTATTGCAAAGAGAAGGTAAATTTTTAAAAGACAAAAGAATTGGTGAATGGAAGTTCTACAATACCGAAGCAGAGGTGGATTCTACAGTTAACTATGCTGGCGGTTTTCGTGAGGGAACATTCAAAGTATTTCAAAGCGGAAAATTGGTAAAAGAAGCAAATTATCACATAGATAAGTTGCAAGGAGTATACAAAGAGTATTATCTTGATGACTCTTTAAAGTTAGAAGGTACTTACAATAAAGGCAAAAAGACAGGTGTATGGAAGTATTTCGACAAAGGTTTGTTGTTAAAAGAAGAAGTGTTTTAGCAGCTCTTTTTTTAGTAGCCATCATTTTCACTGCGTGTAAGAAAGACACTCCAGCCACTGTCGATTTTGGTTATAATTACGTTCCATTGAAGTCAGGAGCCTTTATTATTTATGATGTAGATTCCATACATTTTAATGATTTCACCACAACAAAAGATACTTTTCGTTTTCAGTTAAAGGAAGAAATTGGATTACCCTTTACCGACCTTTTGGGCAATATCTCTTATGAATACAAGCGATACAAGAGGTTTTATTTGGCAAATGTCGATATCAATACTCTTCCATTTGCCTTAACCGATGTGTGGTATGTTACCAAGTTAAAAGATCGTTACGAAAGAGTGGAAGAAAGTTTTAGATATTCGAGATTGAAGTTTCCGGTTTCTGAAGGTGCAACATGGAATGGAAATGCCTTCAATAGCGAAGATGAATGGAATTATACCATTGAAGAAGCCGATGTTAAATATTTATCTTTTGATTCTACTGCTATAGTTTTACAAAGAGATGTAGAGACTAGAATATCTAAACAATATTTTTTGGAGAAATATGCTAGAAATGTGGGATTGGTGTACAAAAAAGTGATTGATGTTGGCTCTCAAAACAACTCTTCGGTAAATATTATGGATAAGATTGAGAAGGGTACTATTTACGAATGGCGTTATGTATCGCATGGAAGCAACTAAGAAAATAGTTTTCTTATTTTTGCTCCTTTCCAGCCTTTCCTATTCCCAAAATTATTATTTCGAAGTCGTTTTTAAAAACAAGGGCAATGCTTCATTGTCTAATCCTCAGCAGTTTTTAAGCGTTTCTTCTATCGAGAAAAAGCTCAAACGAGGAGTAGCTGTAGATGAAAGCGATGTGCCTGTTGATGCTTCCTATCTTACTGCTTTAGAGCAATTAGGTGTTGATGCAGTTAAGCAGTCTAAATGGAGAAATTCTGCCTTGGTTGTAACTAGTGATACCAGTTTAATAGAGCCCTTGCGCATGCTGCCTTTTGTGAAATCGGCACTTTATTTCTGTAAAACAGCAGGAACGCTAAAAACACAAAATAAATTCAACAGCGAGGAGCTGCAGTGGTATGCTCATTCTTATGGAGAGGCTATAAATCAGCTCAGTATGCTCAATGGTCACTTTTTACATGAGCGTGGTTTCAGCGGTGAGGGTGTCGATATCGCTATTTTCGATGCAGGTTTTCCTAAGGTTTTTCCGGCCATTACTCTTTTAGAGATGAATGAACAAATTAAAAGCACTTTCGATTTTGTTGACCATGATATTTCTGTTTTCGAGAAAGACAACCATGGTGCTATGGTGCTCTCTGTGATGGCTTCTAATGATGCCTATATTTATGGCGCTGCACCTAAATCAAACTATCATTTATTTATTACAGAAGATGCGGCAACCGAATCTCTTTTGGAAGAATACAATTGGTTGATGGCCGCTGAAATGGCCGACAGTATTGGTGTTGACGTGGTGAATAGCTCTTTGGGTTACACTACTTTCGATGATGCTTCTACCAACCATACCTATGCAGATATGGACGGCAAAACTACTTTAGTAACCCAAGCGGCAAATATGTTGTTTAGAAAAGGTGTTTTGGTGGTAGCAAGTGCTGGAAATCAAGGCGCCGATGCTTGGCATTACATTGGTGCTCCCGCTGATGGAGATAGCGTTTTGGCGGTAGGTGCGGTAGATAGACATGAAAATTATGCCTTCTTTAGTTCAACAGGTAAAAGTTTTGATGGAGATATAAAGCCTAACGTTAGTGCTCAAGGAGAGCAAACGGTGATTGCGCGAACCGAAATGGGGTATTTTGCGGCTTCGGGAACTTCTTTTTCGGGGCCATTGGTAGCCGGTTTGTCGGCTTGCTATTGGCAGGCTTTCCCCCATTTGAAAAATTGGGAATTGAAGAATCAAATAGAGCAAAATGCCAGTTGGTATAACTCCCCCGATTCTTTATTAGGCTTTGGTTTGCCCAATTACATGAAGATGTATATGAAGGCGAAGCCAAGTGATGGGTATACTTACGGACAGTCGTTTCTAATTTCTTTAAGAAACAATCCTTTCACGAATGAAGTTGGCATTGAATTGTATTCGGCTATAGCTCAAGAGGTGCGCTTCGTTTTGTTAGATGTAAATGGTAAAACCATTTGTGATGAAACAAAGGAAGTGCAAGAAAATCAATATCTAATTTTCGGATTAGAAAATTTAGACCGACTCTCTTCGGGGATGTATTTTCTTAGAGTATATGGTGAAAACGGCGAATGGCTTTCTATAAAAGTGTTGAAGAAATAGAAAGTCCCCTTATTTCTTAAGGGCATTCCATCCTTGTGCCTTTAATTCATGTTTCGATCCATCTTTTGCTACCAAATAGTACCCATTGTCTTTAGGTGTAAAGTGACCGATTACAGTAACTAAGGGGTTGTTTTTTACCTTTTCATAATCTGCAATATCAATAGCAAAAAGTAATTCGTAATCTTCACCACCACTTAAGGCCGCAACAGTAGGGTCGATTCCAAATTCCATGGCGCGTTCAAAAGTTTGGGGGTCGATAGGAATTTTTTCTTCGTACAATTCAATGCCTAATCCCGATTGAGTGCAAAGATGAAATATCTCTGAAGCCAAACCATCAGAAATGTCAATCATTGCAGTAGGTTTGATCTTCAAATCTGCAAGCATCTTGTAGACATCGGCACGAGGCTCGGGCTTCAATTGACGCTCTAAAATATAATCGTTGCCTTCTAGTTCGGGTTGAACTTGCGGACTCTCAATAAATATCTGTTTTTCTCTTTCTAGAATTTGCAAGCCCATGTAAGCACCACCTAAATCGCCACTCACCACCAATAAGTTGGTAGCTTTAGCTCCATCTCTGTAAGCGATTTCATTGTCGTTAGCAACACCAATAGCTGTAACGCTAATTACCAACCCGCTTCTCGATGTTGTGGTATCTCCGCCCACCAAATCAACTTTATAATTTTTGCAAGCCAATAGAATCCCAACGTACAATTCTTCAACTGCTTCAGCAGAAAAACGATTTGAAAGTGCTATTGAAACAGTGATTTGCTTAGGCTCAGCATTCATTGCATAAATATCACTAAGGTTCACAGCAACGGCTTTGTAGCCTAAGTGTTTTAAGGGAACGTAAGACAAATCGAAATGCACACCTTCCACCAACATATCGGTTGAAACAATAGTGCGTTTACCTTCGCTGTCAATAACGGCAGCATCGTCGCCAATGCCTTTAAGCGATGTTTTGTTTTCAAGTACTACATTTTTTTTGATGAGGTCTATGAGTCCGAATTCACCTAATTCAGAAAGTTCAGTTCGGTTGTCTTTATTTTCAAAC
>CAMBXP010000044.1 GCA_945871895.1 Chryseobacterium gleum | reverse complement strand
TTCTCTCACCACCATTAAAGAAGCAGATGTAAGAAGAGAAAATACTTACGCGGTGGCAGCAAGCTACTTGGCCTGCGGTTTCGATATTGATAAAAATGTATTTTACCGTCAGAGCGATGTGCCTGAGGTTTGCGAATTGGCCTGGTATCTGCAATGTTTTATGTCGTTTAACCGCTTGCAATTGGCGCATTCTTTTAAGGATAAATCAGAGAATGTAAGCGAGGTGAATGCCGGTTTGTTCGTTTATCCTATGCTGATGGCAGCCGACATTTTGTTGTTCGATGCGCAAGCAGTTCCAATAGGAAAAGATCAAAAGCAACATTTAGAATTCACTAGAGATATCGCTGATAAATTGAATTTTCATTATGGCGATTTGTTCGTGGTTCCCGAAGAACGCTTGAACGAAAAAACGATGTACGTTCCCGGTACCGACGGAAGAAAGATGAGCAAGTCGTATGGCAATGCGATCAATATTTTCTTGCCAGAAAAACAATTGAGAAAGGTGGTGATGTCGGTGGTGACTGATAGTAAGGAACTGGAAGAAGCGAAAGACCCTGAAACGTGTAATGTAGTTAAGTTGTATGAGCTAGTTGCTTCTGCTGATAAGGTGGAAGTGATGAAGCAAAACTACCGCAAAGGCGGCTATGGTTACGGTCACGCGAAACAAGAATTGTTTGAAGAGTTGATGCGTCGTTTTGCTAAGGAACGCGAAATCTTCAATCACTATATGGAGAACAAAAATGAATTAGATAAACAGTTGCAAGTTGGGGCTGAGAAAGCAAAAGCTGTTGCAGCTGTTACTTTAAAAAGAGTTAGAAAGGCTTTGGGATACTGAAACCGTTCAATGTTCAATGTTCAATGTTTAACGTTAGCTAACATTGAACCTTAAACATTGAACATTGAACTAAAAATATATGTTAAGAACAAAAACCTGCGGAGAATTAAGAATTACAAACGTCGGACAAACCGTTACTTTGAGTGGCTGGGTGCAACGAACACGCGATAAAGGAGCGATGGTGTGGATTGATTTACGCGATCGTTATGGAATTACACAATTGATATTGGAGGAAGGCGTGAGCGATGCTGCTCACTTAGCATTAGCAAAAAGTTTGGGTCGCGAAGATGTTATTCAAGCCGAAGGTGTTGTAATAGAGAGAAGTTCTAAAAATCCCAATATTCCAACCGGAGAAATTGAATTGAAAATCACTTCTTTGAAAGTGATGAACAAAGCTAAAACCCCTCCTTTTACTATTGAAGATGATACCGATGGTGGTGATGAGTTGAGAATGAAATATCGTTATTTAGATATTAGAAGAAATCCGGTTAGAAGTGCTTTAGAATTGCGTCACCGTTTATCTATAGAAATTAGAAAGTACATGGATGCTTTGAATTTCTTGGAAATTGAAACGCCGTATCTTATTAAATCTACACCTGAAGGAGCGCGTGATTTCGTGGTGCCTTCGCGCATGAATCCGGGTGAGTTTTATGCTTTGCCCCAATCCCCTCAAACTTTTAAGCAGTTGTTAATGGTGGGCGGTATCGACAGATACTATCAAATTGTGAAATGCTTTAGGGATGAAGATTTGCGCGCCGATCGTCAGCCTGAGTTTACTCAAATCGACTGCGAAATGGCCTTTGTGGAAAGAAAAGATATTCTCGATACTTTCGAAGGATTGATCAAACATTTGTTTAAAAAGGTATTGAATGTTGAGTTGCCAGAGTTTCCTCACATGACTTACGCCGATGCGATGCAATTTTACGGTTGTGATAAACCCGATTTGCGTTTCGATATGAAATTCGTGGAGTTGAACGATATTGTTAAAGGCAAAGGCTTCCCAGTTTTTGATGCAGCTGAATTGGTAGTGGGTATCAATGCCGAACAAGTGGCTTCTTATACCAGAAAACAATTGGATGCTTTGACCGATTTCGTGAAAAAACCACAGGTTGGTGCTACAGGCTTGGTTTATTTAAGATATAATGAAGATGGTACTTTAAAATCATCAGTAGATAAATTTTACCCAGAAGAAGAATTGAAAAAATGGGCTAGTGCTTTCAATGCTAAACCAGGCGATTTAATTTTGGTATTGGCAGGTGCAGCAGATAAAACAAGAAAAGCATTGAGTGAATTGAGATTACATTTGGCTGATGAATTAGGATTGAGAGATCCTAAAGTCTTTAAACCAATGTGGGTAATCGACTTCCCATTGTTGGAATACAATGAAGATGAAAAACGCTTCTTCGCTATGCACCATCCATTTACGTCGCCGCATGCTGATGACGTTCATTTGATGAGCACCGACCCTGGCAAAGCAAGAGCTAATGCGTACGATATGGTCATTAACGGTGTTGAGTTGGGTGGCGGTTCAGTGCGTATTCACGATAGAGATTTGCAAAAACAAATGTTTAGCATCCTTGGTTTTAGCGACGAAGAGGCACAAAATCAGTTTGGATTTTTAATGAACGCTTTCGAATATGGAGCGCCGCCTCACGCAGGATTGGCCTTTGGTTTCGATAGAATGTGTGCTATTTTCTCGGGTAAAGATTCTATTCGTGATTTCATCGCCTTCCCTAAGAACAATTCGGGAAGGGATGTAATGATAGATTCGCCTTCAATTATTGATGATAAACAGCTGAAGGAGTTGAGTTTAGAAATAAAAAAGCAGTAAATAAGTGTTTTTACTTACAAAAGTTTTAAAAGTGAAACCTTAAAGAATGTCTCTACGTTAAACGATGTGGCACCTACTTTAATTTAGGTAACCGGGAATGAAAAAAGTATTTTATATTATAGTGTTTATTGGGGTTTTTATAGGCTCTATTTGCGCGCAGAGCGTAAAAGATACTTTGAATTTTACCGATGCCAACGATATGAAGCAAGGGCATTGGATTTACTACAATCGCGATTTGCATTTACCCGATTTCAAAGACAATCAAAGAGTTGAAGAAGGGCATTATTTCAACGATCAAAAAAATGGGAAATGGATTCACTATTTCCCCAACGATAAACCAAAAGATGTAATTACCTATGTTGCTAACCGGCCGAACGGTTATGCCATTTTCTACTATGCCAATGGAAATAAAAGAGAAGAAGGGACCTGGAGAAATAACCGCTGGGTGGGTGATTACAAGTACTATCATGAAAATGGCAAATTGGCCAGTGAGTGGAAATACAATTCACAAGGTACGAGAACTGGCGTGCAAAAGTATTACCATGAGAATGGTAAACTGATGATTGAAGGAGAATGGATAGACGGTAAAGAAAATGGTGATGTCAAAGAGTATTACGATAACGGTGAGTTAAAATCAGAGAAAAATTACAACAATGGTTCGTTCGATGCGGCCAATACCAAAACATATGTTAGAAAAACTGCCCCAGCAGAGAGCGACAAGCCACAAGAAGAGAAAGTAGCAGCTGCTCCAGAAAAGGCAGTGGTTACCGAAGACAAGGCTACTTACAAAACGGGGGTTTTTGATGGTAACGGTATGTTTCAGTTGAAGGATAGAAATGGCCGAGTGATTCGAGAAGGTTTATTTGAAAATGGCTTCTTAAAGAACGGTAAAGTATTTCAGTATTCTGCCGATGGCAGGTTGTTTAAAACCACTATCTACAATGGGGGAAAGGTGGTTAATGTGGTCAATCATCAGTAATTAATCATTCTCCTTTCGCTAATCTCAATTAATTAGTATTTTCACCTTTCAATTTTATTTGTTGAATCATGCAAGGTGAAATTTCCATTTACAATACACTTTCTAAGAAAAAAGAAAAGTTTGAAGCGCTAACTCCTCCTTTTGTGGGTATGTATGTGTGCGGACCAACAGTGTACAACGATGTGCATATTGGCAACTGCAGAACCTTCATTTCATTTGATGTTATTTATCGCTATTTATTGCACCAAGGCTATAAAGTGCGCTATGTGCGCAACATTACCGATGTGGGCCATTTAGAACACGATGCCGACAGTGGTGAAGATAAAATTGCCAAAAAGGCGAAGCTAGAGAATTTGGAACCTATGGAAATTGTACAAAAGTACACCAACGGATTTCATGATGTGATGAAGGCTTTTAACGTGTTGCCTCCTAGTATTGAACCAACTGCAACAGCGCATTTGGTAGAACAAATAGAAACCACACAGCAAATCATTGATAAGGGTTTTGCTTATGTATCTAATGGTTCGGTGTATTTCGATGTGGAGAAATTCGCAAAGTCCAACAGCTACGGAGAATTGTCGGGAAGAAAGATCGATGAATTGATTTCTGCAACGAGAGAGAATTTAGACGGACAAGACGATAAAAAATCATCGTTAGATTTTGCGTTGTGGAAGAAAGCATCACCCGAACATATTATGCAATGGAATTCGCCGTGGAGCAAAGGTTTTCCAGGATGGCATTTAGAATGTTCGGTGATGAGCACTAAATATTTAGGTGAGCAATTCGATATTCACGGTGGTGGAATGGATTTAAAATTTCCGCACCACGAATGTGAAGTTGCTCAAAATAAAGCAGCCAATGGTAAAGACCCTGTGAAATATTGGATGCATGCCAACATGCTAACTTTGAACGGCGAAAAGATGTCGAAGAGTACTGGTAAATTCTTTCTTCCAGCTCAATTGCTTAGTGGTGAAACTCAATTTCTAGAGAAAGCATTTTCACCCATGACGGTTCGTTTTTTCATGATGCAATGCCATTATAGAAGCACCTTAGATTTTTCTAATGATGCCTTGGTGGGTGCAGAAAAAGGATTTAAAAGAGTGTTGGCTGCTATCGACTTATTGAAAGATATTAAAGGTAGCTCAAGTTCAACAGTTGATGTAAAGGATTTAGTAAATCGCGCTTATGATGCCATGAATGATGATTTCAATACACCAATGGTAGTCGCTGTTTTGTTCGACGCAGTAAAAGAAATAAATTTATTGAAGGTGGGAACCAAAACAGCAAGGGCCGAAGATATTGAATCCTTGAAAAAATTATTCAACGATTTCTTATTGGAAATTATGGGTATTCAGTCAGAGGAAAATACAAGCAGTAATGATATTTCTTCTTCGTTGATGCAGGTGATTTTAGATTTGCGAAAAGACGCAAAGGAGAATAAAAATTATGCGATGAGTGATAAAATTCGTGATGAATTGAAAGCGCTAAAAATTACTGTTAAAGACACTAAAGAAGGAGCTGAGTGGAGCTATGAAGGATGATTTTTTGAATGAATTAAGAGAAGAGATGAATACTCTTTTTTTTAAATCGGAAATTGAAAAAAGAAAAGAGGGCGGCAACGATTTCTTCAAGCACATGATGCTTTTGAAAGTTTTTAAAATTGCAATAATTATTGTCTTTACTTTTTACTCTTGCAGTCCCGATACCAAAGACGTGCCACCCGCTGAAGAGGCTGCACGCCCAGCCCTAAATATTCCCGATTTCAATGCCGATAGTGCTTTTTCATTTGTGAAAAAACAAGTCGATTTCGGGCCGCGCATCCCCAATTCAAAAGCACACGATGATTGCGCAAAGTATTTGGTGAAGCAATTTGAAAGCTATGGTTTAACTGTGCATCAGCAAAAAGGAGTGGTGAAGGGTTATGATGGAAAGTCTTTAAATTTCAATAATATTTCTGCGCAATATCAACCTGAAAATCCGCGTAGAGTAATGATTTCTGCGCATTGGGATTCTCGGCCGTGGGCCGATCACGATGATCAAGATACTTCTAAACCTATTGATGCTGCTAATGATGGGGCAAGTGGCATTGGTGTCATGTTAGAGTTGGCGAGAATTATTTCTAAGCAGAAATTGACTATCGGAGTAGATTTTGTTTGTTTCGATATGGAAGATTATGGTAAGCCATGGGTAGAAAATTCGTATTGTTTAGGGTCTCAATATTGGAGCAAAAATTTCCCCTTGAAAGTTAAGCCTAGTTATGGAGTTAATTTAGATATGGTGGGCGATCCAAACGCTTTGTTTACCTATGAGGGAGTGTCTGCAGAAAATGGTAAACTGGTGCTGGATAAGATTTGGAAAGCTGCGCATACTTTAGGCTATGGTTCCTATTTTTCTTACGATCAAACATCGCCTATTATTGATGATCACCTGTATGTAAATCAGTATGCTAAATTTCCTTGTATTGACATTATAGATAGAAGCAGTCCGGCTTTCTCTGCCACTTGGCATACCCACGATGATAACATCAAAAATATTTCTCCTAAAACTTTAAAGGCTGTTGGTCAATCGCTTTTATTTGTTTTTATGTACGAATAAAAAGCCCCCCAGGGGAAAGAACGTCTTCCTTGCATTTACTACTATTAGGGTAAGGGGGGCTCAGGGTTCGCTTGAATGAATTTATATGCGCAGGCTAAATTTGTAATTACTATCGAATGGTCGGTTTTTACAACAAACACTTTTCTGTAGTAAATGTACGCGAGTCGGGTAGATGTACCAAACGCAAAATACTCGAAAAGCAACTTTCAAAAGCTAACTTAAAACTTATATCTGCCTTTTTCGTATGGGCTTTTTTAGGCTTATAAATCCTTGTTAATCAAGGTTTATTTACTAATTTTTGCTGTTTTGAAAGTTGTCTTTTGAAGAATTGAAAGTGCTGTTTTGATAGCTAAAATGAGTACCTTAACTTTGCGAAAGGAATAAATAATTTGAATTTTTATGAAAACGAGGTTTTTGCTTTTATTGTTTTTTGTTTGTGAGCTATCCATTGCTCAAGTTTTACTTGATCCTTGTTTGTATTCATTAGGTTGTCAGCATTCGGTGAGAAATGGCGTGGTGCACTCCAAATTATCTCTATTAACTACTAAGCAGAAATACAATCTTTTGGTTGGTGCTGGAGATACGGTAAGTGGTCAAATAGATACAACTTTTTCGGGCACTGTTAATTTGAAATTGATTAGCGGACCGGGCACTTTTGTTGGTTCGGCAAATCAATTATTTTCTAAGTACTGCTATCTCGATCTTAAGTTTTTTACTGCAGGCTCATATGAGCTAGAAATTGAGATAGTTGGAGTGGGTAAAGATACTATTCCACTTGCTGTATCTGCTGATGATTTTACAGCTATGTGTGTTAACCATGCTAGTGGTTGCGTGAGTGGCGGTGGAGATAAGATTTTGCTGCAAGGACCCAATGTCATTATTGTTGATGTAATGTTTCCGTTTAATGTGTTGGTGGTAAATTCTACTTCAGGTAAAATAGATGTTACTTATGCCGGAGTTGTTACCTTAAAAAAGATTTCGGGTGCAGGTGATTTAGAAGGAAATCTTAGTTTATATGGTGAACAAAGAATTTCGTTTACTGATTTGTCTTTTAATCAAATTGGGATTTATGAAATTGAAGTTGAAGTGCAGAATATTGGTAAGGATACTGTAACCATAGTTGCTGAGGCTAGTAATGGAGTGAAGGACTTGGATACTAAGAAATTCAAAATTTTTCCTAATCCTACTGCTGGCATAGCAACTATTCAATTGGATGATAAAGCACTCTATATTTCTCAAATAAATGTGCTTAATATTTTAGGAAAGAAGGTGAGAAGTTTTGATGTTTATAAGGAAGCTAGTGCTTCAGATAATTTCAGTATTGACCTAACTTCTTTATCGGAAGGCACCTATTTTATTGATGTGATGAGTAGTGATAGGTCTTTCTATTCTACGGTAATTTTGGTGAAATAGAAATGAAAAGTCTGTACAAACTCATTCATAATTTGAGTCAGAGCGAAAAGCGTTATATCAAGCTTCGCCTCTCATCTTCTAAATCTGATAGTGAACTTTCGCATTACTTTGATGCCTTTACTAAGCAGAAGTATTACGACATAGAGGAGCTTCAGAAAACATTCAATAAATCGTCGAAATTATTGCGCGCCAATTTTGGTAAATTGTACTCCACGATTTTAAAAAACTTACGTTTATTTCACATTAATTTCTCTCCCGAATATGTGTTGCAAGGAATGCTTTCTGATGTGCAACTTTTATTGAACAAAGGAATGGTAGATGAAGCCAAGAAATCGAATGAAAAATTAATTGTTCAAGCTCAAGAAAAAGAACTGTATTATATTCTGGTGAAGGCCTATTCTATGGAGTGGATGCTGCATCATGTATCGGGCACTTTAAATAACCAAACAGCAAATCATCTGCAAAAAAGTATGGATTATTTTACAGCCAAGCACATTGAAATAGAATTGCTAACAGGCTTGTATCGCAAGGCTTTGGTTATTTACAATGAGTATTTTTTCATTCAAAAAACCGAAGAAGCAAAAACACAAACTCTAGAAATTGTACAACATCAATTGCTGTCCGATTATCTCAAATTATCTACCGATCAGTCGAAGATGATTTATTGCGAAATAATGAGTATTCATTATGTTATTCATCAAAATATGGAGAAGCATCATGATGTTAGAAAATTGCAATTTGAAGTTATTTTCAACTCCAAAGTATATGAAGATGATTATACCAATAAGGTTTTGGTGGCCGGCCATTTATGTTCTTATTTCGTGTACAAAGGGGAGATCAAAAAACTTAAAAAATACTTCGATTTCTTTGTAAAACATTTTGCACTAGAGATAGAGAATAGCAGCGATGGAGTTTTTATTGAAAAGTATTACGATGTTTATTTTCAATGCAAATTTTATTTGGTGAAATGCATTGGTTCACATGAAGAATTAGATGTGCTGGCGATTGAAGTGCAGGAAGCCATAGATACTAAAATTCAGATGAATGATAAATTGGTTGGTAGAACGCTGTGGAGTTTGGCAGAAGCTTTTATTATGCATAATCAGCTCAAAAGAGCGTTAAAGGAAATCATCAATTTTCAAGATGTTTTTAAGAGTAATAAAAAGTCGAATTATTATTTAGAAAGTGAAATCGGACTAATGATCATTTATCATTTGTTGAGCAAAGATGCTGAGTTCGATAGAAAAATTCGAAATGTGGATCGAAAAATTAAGGAAGGAGTATACGTGTTGGAGGGCGATCAAAACATCATGATGAAAGTTCTTATGAAAATAGAAAAGAGGGATAGCGATCTAATTGATTTTGTTAAACAATCGCGGAAAAATATTGCCCGAAATAAAATGTATGTGACGATTTTGAATGCTTTAGCTGCAAATGTTAGCGCAGATGATAGTAGGAAGCAGTTGTTTAGAATTCCTCAAGTTAATTGAAGTAACTAATTGGTATTTTTTCAATGAGGGATATCCGGCGTTGATAGTTTTTGCTACATTTAGAGCACAATAATTATTAGCCCATGTCTTCAGAAAAAAAATTATTCCTTATAGATGCTTTTGCCATCATTTTTCGCTCGTATTTTGCTTTTGGAAGCAATCAACGTTACAATTCAAAAGGTTTGAATACTTCGGTAATGCTGGGTTTCACCAATACCTTACTCGAAATTGTAAACAAAGAAAAACCTTCACATATTGCTATTTGTTTTGATCCACAAGGAAAAACTTTTCGTGAAGATATTTTTCCTGCTTACAAAGCACATCGAGATGAAACTCCCGAAGACATTAAGAAAGCGATTCCTTACATTTTTAAATTGGCTGAGGCTTTTAATATTAAATCGGTGGTGGTTCCAAATTACGAAGCTGATGACGTAATTGGCACTTTGGCAAAACGCGCTGAGAAGGAAGGGTTCACTACTTATATGATGACTCCCGACAAAGATTTTGCGCAGTTGGTAACCGATCATATTTTGTTGTATCGTCCGGCTAAAAGTGGTAACGCCGCCGAAGTGTGGGGCATCAAAGAAGTATGTGCGAAATTTGAAGTGCAGCGTGTAGAACAAGTGATTGATATTTTAGGTTTGTGGGGAGATAGTGCCGATAATATTCCTGGTATTCCTGGTATTGGAGAGAAGACTTCTAAATTGTTAATTGCGAAGTATGATAGCGTGGAAGGACTCATTGCCAATGCACAAGAGTTAAAAGGAAAACAAAAAGAGAATGTAATTGCCTTTGCTGAGCAAGGTTTATTATCTAAAAAATTAGCAACGATTGAATTGAATGTTCCTGTTGATTTTTCTACCGATGATTTAAAATTTCAAGAACACGATAAAGAAAAAATTAGCGAACTTTTTAATGAGTTAGAGTTTAGAACTTTGGCTCAAAGAATATTAGGAACGACAGGAAGTGTGGAGAGTGGGAGCGAGAAGACAGTGGAGAGGTTGAAGCCTGCTGCTCAAGGACAATTTGATATGTTTGCTGCTGCAGAAGAGGCGCCGATTGTAGAGGAAGAGCAAGTTCACTACAAAACTATTGCTGATGTTGAACATCATTATATTTTGATCGACAACGATGAAGAAACAGAAAAATTAATTTCACTTTTAGCCACACAAAAAGAGTTTTGTTTTGATAGCGAAACAACAAACATCGATTCGCATATTGCTGATGTTGTTGGTTTGTCTTTTTCTTTTGAAGCACACAAAGCGTGGTATGTAAATATTCCCGATGGTGATGCTGGAAAATACCGTCTGTCCCTTTTTAAATCTCTATTTGAAAATGAGGGGGTTTCTAAAATCGGACAAAACATTAAATACGACATGAATGTTTTGTTGCAGTATGGAATTGCAGTGAAGGGAAAATTGTTTGATACCATGTTGGCGCATTATTTAATTGAGCCCGATATGCGTCACAACATGGATTATTTAGCAGAAACATATTTAGGTTACAAGCCAGTTTCCATTGAAACTTTGATTGGTAAAAAAGGAAAAAATCAAAGTAGCATGCGCGATGTAGAACTTGAAAAAATTAAAGAGTATGCCGCCGAAGATGCCGATGTTACCTATCAGCTGAAAGTTATTCTTGAAAAAATTCTACAAGAAAAAGGTGACATCAAATTATTCGAAGAAATTGAAATGCCTTTGGTGCAAGTGCTGTCGAAAATGGAGATGGAAGGTATTAAAATTGATACCAACGCATTGCTAGAATTTTCGAAAGAATTATTAGAGCAATTGATTCTTTTGGAGAAAGAAATTTATGTTGAAGCAGGTGTAGAATTCAACATCAATTCGCCTAAAAAAATGGGTGATGTTTTGTTTGAAACAATGAAGTTGGATGATAAGGCGAAGAAGACGAAAACCGGACAGTACGCCACTTCCGAAGAGGTGCTGCAGAAATTATTATACAAACATCCCATCATTCAAAAGATTTTAGATTACCGCGGATTGCAAAAATTAAAATCGACATACGTTGATGCTTTACCCGAAATGGTAAATGCACAAACAGGAAAAATTCATACTAGTTTTTCGCAGGCCGTTGCGGCTACAGGCAGATTGAGCTCTGTGAATCCTAATTTGCAAAATATTCCTATCAAAACAGCCCGTGGAAGAGAGGTGAGAAAAGCATTTATTCCTAACGAAGAAAATCATGTTTTACTCTCTGCCGATTATTCTCAAGTAGAATTGAGATTGATTGCCGAGTTAAGTGGAGATGCAGGAATGATTGAAGCTTTTCAGAGCGGACTAGATATTCACTCGGCCACCGCATCTAAAGTTTTTAATGTTCCCTTGGAAGAAGTTACCAAAGAAATGAGAGGTAAAGCGAAGATGGTGAACTTTGGAATCATCTATGGAATTTCTGCTTTCGGCCTAGCGCAACGTTTAAATATTTCGAGAACAGAAGCGAAGGAAATTATTGATAATTATTTCTCAAAATATCCGCGTATTCGTGAGTACATGGATGAGAGTATCGACAATGCAAAACAAACCACTTTTGTAAAAACATTAATGGGTAGAAAACGCTATTTAAAAGATATCAATTCAGCCAACGCTGTGGTGCGCGGCTATGCCGAACGAAATGCGATTAATGCGCCTATTCAAGGTTCTGCTGCCGATATCATCAAGAAAGCTATGATTGATATTCAGAAAGAATTAGATGCGTCTTCCTTGAAAGCAAAAATGGTTTTGCAAGTGCATGATGAGTTGGTGTTTACTGTTCCTTTTGACGAGGTAGAATTGCTTAAGCCTATTGTTAAACGTGGAATGGAAAAAGCAGTGCAAACGCGTGTGCCTTTAGAAGTTGAAATGAGTACAGGTAAAAATTGGTTGGAGGCACATTAAGTTTTTCAAGCCACATGGGCGCGGCCGTCAGCTGACGGACGCGCCCATGTGAGCCAAAAGATTTAATCCTTAACTACGTTCACAGAAACCACACTTTCTTTGTTATCAAACAATTGAAAATGATAAATTCCATTCGCGAAATTTTGCAAGCTTAAAGTGATTTTATTGTTGCCAGATACTCCAGCAATTACCGTAGAATATACTTCTTGGCCAATATTATTAATTGCCTTTAAATAGTAAATTCCGTCATTTTCTAATTCAAAATTAAACGTGCATAAATTGCTAGTAGGATTTGGGTAAGCTTGAACTTGAAAACTTCTACTTATTGTTGCCGACACTTCAATTATTTTAGATGTTTCTTTGGTTCCATCGAAATCAACTTGAGTTAATCGGTAGTATTGCACTGCTAAAATCTCTCCATCATCGATATACGAATAATTTAAAATGCTATGAGAATTGCCTGCACCATTCACTTCAGCTATTGTGAACCAATTTTCTCCATCAGATGATTTTTCGAGAATGAATTTTTCGTTGTTTATTTCCGATGCGGTTTGCCAACCTACATAAATGTAGTTTTTTTGTAAGTGTGCGCTAAATGAAATTAGCTCAACTGGAAGAGGAGTATTTACTTGAATAATAGATCCATCTGAATTCGAACAGCCTCCTCCCGCACCGCCAGCTCCCTTGTTAGTGGTGATGGTAGAAAAAGAAATAGAATTACCAGTTAAATTAACATTAGCACCACTTCCTCCACATTGAAAGAATTGATTTCCCAAACCTCCCGTAGTAGTGGTGGCAGCTGTAATGCTTAGATTTGTTCTAGCATTCATGGTTACAGCTCCGCCATTTCCTCCTGCTACACCTAATTGATTTGAGCTTCCTGCATTTCCTCCACTGGTAGTAATTGCCCCAGAAATAGTTATTGTTGTTGAAGTTGATGTTACAGAAACTGATCCTCCATTGCCTCCATTTCTTCCTGGTCCTACTCCTCCTTGTGTATTTATAGTTCCTGCGGTTCCAATAGAAACACTAGTGCCCGAAATTGTAATAGCCCCACCTGCTCCGCCAGAGGCGATACCTCCGGTACCGCCAGTACCACCAGTGGCTGTTAAACCAGCAGTAACTGATACAGCACCGCCAGAAGAACTTAAAGTAATAGCACCTCCTGATCCTCCAGTGGCGTTTGATCCACCTGTAGGTGCGCTTCCTGATGCGGTTAGTAGAGCGTTTACGGCAACTCCTGATGTGCCGGTAAGAACTATATTAGATCCAGCTATGCCCGTTGCTCCCGTAAGGTTAATAGCATTGCTAATGGTGATACTTCCTGCTGCAGTAATTGTTAATGTGCGTTCAGAAGGTGCAGCAGCCGTAATTGTTGTTGTTGTTGTTACATTTCCTGATTGTGAACCAGAACCACTGCAAGCTGTTAATATTATTACATTACCAGCGGTGAATCCACCACTTCCAAGCAATCTATTTTGAATGTCGGTATTGATTATCACCGCACTATTAGCACTTGGAGTAAAAGTGTAATTAGGCGCTGAATAGGCCCAAGAACCATTAGCTGTAGCGGATGAACTTATTACAACATCGGCGTTGCCAGCTGCCACTGCTGATTTTGAAAAGGTTGACAGTAGCAATATCAGCCCAATAATTTTAATATTCAAAGTAAAGTGACGAATCATAGATAATTTATTTATAATGGGTGCTAAATTACAATGCATTTGACAAAAAAAAATCGTAAAAAAGTCAAAAAACAACTTTCTAAAGTCGATTACAACATTTATAGATAGCAGCAATCTAGCCAAATGAGTATGTAGAATTAAATGTAAGGGTATAAAAATCGCTATCATATATCCACTTTTGTTGAAGCAATTTTTTGACTGCACTCGTTAATTGAAATTAACGAGTGCCAAAGCAAAAGTTACTACACTTTAATTTAATTAGAGGATTTCAATAGATGTTTACATTTTTTTTGAGTCATTTCCACTATTTAGAGGACACCTTTATTAGAAAGAATTTTTAAAATAGCATCTTTGTGCTATGAGGCACATTGTTTTTCTTTTTGTTTTTTTATCGTGTAGTTTGTTTTCACAGTTGAATCAAAATGGTTTAATTTTTAATTCTACAGAATTCAATTGTGGCAAAGTAGAAAACTGGATTTCTAAAATAGATACTATACAAATTACTAATAACACCGCTAAAAAAGTATTCATTTTAAAGCAGCATTATTCGGCGGAGTTTGAAATTCGTTATCCGGTGGGTGGAATTGAGGCGGGACAAACGGGTTTTGTAGAAATAATATTTACCCCTAAAAAAGTTGGAAAATTTAAGCGATCAATTGCGTTGTACCACACGGCATCTTTCGACTCCGTATCGGTGAAATTTACAGGTGAGGTAGTAAGCTTCGATCCTTATGCGCATTTGGATTGTCCGTCATTCACCAATCCTCAGCAAAAAAGAACGGAGTTCAATTTAGAGATTTTGGTGATTGATTCTATCACTAAAAAGCCATTGGCGAATTCTTTACTAGAATTGTCGAGAGGAGAAATGTATATGCAGTATAAAACAGACGCCAATGGCATGCTCACTCTTAAATCCAACATTGCATTGTATTATGTGTATGCCGAACACGAAGGCTATAACAGCAAGGAGCTTACTAAATATTTCAATCCTGATAGAAGAAAACTCATTGTTCCTTTGCTCGCTAAACCTCACGCTGAAGTTGCAGAAGAAGTTGTTCCCGAGAAAATTGAAATAAGCGTAAAAGAGGAAATTAAAGTGAGTGATTCTATAATTGATAAAACAGCTTTTACTTCAGCCAATTTTAAAGAAAATCATTTTGTGTTTTTAATTGATGTATCAGGAAGTATGGCAGGCGCCGATAGATTGCCCTTATTGCAAAAAAGCATGATTGAATTGACGAACCTCATGCGACCTGAAGATAAAATTACCATTATCACTTATGCCGATAAAGTGTTGGTTCAATTGCAGCCAACATCGGGTGGCGAAAAACAAAAAATTACAAGTGTTATCCAAAGCCTTATTGCCAAAGGAAATACTGCTGGTACAAGAGCATTGCAGGAAGCTTATGTTTATGCGCAAAGTCATTTTATTAAAGGTGGAGTGAATCAAATAATTTTGTCTACCGATGGTGGTTTCGACGGACTCAATGAATCGCAAGATAAGTTGGAGAAATTGGTGAAGAAAAAGGCGAAGAAAGATATTAAATTGTCGGTGCTTGCCTTTGGAAACAACAAGTCGGGTAAGAAAATTATGGAGAAGTTTTCAATATTGGGACAAGGGTTTTATTTGTTTGTTGCCAATGAAAATGAAGCGAAAATAAAGTTGGTGGAAGTGGTGAAAAATATTGCTCGAAGGTAACGCACGCTATGGCGCGGGTCTCCCGACCCGTGACTTGTTTACTCCGGCAATTTCATTGCCATTAAATATCAAAAAAAGGCGTTGTAAACGCCGCAGTAGGTAGGTCACGGGTCGGGAGACCCGCGCCATAGCAGGTGTTATTTTTTTTGTTCCTTCATCGCCAAAATAGGAATCAAAGATGTTAAGGCATTTACGCCGCAAACCAGCATGAAAGTGAGCACTATGTCTAAAGCTTGAATATCGATTGGATACGCATCAATCGTGAAATTAGCGCCAAGCGAAATAAATCCATAATGATCTTGAAGAGCGCAAAGCGTTAGTCCGAGAACCAAACCAATCAAAGCGCCCACCACCCCTATAATAAAACTCTCTAGCCAAAATATTCTTTTTATTTGAGCAGAAGTAGCGCCCATGCTTTGCAAAATAAATATGTCTTTTTTCTTATCTATAATTAACATGTACAACGAGCCAATCACATTGAAAATAGCCAAGAATGTAATCACTGCTAAAATGAACAGAGTTATCCATTTTTCGGTTTCTAAAGTTTTAAAGAGAAACATGTTTTGTTCGTAGCGCGATTTCACTTCAAATTTATGGCCCATTAGTTTTTGCAGTGCAGTTTTGGTTTCTTCTAATTTGGTGTCGTCGTCTAATCCTATTTCAATAGTGCTTATTTTATCACCCCATTGAAGTAATTCATTGGCATAATCTTTATTGATGATAATGTAGTTTCCAAAATCGTCGTTGATCTCGAAAGTGCCTTTAGGTGTAACGGCTATGGAAGTGTAAATCTCGGTTGATTCAGTATCGAAGGTAGGAATGTAAATGTTTATTCGGGCATAAAGGTTTTTCGGATTGATACCTAACTTTAGCGCCAGCAGATACGACAGAACTGAAAATTGTTCACCATTGCCTTGCAGCATAAAATAGCCATGATCTTCGTGTTTCATCATTTGCTCAATTTGCGTCATTTCCTTAAAATCGCCGCTAACGCCTTTGAGTTTGGCTACTTCTTGATTGCCATCGTATTTTAAAAGAACAGTTTCTTCAACCGATTCTACATAATACTTAACATTGGGAATGGATTTGATTGATTTTCGAAGAGAGTCGCTACTAACAAAGTTTTTGCCTTCTACCACAGTGATTTTCACATCGGGATCGAAGTTGGAATAAAGATTCATCACTGTTTCATTCATTCCATTTAAGGCCGATAGTATGATGATAATTGCTGCCGAAACAATGGCTACCACCAATATAGAAATCCAAGTAATCCAATTGATAATGTTTTTGGATTTCTTGGCCAGGAAATAACGGGAAGCTATTTTAAGTTCAATGTTCATTTTTCATTCGTTCAATGTTCAAAGTTCAATGTTTAAAGTTAGCTAACATTGAACATTGAACCTTCAACATTGAACTACTTCTTAAGTAAGTTATTGATTGTTTCGGCGTAATCTAAAGAGTCATCGATTACAAAAATTAGTTCAGGTGTTTTTCTCAATTGAAAGCGAATAATTTCTGCCAATCGTTTGCGGATTTCTTTGTTTTGCTCTTTCACATTAGCCATTATCTTCTCTTTATCTTTGCCCATAATGCTCAAAAAAACACGTGCTACAGATAAGTCGGGAGCCACTCTCACCTGCGTAACCGTGATAAATGCACCATTAAAAAGATTTTTACTTTCTCTTTGAAACAATTGCGCCAGTTCTTCCTGAAGCAAGGTGCCTACTTTATTTTGTCTTCTTGAATCCATGCCTTAAAGGTATAAAGTAAAAAGCCAAAAGCCAAAAGCCTTGATTTTACTAATGATTTTGGAATTATCAAACATTCAGCATTCAACTTTTAACATTCAACATTCATTTACCTTATATTTGGCCTATGAAGAATTTTGCCAGGGTATTACAATTTGTGAAAGGATATCAAAAGTATGTTTGGTTAACTGTGCTTGCCAATGTGTTGTATTCCATCTTCAATTTAATATCTACTATTCTTTTTGTTCCTTTACTGCAATTGCTTTTCACCAATAATACCACAGCCGATTTTCAAAAATATTTGTTGCCCAATACGAATGATGCTGGTTCAATCAATTATTATGAATTTGAATTGCAGTCATACTTATCTAAACTTATTTTAGAATCTGGTGACATCGTCAATGGTAAATCGAAAGTTTTAGTTCTTTTTGTTGTTGTAATAGTTGTAGCCTTTTTACTTAAAAACTTGTTTAGATATTTCGCTATGTTTTTCTTGGCGCCTTTGCGCAACGGCGTTGTTCGCGATTTGCGTGCCCAAATGGTGGCTAAATCGTTAAGACTTCCGCTTTCTTTTTTCAGCAACGAGAAAAAAGGTGATATGATTTCTCGAATGACTTACGATGTGCAAGAAGTGGAGTGGTCGATATTGTCATCTTTAGAAGCCATATTTCGCGAACCTTTGAGCTTGGTAATTATTTTGGGCTTGCTGTTTTTTATGGATTGGCACCTCACTTTATTTATTTTGTTGTTCACGCCAATTTCAGTTTTAGCCATTGCCTTTTTGGGCAAGAGTTTAAAACGCACTTCGGGCAAAGCACAAGATAAAATGGGCGATTTATTGTCGATTATGGAAGAGATGCTTTCGGGCCATAAAGTGATTAAAGCATTTGGCGCCGAAAAATATACCAATGAGAAATTTGAAAAGAGTAACGAAAGATTTTTTGAATTGTCGGTGCGCTTGTTTCGCAAACGCGATTTAGCTTCTCCTACGAGCGAATTGCTAGGTATGATTACCATTTCATTGGTTATTTTGGTGGGCGGAATTTATTTCGTTTTTGCAGGCGAAATAAGCGGTTCTGTTTTCATTGCTTTTATCTTACTTTTTTATTCGGCTATTTCTCCCATCAAAGGTATTGCCAACTCTTTCACCAATGTGAGTAAAGGTGCAGCGGCCATCGATAGAATCGATAAAATATTAAAAGCAGAAAACAACATTGTTGATCCAGTAAATCCTCAAAAAATTACTTTCAATAAAAGTGTTGAATTTAAGAAAGTGCATTTTCAATACGAAGAACAAGAGGTTTTAAGCGATATTAATTTGGTGATTGAAAAAGGAAAATCAGTGGCGCTGGTGGGGCACAGTGGTGGGGGTAAATCAACACTTGCCGATTTACTACCGCGCTTTTACGATGTTTCAAAAGGCGAAATTTTAGTAGATGGTATCGATATTCGAAATGTAACTTTAAGCGATTTGCGTTCATTGATTGGAGTAGTTACGCAAGAATCGGTTCTCTTTAACGATAGTGTTATAAACAACATTTGTTTTGGAGGAAACTACAGCAAAGAAGCAGTAATTGAAGCGGCTAAAATTGCCAATGCTCACGATTTCATTATGCAATTGCCGCAAGGTTATGAAACTGTAATTGGTGATAAAGGCGATAAGCTTTCAGGCGGCCAACGTCAGCGTTTGTGCATAGCGCGCGCGGTATTGAAGAATCCACCAATTTTAATTTTAGATGAAGCTACTTCGGCATTAGATACTGCCTCTGAAAAACAGGTGCAAGATGCCTTACAAAAAGTGATGAGCAACAGAACTACATTAATTATTGCACATCGTTTGAGTACGATTCAGCATGTAGATGAAATCATTGTTCTCGATAGAGGAAAAATTGCAGAACGCGGCAAACACAATGACTTAATTGCCAAAGAAGGTATCTATTTTCAATTGTGCCAAATGCAGAGTTTTCAGTAATTATTTAAGATGAGCGATGTACTCAAAACATCTGTTGAATTTATAAAAGGAGTTGGGCCGCAGCGTGCCGAGACTCTTAAACTCGACATGAACATTTTTTCCTTCATCGACTTGCTCAATCACTTCCCTTTTAAATATGTTGATCGCTCTCAATTTCAAAAAGTAAATCAACTCGTACCCGATAATTATGTTCAGTTAAAAGGGGTTTTATTAAGCGCCGAAGAAGTAGGTAGCGGTAAGGCAAAACGTTTAAGTGTAATTTTTAAAGACGATACGGGAACGCTTGAATTGGTTTGGTTTCGCGGTGCTCAATGGATGAAAAAATCGTTGCAATTGGGCAAAGAATATATCGTGTACGGCAAGCCAAGTTTATTCAATCATAAATTCAATATTTCTCATCCAGAAATGACTTTGTATTCTTTGGGTGCGTTGAACGAATTGAAAGGTTTGCAGCCAGTTTACAATTCTTCTGAAAACATGAAGAATAAAGGAATGGACAGCAAAGGCCTCAAAAAAATAATGGCTGTATTATTGCCACAACTTAAAGGAAAAATTCCCGAAACATTGAACGCAGAAATCATTACTGATATGCAGTTCATGTCGAGAGAACAAGCCTACTTTCAAATCCATCAGACACAAAATATGGAGATGGCCAATCGCGCCATTGCTCGCTTAAAATTTGATGAATTGTTTTTTGCACAACTGCGCATTCTAAAATTAAAACAAGGCAATCAAACTGTTTTTTCCGGATTCGTTTTCGATAAAGTAGGAGAGTACTTTAATACTTTTTACACCAAATATTTACCCTTCGAATTAACGGGCGCACAAAAGCGTGTGATCAAAGAAATTCGAAAAGATATGGGTTCGGGTAAACATATGAATCGTTTGCTGCAAGGTGATGTGGGAAGTGGAAAAACCATGGTGGCGATGATGAGTATTTTAATTGCGCTCGATAATGGTTTTCAGGCAGCGATAATGGCGCCTACAGAGATTCTGGCGCAACAGCATTTTGCTTCTTTTCAAGAGTTGTTAGCACCCTTAAATGTGCAAGTTAAATTACTTACTGGTTCTGTAAAAGGAAAAGAAAGACAAGCGGTTTTAGAAAGATTACAAGCTGGAGAATTGCAGGTGATTGTGGGTACGCATGCACTCATCGAAGATCCTGTTATTTTTAAAAATTTAGGTTTGGTGGTTATTGATGAACAACATCGTTTTGGTGTAGCACAACGTTCTAAATTATGGAAGAAAAATACTAAAGCGCCACATGTTTTGGTGATGACGGCAACGCCTATTCCGCGTACTTTAGCCATGACTTTATACGGCGATTTAGATACATCTATTATTGATGAATTACCACCAGGAAGAAAACCAATTAAAACTTTACACTTCACAGATGGCGGACGATTGCGCGTGTTTGGTTTTATGCGTGATCAAATTGCCTTGGGCCGACAAGTGTACGTTGTTTATCCGCTCATTGAAGAATCGGAAGCAATGGATTACAAAGATTTGATGGATGGTTATGAAAGTATGTTGCGCGCTTTTCCACCGCCCGATATTCAAATTGCAGTGATGCATGGCCGAATGAAAAACGACGCGAAAGAATTTGAGATGAAGCGTTTCAAAGATGGCGTTTGTCAAATCATGGTAGCGACGACTGTGATCGAAGTGGGCGTGAATGTGCCCAACGCATCGGTAATGGTAGTAGAAAGTGCCGAACGTTTTGGCTTATCACAATTGCATCAGTTGCGCGGAAGAGTTGGTAGAGGTGCCGATCAATCGTATTGTATTTTGATGACGGCTGATAAGTTGAGCAGCGATTCAAAAACGCGCATGCGAACGATGGTAGATACCACGGACGGATTTAAAATCGCTGAGGTAGATTTAAAGTTACGCGGCCCCGGTGACATTGAAGGCACGCGCCAAAGCGGTATGCTCGATTTCAAAATTGCCGATTTGGTGAAAGACTCTCAAATGCTTCAAATCGCCCGACAAAAAGCCATTGAAATTCTCACCGAAGATGAAAATATTACCAAGCCAGAGAATAAATACATCGCCGCACGATTGTTCGAAATGACCGACCCGAAGAGCGGGTGGAGTAGGATTAGTTGAGTATTTTTCCCGCGCTTCATGCCCTATGGCGCGGGTCTCCGGACCCGTGATCAACCTACTCCGGCAATTTCATTGCCTCTTTTAAATTTTTTTTTACCTTCGCCACACCTAACTAACAAACATGTCTTTCAAATACAAATCAAATAACCCCCACGGGATTTATTTCATCACAACAACCATCATCGATTGGGTGGATTTATTCACCCGTCCCGATTACAAAACCATCATCACCGATTCATTAAATTTTTGCATTTCAAACAAAGGATTGAAAGTCTATGCATGGGTTTTAATGAGTAATCATATTCATATAATTGCAGCAGGAAATGAAAGGAATACCATCGCTGATGTCATTCGAGATTTCAAAAAATTCACTAGCAAAAGGCTTTTTGAAGCAATTCAAAATGAAAACGAATCTCGACGACAATGGCTCTATAAAAAGTTTTTGTTTGCAGGTAAAGTAGACTCAAAAAATACCATGATTAAAATTTGGCAAGATGGTTATCATCCAATCGAATTAGATACAAATTTTCTTCTTGAACAAAAGCTAGATTACATTCACGATAATCCAGTAAAGCAAGAAATTGTTCTTCTACCCGAGCATTATTTACATAGCAGCGCAAAAGATTATTGTGGTGAGAAAGGGTTAGTGAATATTATACTTTTGCAGTGACGGTCTCCTTTCCGGGCGCGGGTCTTCTCCCTGGCGCGGGTCTCCAGACCCGTGACTCTTCTACTCCGACAATTGTATTGTCTAATTAATTTTTTGGACGAGGCATTGAAAATGCCGGAGTAG
>CAMBXP010000043.1 GCA_945871895.1 Chryseobacterium gleum | reverse complement strand
AACAAGTGAGGGTATTGAAAGATACTAGTTTTAGCAGTTTCACCTTCAGCAACTTCTGCTGCAGGAGCTCCTTCAATATCAGGAAGTGGAGCATAACGAATTAACACAGCCAACAAAATCAATGCTCCAGCCATAACAAGATAAGGAGTAACAACACTGTCTGCCATTGTATCAAGTACTTGCTGCTTGTCCTCTGGAGTTATTCCAACATCCTCTAATTTTTTCTTCACTTCCTTCATTCCATCCAACAACAAGAAACCAAAAATAACAGACCCCAACATTCCTGCAATTTTATTGCAAATACCCATAATAGAAATTCTTTTCGCTGCACTTTCTAGCGGTCCGAGAATAGTAATGTAAGGATTAGACGCTGTTTGTAAAATAGTCATTCCAGCACCTTGAATAAAGATACCTACCAAGAATAACAAATATGTTCTAGAAGCTGCTGCTGGTATAAACACTAAAGCACCAAGAGCCATTAAAAACAAACCTACCGACATACCGTTTTTGTAGCCAATTTTCTTCAATATCATAGAAGCAGGAATAGCCATTACAACAAATGAGATATAAGAAGCCGTTGCCACTAAGTAAGCTTGAGTATCGGTCAACTCACAAACCGATTTCATAAAAGGAATTAATGAACCATTAATCCAGGTAACGAAACCGAAAATAAAAAACAAGGAAGCAATAATGACTACGGGAACAATGGGAGTCTTTTTAGCATCAGCTGACATATAAATAGAGATTTAGTTAATATTCACTTTTAAGCGGCGTGAAGATAAAATAAAATCTCATAAATTGTAAAATGAAGTTTTTTGAAGGAAACGATTTTCTTCACAGGTTATAAACAAAAAAGCCCCCGTCTTTCGACGAGGGCTTTCTTATATTATTCGGAGTGAATTATTTCACCATGAATTTCTCAGTAGTTTGTCCGTTTGCACCAGAGATAGTAACGAAGTACAATCCTTGAGCGAAACCAGAAACATCGTAAGATTTATAAACTGAACCAGCAGAAGCTTGCTCAGAAACCATAACTCTACCAGTGATATCAGTTAAAGTAACCGTAGTAGCTTCTTGAGCTGTGAAAGTCAAATTAACTTCAGATGAAGCTGGAGAAGGGAAAAGTGTGAAGTTAGAAACTGAAGATAATTCGTTTACACTTGTTCCGTATTCGCCGATTTTAATTGACTCAATTGTAACAGTACCTGAAAAGTGAACATCATTAGAGACAGCATCTAACATCTCGAACGCAAGACCACCGATATTCGTTAAGTCAATTGTACCAGGATTAGCAGCAGCAACAATACCAGTAACTTCAAAATCTTGGTAAGAAGTAGTCAAGTTCATTTTTAAGAAAGAGTTACTAAACTTAGCATAGTTCCAAGATGGAGCATTACCTTCTTGAATATAAACTGTTACAGTAGTCGCAGCTGAAGCTTTAGCTCTAATTTTTAATTTGTTGTGACCTGTACCAGAGATGTCAACACGTCCTTTTGCTAACTCGTTAGCACAGTTTGAAGTAACATCATTTGTTAGAGGATAATACCATGGGCCAGAAGCTGCAACATTATCAGTTACAGTGAACTGCAAAGTATTATTAACGTATGCAGCAGCTGTAATGTCGTTACCTGAGTTACCTTGAACAAGTCCAGGCGACAGCCAAGCCGCATGACAAGGAGTAGTGGTATAATCTTCTGTGATAGAAGTAGCGAATTGCGCCATAGTCATTGAAGACACAGCCAAAGACGATAATAAAAGTAAATTTTTCTTCATTGTTATTAAATTATAGTTATTAAAATTTGTTTCCTGACGTAAATTAAAGGATAATCTTTTAAAAAGACAAAAAAAATTTTGAACAGTTTGCGCCACAAAAAGTGTCAATTTAAATTTGAAGCTGCGCTAATTGCATTTTTCGCAAAATTGAGTTTAAGAAAAATAATATTCAATAATCATTTAAGAACTGTCATGTTTAGTTTTGCTTCATAATTAACTAAAACTATTTTAATACCATGAAAAAAATTAAAGCACTTTGCATAGGCATTTCACTATGCAGCATTTCATTAAATGCACAAAACACTTGGAATGGGTCAACAACAAACACCACAACCGACGGAAATATCGGTATTGGAACAACTAATCCCGTCGCAAGCCTAGAAATTTGGGATCAAAATGCTCAATTAATATTACAAAGTACAGGTAAACCGATTGGAGTAACCACTCAATTTCTACCCTCAATAAATTTGAAAACCAGCACACGAAATTTCTTTATTGGAACTGAATATGTAGGGAAAAACAATGAAATACTAAGAATACGTGACTTAGGTAACATTAACGGCGGAGGAATCACCTTTTTAAAAGACAAAGTATATTTAGGAGCAAGAGACGGGAGATATTACGACAATATACCTAGCGACGTTGTTCTAGGCAAAACCTGGGCAGAAAACCTTGCCATCGGTGGTAAATTCGCATCCGACTCAAAACTATCGGTAGCAGGAAAAGCAATCTTCGAAGAAGCTGAAGTAAAACTATCTAGTTTATGGCCAGATTATGTTTTTGCGAGCAATTATCAATTGGCGCCATTAGATTCTGTAGAAACATTCATTCAAAAAAATTCGCATTTACCTAATGTGCCTTCTGCACAAGAAGTAAGCGAAAAAGGGATAAACCTTGGTAATATGGATGCAGTTTTATTGCAAAAAATAGAAGAATTAACCCTATACAACATTCAAATGCATAAGCAAATGGAGGCCATGAAAGCTGAAATTGCAACGCTAAAAGAAAACTAACCGACTTTTCCTATCCTAACTAAACCTTCCCGCAGAGGCCTCTCTGCGGGATTTACAAATCACATTTTCTAACCAACTAAACAATTCATCATGAATAAATTATTTCTGCTATTCACTGCATTAGCATTAACTAGCAAGATGGCCCTGTCGCAAACTGTGTCGGCCAGCGCCATTAAACACAGCAACTATTTACAAGACCCTAAAAAATATACTTCTAAGGTAGACAGCAACAAAATAAAATCGCGAATTCTTATCGACAGAAGTTTTTATAGCAATTTATTGCTTAACGTAAATGGAACTCACAAAGTAACTTCTATTACCAGCGGAAATTGGGGAGACATTTATGAAACACTTAAAAATGCAAATACCGACACCACCTTTTTTCCATCAACAGACAAGCTCGAAAGCACAGGTATTGCAATGAAAAAATCGAACAACACCTACCCTCTTGCTTTATTAAACATCGATTTCAAAAGAATAAAAGAAAGTGCTATCACCAATGGAGAATTTATACAAGAAAGTGAATTCCTTAAAGATGTTAAGGCAAACAGCAATTCATTTGAAAGCTTAAAAGCTTTTGCTGGCGCTTCTATATTTTCAAACATTTTTGGAGACGATGTGTATTTTATCTTGCCCAACAATTTCATTTTCAACAATACGAAAGAAATCATCGACAATATTGAAATTGATTTTGGAAATGGAATGGGATTTCAAGCAGTAAACATCAACCAATCTATACCCGTTCATTACTACAACAACAATAACGAGTTTATAGAAATAAAAATAAAAGCAAGAAGCACCATTGCGAATTCCACTCCAAAAACGCTTTACACTCATTTTACTTTATTTAGAAAGAGCTCATCAACAATTAAAATACCTGGTTCAAACCTGCGAACTGCCAATGACAACTATAATATTTTTAATTACTTCCCAAGCAGTGGCGACAAGAAAATTGAGTATAACATATTGTTCAATCCTACCAACAAAAGTGAAAAACTAAGAAGGCCTTTTATAGTGTGCGACGGATTTGATTATGGAAACAAAAGAAACTACTTTGAAAATGCTATTACATTCAACGCAAAAACAAATGCGGGTGAAGACAATAACACACTTGGTCTTTATGAGATTTTAGATGGAAGCCCATCTCCGTGGAACACAAATGACAAGCACCCTCATCTTGTGGATTCCCTTTTAAAATATGGCTATGATTTAATATTTGTGAATTTTATTGAAGGCGCAGGCGACATTATCTCGAATGCGTCTAGTTTTAGAGGATTTCTAAATTCAATAATAAATGCAAACTTAAGAGATGGATATACCGAAGAGGCTACTATTGTTGGTCCGAGTATGGGTGGGGTAATAACACGAATTGCACTTAAACAAATGGAAAATGCAAACGAAGATCATTTTGTTAAAATTTGGATTTCTTTTGATGCGCCTCAAAAAGGAGCAAATATTCCCATTGCGCTTCAGCACAATATAAATTTCGCTTGCACTGTTTCAAGTGTGAAAAACTATTTTATTGGAAAGTTAGACATATTGAATTCCACGGCATCTAAACAACTATTAAAACATCACGTTTCTGTTCCTGATGGAATTAGCAGATCAACTGCAGGTTTCGATCAATTGCAGAACCTATTAAACGACATCGGCTACCCAAAATTCAGTAAGAATTACGGCATAACAAACGGAGGTAAAAGCGCACTTTACTCACCAGCAGGCATCAAAATCGTAAATTTCAAAAGCTCAGTATCTACTGTAAACCTTCAAGGTTGGTCACAAAACAACAGTTCAGGCACCTATGTTCTAGCAGAAAACGATGCGCTTATCGGAGGAAAAAACTCACTCGTTACCGTCAAAAGCGAATCTCAAATCCCAATGGATAACGCTCCAGGGGGATGGAACGACGCACTAAACAGCTTAAATTTCAATCCTAAAAACAAGCAAACTCCAGCAAATGACGTGAACAACAAATGGGCATGCTTTATTCCTACCGCATCGGCCTTCGGACAAGATATCACGGCTAGCTCAGTAAATAAAACATGGGAAAGTTTCACCAACTGTAACGACAACAAATCTGGTAAAATTAAAACACCATTTGATGAAATTTACGGCATGGAAACCAACGAAGAACACACGAAAATAAGCGCTAAAACTGGGCAATATGTAACTGATGAATTTAAAGATTATATGAAATCAACTACTCGTCCGGTGCTTAGAAGCGGAGCCGCGATTAACCAAACTGTTAAAGGGAAGGTTGCTTACTTAGGAATTGATACTGTTCAATTGGCAAGCACTGGCAATGGAAACACATACACCCTAGCAAAAACAGCAGAAGTTAATCTTCGCGCAGGAAAATCAATTCAATTTCACAAAGGATTTAAAGCCGTTGCGGGCTCTAAAATGAGCGCGAAAATCGCCAAACTATCTTCTACACCTTACCAAACAATCGCAGGAAACTACAAATCGGCATCTGCCCAAAATGCAAATCCTGCAAGTCCTTCACCATTCTTAGGTAAAGTGTATGATTATTCAACAAAAGAAAACAGTGCTAAAGCGATTAGCGACAATCTGATTTTAAACGTTTTCCCTAACCCAGCAGAAAACACAGTAAGTATCAATATCGATGGGTTGAACGGCAATCAATCAACCTTAGAGATTTTCAATGCTTTAGGCACAACAATGTTCAAGGAGGTGATTTCTAAAAATGGAACTTACCAAATAGATATTTCTAGCCTCGAAAGTGGCGTGTATTTCTTCAAAGTTAAGAGCGAAAACTCTGAAGCGTACCAAAGGGTTGTTAAGCTATAATTCTTAAATTACTTTTAACACAAATCCCCAATCAGTCGATTGGGGATTTTTTTATTTTGTCTCCGATTCTTTTTTCAACTTTTCTTCTTCATCTTTCAACTTCTGCAATTCTTTCTCTTCTATTTCTTTTCTCTTTTTCTCGCGTTCTAATCGCTTTTGTTCTTCGGCTTCTTGCAAGTTTTTCAATTTTAACTCTTGCTCACTCAATCCCGCTTCAGCCTTCTTAATTTCCTCTTCGTGCTTTTTCTTTCTCTCCTCTTCAGCTAGTTTTCTAGCCTCTTCCTCAGCCTTTTTTAAATCTTCCAATCTTTTCGCTTCGGCTTCGGCATCGGCTTTGGCTTTGGCTTCTGCTTCTTCTTTGGCCTTCTTCTCTGCCTCGAACTTAGCTTTTAGCTCCATCTCCTCGGCTTTCTTTTGATCTCTAAATTTTTGAGCCTCTATTCTAATTCTAATTTTCTCTTTTTCTTCTTCTAGTTTGCTGTGATACTCTTCCTCTTCCTGCTTAGCCTTTAGTTTAGATTCTTCTTTGAATCTTAGCACCTTATCCTTTAACTCAAGCTCTCTCTTCTTGATTTCATCTAGTTTCGCTTGCTCCTCTGCACTTAATTTTTTATTTTCAATCAACTCCTTTTCTTTCTCAATCTTTTTGTTGATTTTCTCTAATTCCTTCTCATTTCTCTTGCGCGATGCATCTTCGGTTTCTTTTTTATTTTTATCTACACTCGATTTATTCAAATCATTTTGAATTTTACTTTTTTGCTCATCATACTCTTTTAACTTTTCTAACCTTTCTTTGGCTTGCTTTTCAGCTTCCATCATTTGATTTTCCAGCTTATCTTTCTCACGCTTAAATTTTTGTTGATCAATTAAAATTTGTTTGTCTTGCCCTTCTAACCTTTGTTTATACTTATCTTCAATCGCTTTAATCTTCGCCTTTTCTTTCTCTTGTTTAGCCAACAACTTCAATTGTTTTTGCTTTTCAGCCAATAACAACTTTTCCTTTTGTGCCGCAGCTTCTCGCTCTGCTTTTTCTTTAGCCTCTTTCTTCTCCTCCTCCATTTTAATTCTTGCTAACTCAGCTTTTAAATCGGCCTCTCTTTTAGCATCTTCTTTTGCCTTTGCTTCTTCAGCAACTTTAGCTTGTTCCTCCAATTGTGCTCTTTTTATAGCTTCGGATTCTTTTTGCACTTTAAGCTGTAAGGCATATTCCTTCTTTTTTTGCTTAGCCGCTTCCTTCTTAATTTTTTCTTGCGCTTTAAGCTGAGTCTTCTTTTCTTTTGCTTGTTGCTTTAAATCTACCTGAGCATTGGTGTTGGCAGAAAAAGCAAACACACCAAGCATTAACACTAGCATTATTTTAAACTGAGATTTCACTAAAGACTTCATACAAAACACTATTTATACAAATGTAATTTTTGAACCAAGCGATGTAAACACTAAGCATTGATAGTTATTAACACCATAAAATCGAAAAGTAACTTTTACAAAGAATTAATTTTACATTTGAAGCATAAGCTAACCAATCATGACATTAGATAAAAAAAAACTTTCAAGCAAATTCAACTTATTGGTATTTGTTGCTGCATTAGGCTATTTTGTTGATGTCTACGACATCGTACTTTTTATGATGGTGAAGAAACAAAGTTTGATGGATATAGGCATCACCTCCAAAACCGACTTGTTCGACACTGGAATATTTTTACACAACTGGCAAATGATAGGCATGCTGGTTGGGGGTATTTTTTGGGGAATATTGGGAGATAAAAAAGGCCGACTCAAAGTTTTATTTGGTTCTATAATAATGTATTCTTTGGCCAACGTTTTAAACGGCTTTGTTCAAGATGTAAATACTTACGCTGTATTAAGATTTTTTGCAGGAGTAGGATTAGCAGGCGAATTGGGCGCTGGCATTACTTTGGTAGCCGAAACAATGACCAAAGAATCGCGCGGAAAAGGAACAGCCATGGTAGCAGCTATCGGCGTATCGGGCGCGGTGGTTGCGTTTTTAGTAGTAAAGCTTTTCGATTGGAGAACTTCCTATTTTGTTGGCGGCGGAATGGGCTTTATATTGTTAGCACTTCGATTTGGCGTTTACGAGTCGGCGATGTATGAAAATACTTCTCACCAAAACATCAAAAAAGGGAATTTCCTTAAACTGTTCTCTAACTTCCAAGAATCGAAAAAATACATTAGTCTAATTTTAGTAGCAGTGCCCGTGTGGTATATCGTGGGAGTAATCATGAATCAGTCTTCTCAAATTTATGAAGAGCTACACGCCTCTTTTGTTCCAGAAGATGGTAAAGCAGTGATGTATTGCTACATAGGATTGGCTTTGGGCGATCTTTGCAGCGGAATATTGAGTCAGGTTTTGAAAAGCAGAAAAAAAGCCATGCTCATTTTCATTGTATTCTCTGTATTAACCTGGATTTCATTTTTCACCATTGCCGTACAATCTGAGACATTGTTTTACATCTGCGCTGTAGCATCGGGCTTTGCGGTAGGATATTGGGCCGTTTTTATTACCACATCGGCAGAAAGCTACGGCACCAACTTGCGCTCTACAGCAAGCACCACAGCCCCCAACTTTGTACGTGGCGCGCTTACTTTGTTGTTATTGGCTTTTCAGGGATTAAGCGTGTCTATGGGCAAACCCAACGCAGCAATGATAGTTGGTGTAGTAACTTATGTCTTAGCCTTTTTAGCTCTTTACAATTTAAAAGAAACTTTTGGTAAAGATTTGTCTTACAACGAAGAATAAGTAAAACATACTTTTAGAGAGGTCTACTCGCTAAACTTATACCCTACGCCTCTCACTGAATGAAAGTAAACCGGATTCTTAGGGTCTTTTTCGAAGTATTTTCTAAAATTCAATAAGTAGTTGTCTATCGTTCTGGTTGAAGGATACACATCCACTCCCCAAATCATTTCCAAAATCAAATCGCGCGAAACCACTTCGCCCTTTTTCTCAATGAGCAATTTCAACAATTTCATTTCACGCGACGACAAAATTCCTTGTTGATTGTTCACGCCTTTAAATTCATAGGTATCGAAATTGGCGTAATTCTCTCCAAATGAATATTCTGTTAAACCTATATTTCCTGCTGGAGCCGAGCGTTTCACCAAAATTTGAACACGCAACAAAAGTTCTTCCAAATTGAAAGGCTTTACCAAATAATCATCGGCACCTGATTTTAGTCCGGCAATACGATCTTGTCCGCTATGCTTCGCCGACAACATTAATATCGGAATTTGTTTATCGGTTAAACGAATGGTTTCGCAAACTTGCAAACCATCTACAAAAGGCAACATAATATCGAGAATAACCAAATTGAAACGTTGTTCCTTGTACAACTTCAGCGCTTCTTTACCATCGCGCGCTACCTTCACTTTATAGCCTTCTAATTCAAGGTTTAATTGAATAAGGTCGACCAAATTCTCTTCATCGTCGACCAATAATATGCGTATTTCTGCTTCCATTTCATTGCTAAAATAAGCAAAGAAAAATGTAGGTTTGCAACGAAATGCAAATTGACGATTTAAATAATCATGTTTTAGAACGCGTAAAAGCGCACAAACCCTTTGTTTTATATAGATTATCGGGCGATGAAAAACTTTTTTATTTAGAGGCCGATGCAGTAAAAGTTCTAGCTCAATTTTCTTTAGATACTTGTGGATTTCTTTTTCATCCTTTTGATGCTGTAAAACACAAGATTGAATTGATTGAAGGCGAAGCGCACGAACTTTCTTTATCAGCATTTAAAGGCACTTCCGTTCAAACTGAAGAAATTTCGAAAGAAAATAATCTTCATGTTAGCACCCTCGAAGAATACAAAAATCAATTCGATTTATTTCAAGTAGAATTTGCGCACAAAAGAATGAAGAAAGCGATTTTATCGCGCATTAAATTGGTAGACAAAGAGCGATTGAACATTCATTTAATTTTCACTCAGCTTTTAGAGAAATACAAAGAGGCTTACGCTTATCTATACTATTCGCCTTCTGCAGGATTGTGGCTGGGTGCTAGTCCGGAAAAATTTGTTGCCCTACACGAAAACATTCTAGAAACCACCGCCCTTGCCGGCACCATTAGCGAAGGCGAAAACTGGAGCAACAAAGAGATGGAAGAACAAATGGTGGTGACACATTTTCTTACCCAAAATTTGCACGATTTAGATAGCCTCGAGGCCGATGCGCCAGAAACCATCAAAGCAGGAAACCTTTACCACATAAGAGCCAATATTCGCGGTACTTTCAGCAGCAACACCAATTTGCCCGCACTCATCAACCGCTTGCACCCTACTCCGGCCGTTGGCGGTTTCCCAAAAGCGAAAGCTCTCGAAATGATTGCTGCAACAGAAAAACACGATAGAGAATATTACAGTGGTTTTGCCGGACCAATCTCCACCAGCAAAAACAGTCACTTCTTTGTAAACCTGCGCTGCGGAAAAATATTCAACAAGGGCATCGCGCTTTTTGTAGGGGGTGGAATTACAAAATCTTCTGTGGTGGAGAAGGAATGGGATGAGACGGAGAAAAAGGCAGGGACGCTTGAAAGAATTTTGTAACCCCTCTTGCGGTATATACCAGAAAGACATACCTTTATAAAAAATCATTAGTCATGAAAACTTTATCTCTAAAACTCGACGACAAAATTTTTGATGAAGCAGAAGAGATGACATCAAAATTAAAACTAGCTAGAAACCGCTATATCAATGAGGCGGTGAATATTTACAATTTATTCAACAAAAGAAAATTGCTAAAAAAACAATTGGCAAAAGAATCGAAGCTAACGAGCAAAGATTCTATGGATATATTGCACGAATTTGAACAATTGATGGATGAAAATTAAGCAATACGACATTTGGCTGGCTAATTTAAATCCGAGTAAAGGCACAGAACCAGGCAAAACCCGACCAGTAGTTATTATTCAAACCGACCTATTAAACGACACGCATTTATCTACTTTGATTTGTCCAATCACTTCAAAAGTGAACAATGAAATTCAATTGTTGCGTGTTCATTTAAAGAAAGGTCAGCTAGATAAATTGAGCGATGTTTTAGTTGATCAAATTAGAGCAATAGATAATAAAAGGCTGATTAAAAAACTTGGAAAACTAAACAAAGAGCAAATTCAAACGCTGAAGGAGAATATTAGGATTGTATTGGATGTTTGATTCTATTTTGAAGAAACAATATTCACATTACTTTTATAAATTTACGTAGTGAACAGCAATGGAAAAAGATTCTAGAAAATATAGCAGCCATAAATTCAAATTTGGACTAACTAAACTATTTTCGGAGCAAACTGACATTGCTTACTGTGAGACTAACCTGTATGTCAAAAAAGGAAAAAGCGAAGAAATTGTTTTCCCTTTGAACTGTATTGCATCATTAAGAAGAACTTGGAACGAATATGTTGGACTAAAAGAGTGGGAGATTGAATTAAGAATTGATGGAAAATACCGATACATCAGCTTCTATCCAACACGATCTTTTTTGGAGGAATAATTTCGATGATTTTTTTGATTTCATGAAATCGAACTTTCCTCATGTAGTTAAATCTAAGAACAATTGGTTTTAATGATGAAATAATCTACCTCATTTTCTCATCTTACTTTTCTATATTTACGCCAAATTAAAGAGACTTGTCCACTTCGAAGGAACACATAAAAAATTTGGTTGATATCTGCTATGCCAAGGGATTGAAGAATATCGTTATCTCTCCCGGGTCGCGCAATGCACCCTTAACCATCGCTTTTAACAAGCACAAGAAAATCAATTGTATTTCGATTATAGATGAACGCGCTGCGGCTTTTTTCGCTTTAGGCATGGCTCAGCAGTTGGGCGAACCTGTGGGTATTGCTTGTACTAGCGGCACTGCGGCTTTAAACTACGCTCCTGCCATTGCAGAGGCTTATTATCAGAAGATTCCTTTGGTAGTTTTTACTGCCGATAGACCGATGGAATGGATTGATCAGGTTGACGGACAAACCATTCGTCAGCAAAATATTTACAGCAATTACATCAAAAAAAGTTTTCAATTGCCTCAAGAGCCTTCGCATGCCGATGATTTTTGGTATGCATCGCGTATTGTTTCTGAAGCTATTGAAACAGCTAAGTTTCCTGAGTTTGGTCCGGTACACATCAATATTCCTTTGCGCGAACCTTTGTACCAAAGCAAAGAATACAAACCAAACGCTCAAAATACTTTTGAAACCATTAGCACTCAGCTTTCTTTGCCAAACGACAAGATTGCCGAATTGCAAAAAGAATGGAAAAAAGCAAAGAAGGTTTTAATCATCACTGGTTTATTAAAACCAAACAAAAAGATCAACGATTCTCTCAATAAAATAGCCAAACAAGATAAAGTGGTGGTGCTTACAGAAACTACTTCTAACTTATTTGGCGAGAACTTCAACCGCAGTATCGACCGCTTGATCATCAGCATTGAAGATGAAGGTGCGAAAGAATTTGTGCCCGATTTATTAATCACCATAGGCGGACCAATAGTCTCCGCGAAAGTGAAGACTTTCTTTAGAAAAAATCAGCCGCAAATTCACTGGCACATCAACGCTTCTAATGATTACGTAGATACTTTCAAATGTTTGAGCAAAATTATTCCGGTAGCACCAGAGCAGGTTTTACCGCACTTTGAAAAGCTGGGCAACACCAAAAGTGATTACCGTGATTTGTGGATTAGCAAAGACAGAAAACTCACTTCTATCTTCACGAAATTTTTAGAGAAAATTTCTTTCTGCGATTTAAAAGCTTTCGACATCATATTAAAAAATATTCCAGCTAAAACCGATGTTCAATTGGCCAACAGCACTCCTGTTCGCTACTCGAATTTGTACAATACTATGGCCAACAGAAATTTGTTTGGCTATAGCAACAGAGGAACAAGCGGTATTGACGGAACCATTAGCACTGCTGCAGGTGCGGCTTATTCGTCGGAGAAATTAACCACGGTGATTAGCGGAGATTTATCGTTTTTCTACGATAGCAATGCTTTGATGAATCAGCACTTGCCACAAAATTTGCGCATCATCATCATCAACAATGGTGGTGGAAATATTTTTAGAATTATCGATGGACCATCACAAACCGATGAACTAGAGCAATTCTTTGAAACAAAACACAACTGGTCGGCAGAATTTATTGCCAAAGCTTTTGGCGTAGATTATTACCTTTGCAAAGAAGAAAAAAGTTTACAAAAAACTTTAGATAAAGTGTATGCTGCTTCTTACAAACAATGCTGTGTAGTGGAGATAAAAACACAAGGAGATAAAAACTCAGAAATACTATTGCAATACTTTGATTATTTAAAAAAGAATTAAAATGGCAACAAGAAACTGGACTACCATAAAAGATTACGAAGACATTAAATTTGAATTCTTCGAAGGCATCGCAAAAATCACCATTAACCGTGAGCAAGTGTACAATGCATTTCGCCCGGAAACAAACATGGAAATGCTAGAAGCAATGGACATTTGTCGCGAACGCGCAGATATTAATGTTGTGGTTTTCACTGGCGCCGGCGACAAAGCTTTTTGTTCGGGCGGAGATCAAAATGTAAAAGGAATTGGCGGCTACATCAGCGAAGATGGAACGCCGCGCTTGAACGTTTTAGATTTACATAAGAAAATACGCTCACTACCTAAACCAGTCATTGCTATGGTGAATGGATATGCAATTGGCGGCGGACACGTTTTACACGTGGTGTGCGATTTAACTATTGCGAGTGATAATGCGCGTTTCGGACAAACCGGCCCAAAAGTTGGTTCTTTCGATGGTGGATTTGGTTCATCGTATTTAGCGCGTCATGTTGGCCAGAAAAAAGCACGCGAGATTTGGTTCTTGTGCGAACAATATACTGCCGAAGAAGCAGAAAAAATGGGCATGGTAAACAAAGTTGTTCCTTTAGCTCAACTAGAAGACACTACTGTTGAATGGTGCAAAACCATTATGAAGAGAAGTCCGCTTGCCTTAAGAATGATTAAAGCATCTCTTAATGCTGAATTAGACGGACAACAAGGTATCATGGAATTGGCGGGTAACGCAACACTTCTTTATTATTTAACAGAAGAAGCGCAAGAAGGTAAAAAAGCATTCTTGGAAAAACGCGATCCTGATTTTCAAAAATATCCTAAGTTTCCTTAGCACTCCGTCATTGCGAGGTACTCCGAAGCAACCTTATGCTGGTTATGAGGTTGCTTCGGAGTACCTCACAATGACGAACTAGATAATGATTACCTAAAAAATAAAATGACACAACTGCCAAAAATAAGCATACTTACTCCGTCGTATAATCAAGGACAATACATTGAACAAACCATTCAATCTATATTGAACCAAAATTATCCTAACCTCGAGTATATTGTGATTGATGGAGGCAGCACCGACAATACTGTTGAGATTTTAAAAAAGTACGACCAAAAAATTACCTATTGGGTTAGTGAGAAAGATCGCGGACAAAGTCATGCTATCAATAAAGGAATTGAAAAATGTACCGGAGTATTGTTCAACTGGTTAAATTCAGATGATTATTTAGAGCCAGGAGCATTGCACAAAATTGCGCAAACTTATTTGGAAACTGGTGCCAACATCATCGTTGGAACAACTAAGATTCATAATATTAACACTGGCGAAGAAAGTGAAATCGTTACCAAAGAATTCGACTCTGTAGGGAAAACAATTTCACGAATTAATTTTTGGCAACCGTCGTGTTATCTTCTTTTAGAAGATGTTAAAAAAGTGGGACAAGTTACCGAAGAGCAACACTATGGAATGGATACAGAGATGTACATTAAAATTTTGTTGATGAAAGGCCATAAAGGAATTAAAGTGATTCCAGATATTATTTCTCACTATAGAATTCATGAAGCATCGAAAACAGGTTCTCAGTTAGATAAATTTCACGGCGACACCTCCTCTATTTTTCATCAATTGGCATTGAGTGTGGGTGATAAAAAGAATGCAAATAAAATTGAAAACATCATTGCTAAAGATCAAATTGTAAGAGATTATAAAATTTCACTTCCTTTTAAATACGAAGTGAAAGATGTTAAAAGCGCTTGCGAAAACAGAATTTACAATTTTTTGAATATCTATTACAACGATAAATCGATTGCAAACAAAGACATTAAAGGTTTGTGCTATAATTTAGACAGCTCGTTATTGGAACCCACTGATGCTGCTATTGCTGAAAAAATTAAGTTTAGAGTGAAGTGGGTTCCGTGGTTAAGAAGTTTAAGATAAAACATCATGGTAAAACATTGGCTACAAGCTTTTAGATTAAGAACACTTCCCCTTGCCTTATCGTGTATTATTTTAGGTGCTTTACTGGCTAATGCCGACGGCGTTTTTCAATGGTCCATTTTTATTTTAGCGGCCTTAACCACCATATTTTTACAGATACTTTCGAACTTGGCCAACGATTACGGTGACACACAAAATGGTGCCGACAATGCGCAAAGAGTGGGACCAACACGCGCCGTGCAATCGGGAGCAATTAGCGCGACTCAGATGAAAAAAGCAATTATCATTTTTGTAGGCTTATCGCTTATTAGCGGAATTTCTCTAATATATATTTCACTAAAAGATGCTTTACAGGGATTAATTTTCTTGGGCTTAGGATTGGCTTCGATAGCTGCAGCCATAAAATATACCGCAGGAAAAAATCCATACGGATATAGAGGATTTGGGGATCTATTCGTGTTTTTATTTTTCGGAGTGCTAGGAATTTTTGGTTCATACTATTTATTCAATCAAGAATTTCATTGGCGATTAATTTTTCCTGCCTGTTCCATCGGATTTTTGAGTGCCGCTGTGCTTAACCTTAACAACATGCGCGATAGAATTGGCGATGCTGAAGTTGGAAAAAGAACCATTCCAGTAATGTTGGGAAAACAAAAAAGTAAACTATACCACCTTTTTTTGTTGAGTTTCGCCACCTACGCAGCGATTGGTTTTGTGCTCACCAATTTTCATACACCTTGGCAATTCTTATTCGCCTTGGTCTTGCCTATTCATATTTTGAATTTGAAAAAAGTATTCACTTATGACGATCCGAAAGAATTGGATCCTGAATTGAAAAAGATTGCGTTGTCAACTCTTCTCTTTGCCATTTTATTGGGCTTAGGAAATCTTTTATGATTAAAGCGAGTTACTTTCCATATCAACTTGAATTTAAAAAGCCAAGTGGTACTTCGCGCGGAATTTTAACATACAAGAAAATATGGATTGTAAAATTGTGGAATGAAGAAAATCCTGAGGTTTTTGGGTTAGGTGAATGTAATCCTTTGGTGGGTTTAAGTATCGACGATAGAGATGACTTTGAAGAAGAACTAAAAAAGATTTGTGAAAACATCAATGACTTTATTGATGTTGAATTATATGAATTCCCTTCAATTCGATTTGCAATTGAAACAGCTCACAAAGATTTGATGAATGGCGGCAAAAGAATTCTTTTCGATAATGAATTCTCTCGCGGTGAAAAAGGAATAGTAATCAATGGATTGGTTTGGATGGGCTCTAAAGAAGATATGAGTAAACAAATTGCTGAGAAAATTGAGCAAGGATTTAAGTGCATCAAATTAAAGATAGGATCGATTGATTTTGAAACAGAATTAGCTCTCTTAAAATCTATTAGAGACCAATATTCTGAATCAGACATTGAAATAAGAGTGGATGCCAATGGGGCATTTACTGCTCACGATGCCTTAAAAAAACTAGAACATCTGGCTAAATTCAAATTACACTCCATCGAACAACCCATCAAACAAGGTCAGGTTGAAGTCATGGCAAAGTTATGCAAAGTAACACCATTGGCTATTGCGTTGGATGAAGAACTCATCATTCATCAAAGGAAGGACGAAAAAGAAATATTGCTGAAAGAAATTCAGCCACAATACATCATTTTAAAACCAAGCTTAGTAGGCGGATGGAAAGCAAGTGAAGAATGGATTGCTAGCGCTGAAAAGCTTAATATTAATTGGTGGATTACCTCTGCTTTGGAGTCGAATATCGGCTTAAACGCTATCGCTCAATGGACAGCAGAATTAAAAACCAAAACACCTCAAGGCCTTGGTACCGGTGGACTATACACAAATAACTTCGACAGCAAGCTAAAGATTAAAGGCCAGATTCTTACTCACTTTTAGAGCTCCATTTACTTATCAGTTTAAAAGCGTATTTTAATTCTTATTTAAAGTACAATCACGCTTTTTTTTGTTAAAAATTTGGAGACGGGTACAATTAGGACTTATATTTGTGTCACTATTCTTATCCAACATCCAGAATTTTGTTTAGTTAGGCGAAAAACCTCCGGTTCCCAACCGGAGGTTTTCCATTTAAGGTCAAATGTTTTCCTCTAAAATAAAGTTCCAAAATAAATTAATCAGTGAAAAGATATGAGTTACTCTCTTTAGACAAATTGGATGGAAATATTAATTCCAAAAAGTCCACTTAATACCCAACTTAATTGTTAGATCGGTAAGGGGGTGGAAAGGGATCAATTCATAATTATTTCCTCGAAAACCTGCATTAAAGTGATCAACTTTAAAATACAACTTAGCTGACCCGACTCTAAGAGCGGCAAAAAAATCCACAAGTATTAATCCTCCAACATTATTCTTATTCTGAAGATAATAATCTCTTATTGACGGGTCGTAAGCGTTAGCAAAAAAATTAGAAACGTACGTTCCCAATAAACCTACTTCTGCATGGATTGCCTTATGATTAATTAAAAAAGCGATTTCCTGTCGGGCCAACAATTGGGGAATTCTAATGGTTTCAGAACTTAATTGATATCTAGCGAAAGTTCTGCTGCGTAGCCATTTGTTTTTGAAAGTATGCAATAAAGAAAGAAATGCGAGATTCTGCGATTGCGAGGATTGTTTAATATCAGCATTGATATCAAAAAATATCATATTAGCAATGCGCTGATACCCTCCTTCTAGAGTCACGCTAAGGGGACTGACAATAATTTTACCAGAAGCGCTATATTGTTCAATATTTTTGAAATCATTATTCCATAAATGATGATTTGTAATAAAGTAATTATCAAAGAAAGCCGGCTTCTCATTTCCATATGAAAGAAGAATACCTATAAAATTACTCCTTCTTAAATTTTTGCCGAGGTTAACTTGAGCATTCATATCGCCAGTCCTTCTTCCAAATACACCAATTTGGAAATTTGCTTTGAGAGATAAAGAATCTTTCGCTTTATTTAGTTCGGCAGCAAAAAAACCTGAATTCATTTCACTTACATTATTCCACTGCTGCTTATAGCCCACTTTAATTTGAGGGATATAAAAAGATCTATTACAATTGCCAATTGTTAGTCCAGCAAAAGTTTCGAGTCTATTCAACCACAAAGAATCACGAGTTTGTGTCGAATCAATAAAAATAGAATTAAAACTGAGCACATCAGTTGATGACTCCATTTTAAAAAGAGAAGAGGAAGAAGTAATATTTAACTCATTAAATAAACCTAAGCGATAATTTCTCACTTCAATAGAATCAGTTTTCCCAAAACAAAACCAATAATTCTTCCAGGCAACACCCTTATGCCGCATAATATTTACGGCACTCGACAAGCTTGTTTCATAAAGAAGACGATTACTATTGTCACCCGAAATAAAATCTTCATAATCGTCAGCACTCAAACCTCCATTTTCTTCACTATTTAAAGAATTGTATACAAAATCTAACAAAGATATGTATCTCCCTTTTTTTGAGTGAAAATCAATTGCCGTGTAAAAATTATGCCCTCTAGTTGCTTGATTTGAATATGTTCCTTCAGAAGAAATTACCTTATAATTTAAAGTAACCCCCATTTGAGAATTAAATCTTTGGGTATGAAACACAGATGGTAAATGTTCGTTAGTCAATCCTTGTGTATAGACAAATTCGGTGTATGGTCGAGAGGTATAATAGTATTTTACTGAATCGCTTTTTAGGAAATACGAATCAAAAGCATGAAACACATTCTCCTGCGACCTACTGTAATTCCAAAACAAAGGAGCAAAAGCTTGTCCGATATTCCCCGAATTAAAAGCAAAATTGGTAAAAGAAGAGTTAGGTTGATAAAAAATAAGATTACTTAAAGAAGTATCTGAATTTTCGAGATAAAAAGGATTTGTTGGAGAAAAATATTGAATTTGCAGAGAATCTTTATCTTTTTTCTGAGCAAAAATAGGGAAAGAAGAGAATAGAGAAATTACAAATAGTATTGTAAGAAATTTTTTCACTAACATAGAATGAAATGTGAAGATAAAAAAAAAGCTTCATCCGTCTTGCGACGAATGAAGCTTTAAAGACCGGCAACGACCTACTCTCCCGGATGTTACTCCAGTACCATTGGCGCTAGTGGGCTTAACTGCTCTGTTCGGAATGGGAAGAGGTGAACACCACTGCTACAGTCACCGTAAATCTTAAATATCATGACATATATAATTGAGAAACTTGTATATAAAGAATATAAATTACTTCGCCGATAGAATGACACGAGTAATTAGTACTGCTCAACTTTGATGTTACCATCTTTACATTTGCAGCCTATCAACCTAGTAATCTTCTAGGACTCTTAAGGGAAATCTCATCTTATGGTGAGTTTCGTGCTTAGATGCTTTCAGCGCTTATCTCATCCGAACGTAGCTACCCTGCGATGCACTTTCCAGCACAACAGGTACACCAGAGGTTCGTCCAACTCGGTCCTCTCGTACTAGAGTCAGGTCCATTCAAATTTCCTCCGCCCGCATCAGATAGGGACCGAACTGTCTCACGACGTTCTGAACCCAGCTCGCGTGCCACTTTAATCGGCGAACAGCCGAACCCTTGGGACCTTCTTCAGCCCCAGGATGTGACGAGCCGACATCGAGGTGCCAAACCCCCCCGTCGATGTGAGCTCTTGGGGGGGATCAGCCTGTTATCCCCGGAGTACCTTTTATCCTTTGAGCGATGGCCCTTCCACATGGAAACCACCGGATCACTATGTCCTACTTTCGTATCTGCTCGACTTGTCAGTCTCACAGTCAAGCCCCCTTATGCCATTGCACTCTACGGACGATTACCGACCGTCCTGAGGGGACCTTTGAAAGCCTCCGTTACTCTTTAGGAGGCGACCACCCCAGTCAAACTACCCACCACGCAATGTTCCCCGTTGGGGGTTAGACATCAGATAATCATAGGGTGGTATTTCAACGACGACTCTGCGACACCTAGCGGCACCGCTTCAAAGTCTCCCACCTATCCTACACAATAATTACCCAATGTCAATGCGAAGCTATAGTAAAGGTTCACGGGGTCTTTCCGTCCCGATGCGGGTAGTCGGCATCTTCACCGACACTACAATTTCACCGAGCTCACGACTGAGACAGTGCCCAGATCATTACACCATTCGTGCAGGTCGGAACTTACCCGACAAGGAATTTCGCTACCTTAGGACCGTTATAGTTACGGCCGCCGTTTACTGGGGCTTCAATTCAAAGCTTCTTCTTGCGAATAACCTCTCCTTTTAACCTTCCAGCACCGGGCAGGTGTCAGACCCTATACATCATCTTTCGATTTAGCAGAGTCCTGTGTTTTTGTTAAACAGTTGCCTGGGCCTTTTAACTGCGGCCCTGCTTGCGCAGGGCGTCCCTTCTCCCGAAGTTACGGGACTAATTTGCCGAGTTCCTTAGCCGTGGATCACTCGAGCACCTGAGGATACTCTCCTCGACTACCTGTGTCGGTTTGCGGTACGGGTTGTTTCTATCTGAAGCTTAGGGGGTTTTCTTGGAAGTCTGATTAGGACTACTATCCACTCCTCTGACGAGTTATGGTACTATCGGATTCGACATTTCTAGCGGATTTGCCTACTAAAAATATATCTACACCCTTTAACGAACTATTGAGTCAGTTCGCGAGTCTTTCACTACTCCGTCACCCCATCGCAATAAAAACAAGTATTGGAATATTAACCAATTCGCCATCGACTGTCCCTTTCGGGTTCGCCTTAGGTCCCGACTAACCCGCAGCTGATTAACATGGCTGCGGAAACCTTAGTCTTACGGTGGGCGGGTTTCTCACCCGCCTTATCGTTACTTATGCCTACATTTTCTTTTCTATCCGCTCCAGCAAACCTTACGATTCACCTTCAGCGCAAATAGAATGCTCCCCTACCAATATAAATATTCCATAGCTTCGGTACTGTGCTTATGCCCGATTATTATCCACGCCAGATCGCTCGACTAGTGAGCTGTTACGCACTCTTTAAATGAATAGCTGCTTCCAAGCTAACATCCTAGCTGTCAATGCAATCCGACCACGTTTTGTCAACTTAGCACAGATTTTGGGACCTTAACTGATGGTCTGGGTTCTTTCCCTCTCGGACCGTGATCTTAGCACCCCGGCCCTCACTCCTGAGTATATGTCATAGCATTCGGAGTTTGTCTGGATTCAGTAGGCGGTGAAGCCCCCTCATCCAATCAGTAGCTCTACCTCTATGACACTCAACCTCAAGGCTGCACCTAAATGCATTTCGGGGAGTACGAGCTATTTCTCAGTTTGATTAGCCTTTCACCCCTACCCACAACTCATCCGGAAACTTTTCAACGTTTATCGGTTCGGTCCTCCACCCCATGTTACTGGGGCTTCAACCTGGTCATGGGTAGATCACAAAGTTTCGCGTCTACCCCCACTGACTACACGCCCTATTCAGACTTGCTTTCGCTTCGGCTCCGGAACTAAATTCCTTAACCTTGCCAGTGAGGAGTAACTCGTAGGCTCATTATGCAAAAGGCACGCCGTCACCCGAAGGCTCCGACTGCTTGTAAGTGTACGGTTTCAGGTTCTATTTCACTCCCTTATTCAGGGTACTTTTCACCTTTCCTTCACAGTACTAGTTCACTATCGGTCTCTTAGTAGTATTTAGCCTTACCAGATGGTTCTGGTGGATTCTCACAGAATTTCACGTGCTCCGTGATACTTAGGGTACCTCTAGGATTGTAATGTTTACGTATACAGGACTATCACCTATGTTGTGTATCTTTCCAGATACTTCTACTTAGCATTACTTCTCCATATCGAGGCCCTGCAACCCCGCCAATGCCTGAACATTAACGGTTTGGGCTATTCCCCGTTCGCTCGCCACTACTTAGGGAATCACTATTGTTTTCTTTTCCTCCGGGTACTTAGATGTTTCAGTTCTCCGGGTTAACTTCCGTCTTGCGACGGATAATACTACTTCATAGTATTGGGTTGCCCCATTCGGAAATCTTCGGATCGAAGGCTATAGCGCCTCCCCGAAGCTTATCGCAGCTTATCACGTCCTTCATCGTCTCTAAGAGCCAAGGCATCCGCCATACACCCTTATTTACATTCTTATCGGTTTATAACCGAAATAATTTTTACTCTTTATTATTACAAATTTCTCAACAATATGTCAAAGAACTTTTCCGTCAAAAATAAGACAGATAGAGGAAATACAGGAATCGAACCGTGTGATCTTATTCCCTACTTTCATAGGGATCGCTCTTCCACTGAGCTAATTTCCAAAGTTTTAAAATAACCGCGCTCACGTTCGAGTTTGGTGGAGGATATCGGAGTCGAACCGATGACCTCCTGCTTGCAAAGCAGGCGCTCTAGCCAGCTGAGCTAATCCCCCGTAGGAGTTTTAGTTCAACTTGATAAACATCTAGCTGAGCT